>NZ_JABAED010000001.1:0-70203 GCF_023701875.1 Rahnella sp. CG8
CAGAAGTGAAACGCCGTAGCGCCGATGGTAGTGTGGGGTCTCCCCATGCGAGAGTAGGGAACTGCCAGGCATCAAATTAGTTCCTTTTCCCCTGACAAGGAAAATAACAGGAACAAACAGGTATCAGACGATTGCTGATACGTGTGAAAGAACCGGTGGAGCGGTAGTTCAGTTGGTTAGAATACCTGCCTGTCACGCAGGGGGTCGCGGGTTCGAGCCCCGTCCGTTCCGCCAATTATTGCATAGTCCCTGAATCGAAAGATTCAGGGACTTTTTGCATTTATTTTCCAGTGAAAATGCAAACCGGACTCCTTTCTTTCTCTGATATATTTATTATCTCACAGGCTCACGTTTATCTCATCGGCGTTTCTTACAGGATTTAATCCTGAGGAGTTAACTGATATTAAACTATTATCTTTAACTAAATAGAATGGTTATCAGTTTGAATTTATCAAAGAATAAGTATATCCAGACATCCAGGGAATACTTTGTATCAAATTGAAAAATTTGTGTGTTCAGATAAACCTGCAAAGTACTAATAAAGCTCATAATAAATGAGTACTAAAATTCTTAATCCAGTTCAATAAGTTGTCAGATTACAGATGCAAGTTCCAATAAAATACCATAAAGTCTCAATTTGGAATAATCACAAAGATCATCATTATGAAATTCTCATTGGATATACTGGACTGGCGGGCAGTGGCTCCGGGAGTCGATAGTTGTGAGCACTGGATCCAATGGGCTCAGTGCTCAGATATAAATACATTTTCCGGTGAGAACCCCAAAAGCCAGCAAATTCCAATGATGTCAGCACGTCGAATGAGTACCGGCAGTCGTTTTGCTGTTGATGCCGGGCTTGCATTGCTCGCCAATAACAACGTAGATGCGGCAATTTTTACCAGCCGCCATGGTGAGCTGGAGAATACAGGGCGCATTTTGCATTCTCTGGCAGAGGAAGACGCTTTATCTCCGACTGAATTCTCCATGTCAGTACATAATACCGCAGCAGGTTGGCTTACCATTATTAGCAAAAATCCGTTGCCGGTAACCTCATTAGCAGCCGGAAAAGACAGTTTTCAGCAAGGGATACTGGAAGCTCAGTCGATGCTGGCAACCGGTGCTTCCAGCGTCATGCTGGTCGATTTTGATGGTGAAATCCCAGATATATATAACGAATCGGTAAATTCTGAGTTTCTACCTTACGCTGTAGCAATAATATTAACTTCTGGCGATAGTTTGCAGTGCCAGCGTATTTCATTGCCGGGTGAGGATCTGAATTCAGAAATTCCGCAGAGTCTGCAATTTCTGCGAGGTTATCTTTCTTCCTCTTCTTTATTCAATGTCAGTGCAGATAGCCGCCATAGCTGGCAATGGGTTCGGGATTTGTGATGAGAGAAACGCTAGTACCCGAAGAAAAGTCTTCTCTGGTAAATCGCATCTGGCGATGGCTGGCAACTGGATTCTTTTTCGCACTTTTCGGAATTGGCGGGCTGTTGCTTTCTATTATCTGGTTTAATCTGTTGCGACTGATCATCCGGCAACCCGACAGATTGCACCGAATGACGCTAAACAGCATCCGTAATAGTTTTAGGTTTTTTCTGAGTGGATTACGGAGGGTGGGAGTGATGGATTACCGGTTTACCGGTGATGAAAAGTTTCAGCAAGATACCGGGTGTCTGATCGTGGCGAATCATCCCAGCCTTCTTGATTATGTGATCCTGGCATCCCGGATGCCGCGTTGTGACTGCATCGTCAAACAGGCTTTGTTGCAAAACCCATTCTTAAGCGGAGTGATAAAAGCGGCGGGCTACCTGATTAACTCTGGGTCTGACGCTCTGTTGCAGGCCTGTGAAACCCGGTTGCAAGCAGGCGGTACGCTGTTAATTTTCCCGGAAGGAACGCGCTCCTTACCTGAGAAACCGATGACGCTGCAGCGTGGTGCCGCTAACATTGCTCTGAGGGCGGGGTGTGATGTCAGGATTGTCCATATTTCATGTCAGCCACCCATGCTGACAAAAAATGGGAAGTGGTACGAAATTCCCCGTGTAAAACCTCAGTTTGTGATTACCGTTGCCGATAAGGTAAAGGCTGAAGACTTTTTAGATGAAAGCGATCTTTCACCTGCTTTGGCTGCACGGCGTCTGACGCAGTATTTGTGCACTGAGTTGATGCGCAGCAATATGCAAAATAATGAGAATTAAGTCATGGATTCATTAAGTAACGACATAAAAGCACTTATCATTGAGACGCTGAATCTGGAAGGAATGACGCCAGATGAGATAGAGACGCAGGCCCCACTTTTTGGTGACGGATTAGGGCTGGATTCTATTGATGCCCTTGAGCTTGGTCTGGCATTAAAGAAGCAATACGGTGTGATCCTTTCGGCGGAAAGTCAGGAAATGCGCGAGCACTTTTATTCTGTTGAAAGTTTGGCCAGATTTATATCAGTACAGCGTGGTTAAAGAGATTCCTATGCAGAAGCAAGAAATTTACCAGCAGATTAGCGCGTTATTAGTCAAGCTATTTGAAATCGATGAAGATGATATCCGCCCGGATGCAAAACTCTATGAGGATTTGGAATTAGACAGCATTGATGCTGTTGATCTGGTGGTTCATTTGCAGAAAATCACTGGCAGAAAAATTAAGCCTGAAATGTTTAAATCTGTTCGCACCGTTCAGGATGTTGTTGATGCCATAGATGAATTACTTAATTCCCCGGCGCCATAGTATGTGTGGGTATCTTTTTTGTGGATAAACCCCGGCGCTTCTCATTTTCTCTGGTTGCGAAGATTGCCCGCTGGGCGATGCCGGTGGCGGTTATTGTCTATCCGCTAACCGTATGGTGCGGTTTAAAAAGTTGGGGAATTAGCGTTCTGGCACCTGTGCTGATTGCTGTCTTTATTCTGCGATTACTGACTTTTCGCGGAAAATTATCCCAGTTAACTTTTTTTGGAAAAGCGATTGCGGCCTCAGGGATTGTGCTGGTCGCCAGCAGCCTTTTATTACGCGAAACCTCTATGCTGTTGTATTACCCGGTCGCGGTAAATGCTTTATTACTGGGGGTATTTTTCAGTTCCTTATACGCCCGGCAATCTTTGGTTGAACGTCTTGCGCGACTGAATGAACCCGATTTACCGCCCGAAGGTGTTGTTTATACACGCTGTGTCACCCAGGTCTGGTGCATTTTTTTTCTGTGGAATGGATCATTTGCTTTATATACCTGCCTGAAAGGCGATATGGCCCTATGGGCTCTTTACAACGGCGGGATCAGTTATCTGCTGATTGGCTTATTAATGGGTATTGAATGGATAGTCAGAAAGCGTCTGCGCCAGCCATGACGCTGCCAATGTGCAAATGGCTAAGCACGGAAAGAGCAGATGATTATCTGGTTGCCTGGAGCGAAAGCCGGGAATGGCGTCAGTGTGATTTCCGCCAGGACGTATTATCTCTGCTGACTCATATCAGCGCGACATCGCATACCCGCTGGGCATTGTGTTTTGAAGATAACTATTCATTTGCCGTGGCGCTGCTGGCAGTGCTTTACAGCGGTAACACGCCGGTTTTACCTGGACATTTTCGCCCGGCCGTTCTGGCTGAACAACGCGATGAATTTGATGCGTTAATAACCGATCTTGATTTGACGATTGATTGCCCTGTTCTGCGTTTGCCTTGCTCAGTGGATCAGCCATTGACTGTTTTACCCAACTGGCCAGAAAATCCCGCGCTTCACTTATTTACCTCCGGTTCGACCGGTAAACCGCAAAAAATAATCAAACCAATTACCTGTCTTGAACTGGAGAGCCAGTGGCTTTCAGCGCGATGGGGCGATCAATTCGCAGATGCACACTTTGTTGCCACCGTGGCGCCTCATCATATGTACGGCCTGAGTTTTGCTTTTATGTTGCCGCTGTCGCTTGGCCGGCCTTTTGCGACGAAAAGTGTGGAGTATCACGAACAGTTGCAGTCACTTGCCAGTAAAAATACTTTGGTGCTGACCAGCAGTCCGGCTTTTCTTAAACGCCTTGATCCGGCTTTGGAGCCAACCCACTGCCGGCATGTCTTTTCTGCCGGAGGCCCGCTAAGTAATGAGGCCGCCTTGCTGGTAGAAAATGTCTGTGGTTGTCTGCCGACAGAAATCTATGGCACCAGCGAAAGCGGCATTATTGCTTTTCGTACGCAACATCAGCCAGACGAAGCCTGGACGCTTTTTGAAAATATCCGATTCTCTTCCTGTGCTGATGGCAATATTTCCCTGATTTCTCCGCTGATCCCGCAGCCGGAAGGCATGATCCTCAGTGATAAAATCCAGCTATTGCCCGCCGGACAACGCCAGTTTGTTCTTTTAGGCCGTAAGGATCGGATCGTTAAGATTGCAGAGCAGCGGATCTCACTGACTGAAATTGAGCAGCGTTTGTGTGCGTTGGATCTTTTAAGCGACGCCAGCGTGCTGACACTCGAAAAACAGGGGCGGCTTTATATCGCAGCCGTACTGGTATTAAGTCACGGTGGAGAGCTGTTATTACAGGCGCAGGGGCAGGCCGCGCTGCTTGGGCAGATTCGCCTGACGCTGCACCAGTGGTTATCGCCGGTCTCTGTGCCGCGATACTGGCGTCTGGCGTCTGCCATTCCTCTTAACCAGCAAGGCAAACGCGCGACTGCTGAATTACAGGAACTGTTCTTATGATTTTGCCGCAAGTGCTGAACCAGCAACTCGTCAGCGACACCCGTCTGCTTCTCACGTTCCGGTTGTCTGCGGATTTATTCTGGTTTAAAGGCCATTTCCCGTCGTCTCCGATTTTGCCTGGCGTGACACAGGTGAACTGGGCCATGGGCTACGCCGAAGAACTTCTGGGGCTGGATAAAGCGTTTTCCGGCATGGAAGTGGTGAAATTCCAGCGACCACTTTTGCCTGAAGAAACCGTAGATTTGCACATCGACTGGCTGAAAGAAAAAAACCGGCTGGTATTCCGGTACAGCGTAGGTGATGCCGTCGCCAGCAGTGGAAAAATTACCTTATGTCCATAATGCTGTCAGTTTCTTTTTCTCCCTGCCTGATTATTCCCTGCTACAACCACGGGCCGATGATGGCCGGTGTACTGGAGAGTCTCCGGCCATTCGGTTTGCCCTGCATTGTGGTGGATGATGGCAGCGACGAGCAGACAGCAGAAGAGTTGCAACGCCTGGCCAGTGTGACGCCGTGGATGAGCCTGACGCGATTAACTGTAAATCAGGGGAAAGGTGGGGCTGTGATGGCGGCCCTGCGGCTGGCCGTTGAAAAAGGCTTTACGCACGCCTTACAGGTGGATGCCGACGGCCAGCATCAGCTTTCAGATGTTCCCGCGATGCTGTCTGAAGCCAGAAGTCATCCGGATTGTCTGATCTCCGGGCAGCCGGTTTACGATGACAGCGTGCCGAAATCGCGCCTGTATGGCCGCTATATCACCCATTTCTGGGTCTGGATTGAAACCCTGTCATTCTCAATCAAAGACAGTATGTGTGGATTTCGCGTGTATCCTCTCAAACCTTGTCTGCAACTGATGGCGGAAAAAACACTGGGTTTACGGATGGATTTCGATACGGAAATCATGGTGCGCCTTTACTGGCAGGGCACGCGCAGCCGTTTCCTGCCCACGCGGGTGACCTATCCCGAAGATGGCCTCTCGCATTTTGATGCAGTGAAGGACAATCTGCAGATTTCCTGGATGCACACGCGGCTGTTTTTTGGCATGTTGCCGCGTATTCCTTATTTGCTGCGTCAGCGAAGAAAATGTCCCCGGCACTGGTCTGCTACACAGGAACGCAAAGGATTGTGGGGTATTCGCCTGATGCTGGCGGTTTACCGGACACTGGGATATCAGGCTTTTCGTCTGCTGCTTTATCCGGTCATCACCTATTTTTGGCTTACCGGCCGCAAACAGCGCAATGCCTCTGCCAGCTGGCTGGAACGTGTCCGCGTAACGGCCGCACATCGCAATATTTCCCTGCCTTATCCGCTGAGCACTTTCCGGCATTTCATGCGGTTTGGTGAATCTATGCTGAGTAAACTGGCGAGCTGGCAGGGTGATAAAACCCTGACCGATGCGGTACTGGTCAATCCCGAAATTTGCGAATCGCATATTGCCTCGGGGCGTGGCACGGTGATCCTCGCCTCGCATTTAGGCGATATCGAATCCTGCCGCGCGATTGGCGCGCTCAATCACCGCATTACCGTTAATGCGCTGGTATTTACCGAACATGCCGAGCGGTTCAATCAGGTAATGAAAGAGATTAACCCGCAGGCCGTGGTTAACCTTATCCAGGTGAACAAGATGGGGCCGGAGACCGCCATTTTATTGCAGGAAAAACTGGATGCCGGTGAGTGGGTGGCGATTGTCGGCGACCGGACATCTGCCAGTCCTCATCAGCGTGGAGAGCATGCCCGCGTGATTTACAGCGAGTTTCTGGGTGAACCCGCCGCATTCCCGCAGGGGCCCTTTATTCTGGCTGCAGCGCTACGCGCGCCCGTCATGCTGATGTTTGGCATCATGCAGCGACAGCGTCTGCATATTTACTGCGAATCTTTTGCGGATCCTCTGATCCTGCCGCGTACCAGCCGCCTGTCTGCGTTACAGTCTGCCGTCGATCACTATGCCGCACGACTTGAGCATTACAGCCTGCTGGCGCCTCACGACTGGTTCAATTTTTATGATTTCTGGCAACATCCTGCGGATGTTGCCCCTGACAGGAAACCTGACTGATATGACTTCCAAACTTGATCCGCGTTTTAACGATCCGCGATTTTCTACCCGCGTTGAAATCACGGTTCCTTTCCACGACGCAGATGCAATGGGCGTGGTCTGGCATGGCAACTATTTCCGTTATCTGGAAGTCGCGCGCGAGCAGTTACTCAAGCAATTTGATTACGGTTATCGTCAGATGCAAGCGTCAGGTTATGTCTGGCCGATTGTTGATACCCGCGTGAAATATATCGCGCCGCTGCTCTTTGAACAGCGTATTGCCGTTCATGCGCAGCTTGAGGAAATCGAAAACCGTTTGCGCATCGGCTATCAGATTTACGACATCGAAACCGGTAAACGCACAACGACAGGTTACACGTTACAGGTCGCGGTAGACGCTGCCACCAAAGAAATGTGTTTTGTCTCGCCGCAGGTTCTTTTTGATAAAACAGGAGCCAGCCTGTGAAAGCCTTTTTGCTATTTGTACTGACGGTTTTCAGCGTAACGGCAAACGCTGTTACGCTGGAAGAATTACAACAGCGCTTCAGTCAGGTGCCGGTACTCCGTGCTGAATTTGCGCAGCAAAGAACCATCAGCGGGATGGCGCAACCGCTCAATTCCAGCGGAAATCTGCTGATTGCCCGGCAACAAGGGCTGTGGTGGCAGCAGGAAAAACCGTTCAGCCTGACATTATTACTGACTGAAAACCGCATGGTGCAAATCATGGCGGGGCAGCAGCCACAGGTGGTCACGGCGGAGACGAATCCGCAAATGTTCCAGTTTAATTCCTTGCTCAGCGCGCTGTTCCACGCAGACCGCAAGGTGCTGGAAGAGAATTTTTCGCTTGATTTTACCGATCACGGTAAAGGCGCCTGGACGCTGATTCTGACGCCGAAGGTCTCGCCGCTAAACCGTCTGTTCCGCAGTATTACGCTCAATGGCGAAACCTTTCTGAACAATATCGATATTAATGACATGCAGGGCGACGCCACGCATATTCGTTTCTTCAATCAGAAAACGACGCCAGCCATGCTGACTGACGCAGAGAAACGCCATTTTGCATCCTGACCTTCATCGAAAACTGGCGCAAAGCTGGCTGCTGATTATCGTGCTACTGGTCGCGGCGCTGTTCTGGTTACTGCCACGCAGCCAGATTAACAGCAGCGTTCTGGCGCTGTTGCCGCAGCAGCAGGAAACGGATATTCCGCAGGCTTTTTCTGACGGCTTTACTCAGCGTCTGGATCGCCAGCTTATGTGGCTGGTCAGTCCGCCGCCGGGAGCCGGTATTCAGCCCGCTGCTGACTGGCTGAAGCATTTGCAGACGCTGCCTGAACTGAGTCAGGTACAGGGCCCGATGGACGCACAGCGTCAGCAGGAGTGGGGCACTTTCTTCTTCAAACACCGTAATGCGTTGCTCGATGACGCCACACGCCAGCGTCTGACGGCAGGTGCTGAATCGCAAAGCCAGTGGATCCTCGGCCAGATCTATTCGGCATTTTCAGGCGTCAGTGGCAAAGAGCTGGCAAACGATCCGTTATTGCTGGTTCGTGCCTCGCAGATGGCGCAACAGCAGAGCAGCGGCGGTATGACGCTGGATCAGGGCTGGCTGATGGTCCGTGATAAAAAGGGGCGTAGCTGGTACATGGTGCATGGCGAGCTGAAGGCGTCTTCTTATGACATCACGTCGGCTAAACAAACCGTAGCGGCTCTTGGTGCGGTGAAAGAAGCTTTTGAGGCGCGCTGGCCGGGTGCAAAAGTGCTTGAGCGTGGCACGATTTTCTACAGCAATTATGCCAGCCAGCAGGCTGAGCACGATCTTTCCACGATTGGTGCGGCGTCAGTAACTGGCGTGTTTGTGCTGATTTTACTGATGTTTCGTTCGGTCCTGCCGATGCTGCTCAGCTTACTGTCAATCGCCATCGGCGCGCTGTCAGGCACGGTGTTTACCCTGTGGGTATTTGGTGAAATCCATGTGATGACATTGGTGCTGAGCACCAGCATTGTTGGTATTTCTGCCGATTACACGCTGTATTTCCTGACCGAACGGCGGGTGCATGGCGATTCCAGCACACCGCTGGAAAGTCTGAAAAAACTGTTCCCTGCGTTATCGGTGGCGCTGCTGACCACGGTGGTGGCCTATCTGATGTTGCTGATTGCGCCATTCCCCGGCTTGCGGCAGCTGGCAGTGTTTGCCGCCGCCGGGCTGAGTGCGGCCTGCATCACCGTGATGTGCTGGTATCCGTATTTGTCCAGGCGTTTGCCGACAGGGCCAGCGCCGGGGCTGACGCTGATCATGCGCTGGTTACTGGCCTGGCGTAGTCGCAAAGCTGTGCGCATTGGCCTGCCGTTACTGATTTTAGTGCTGGTGGTGGCAGGAATATCGCGGCTGAAAATCAATGATGACATTGCGGATTTGCAATCTCTTCCGGCTGGTTTGCAACTACAGGAACAGCAAATCGCCGCGCTGACCGGGCAGACGAACGATCAGAAATGGCTGGTGGTATACGGCGATAGCGCAGAGCAGACACTGCAACGTCTGGAAGCATTGCGGCCAAAGCTGGCGCAGGCCAAAGAGAAGAGGGTGATTGACGGATTCCGGGCGATCACTCTGCCTTCTCAGGCACAGCAGCAGCGGGATTTATCGCTGCTTCGCCAGCATGCACCGCAAATTATTGCGCAATTGCAGCAGGCGGGGATCCAGATGGCTAAGCCGGATCTCAGTGCGCAGACGGTTGATGTGCCGGAATGGCGCAACAGCGTGGTCAGTGAGGGCTGGCGTTTGTTGTGGCTGTCCCTGCCGGACAGGCGCAGCGCCGCACTGATCCCGGTGAATGGCGTTCATGACAGCGCAGCCATGGCGGCGCTGGCGGCATCCATGCCGGGAACCGGCTGGATCGATCGTAAAACTGAATTCAGCGAACTGTTTTCGCAATACCGTGTTTATCTGACCTGGCTACTGGCGCTCGCCGTTGCAGTCATTGCGGTCACTTATCTCTGGCGTTTTCGCCTGCCACACGGGCTTGTTTGCCTGGTTCCGACCTTACTTTCCCTTGGGATGGGCGTCGCTGCGCTGGGCTTCAGTGGCCATAATCTTAATTTGTTTTCCCTGCTGGCGCTGATTCTGGTGCTGGGGATCGGCATCAATTACACCCTGTTTTTCACCAATCCACGCGGCACGCCGACGACATCCATGTTTGCCATTTTTATGGCTGCGGTCACCACGTTGCTGACGTTCGGTATGCTGGTGTTCAGTTCCACGCAGGCGATCAGCAGTTTTGGCATCGTGCTGAGCTTTGGCATATTAACGGCATTTCTGTTGTCGCCACTGACCTTGCCAGCTAAAAAAAGAGGACGCAAAAAATGACCCGGTTTATGCTGCCAGCGCTGACACTTCTGATTTTTATTCTTGTCGGGTGCGCGACAAATCCCCCTTCAGATACGCAGCCGCAAGCCTGGCTGAAACGCGGCGTGCAGGTGAAATTACCCGCGCCCACCCTGGATAAACCGGTCAGCCAGCAGCAGTTGCTGACAGCCACGGTGAAAGGTAAACAACAGTCTTTGCTGGTGCTGCTCAATGCAGATGGAAAGTCGTTACAGCTTGCCGGGCTTTCCCCTCTGGGGATCCGCCTGTTCAAAGTGGTCTACGATCAAACGGGGATCCACACCGAACAGGCCATGAAGATCGACGGTTTACCTCCAGCAAATCAAGTTCTGGCCGATATTATGCTGAGCTACTGGCCAGCGCAGCGCTGGCAGCCGCTGTTGCCGGCGGGCTGGAAACTGGACGATCAGCCGCTGCGCCGCACGTTACTGGATAATCAGGGCAAAACGATCACCCGCATCGACTATCTGCCACAGGGCAGCGGACGTCAGCCGGTATCCATCACGCAGATGGCGTTCCACTACCAGATAACTATCCAGAATGTGGGTGACTAACATGATTTATTTTTCGGCCGTGGGCATGGTTAACGCGCTGGGAAACAGCAATGCGCAAATCGCTGCCAGCCTGACATCAGGTGCCGCGCCGGGAATGTCGTTGCAGGAAGGCTGGCTGACGGAAGAACGGCCGGTCTGGCTCGGCGCGGTGACCGGCGAACTGCCCGCGATCCCCGGCTCTCTGTCAGCGCACCGCAGCCGCAACAACCAGTTGTTGCTGGCTGCGCTGGCACAGATTGAGCCTCAGGTTCACGCGGCTGTCAGCCGGTACGGTAAAGATCGTGTCGCGGTCATTATGGGCACCAGTACCTCGGGCATTGCCGAAGGTGAAGAGGCGGTGCGCCATCTGCACCGGCATGGGCAATTTCCGTCGGGCTATGATTACCAGCAACAGGAACTGGGCGATCCTTCACTTTTTATGGCGGAGTTGCTGGATCTCTGTGGCCCGGCTTACACATTATCAACAGCCTGCTCATCCAGCGCGCGAGCGATTATCAGCGGGAAACGCCTGATTGACGCCGGGCTGGCCGACGCGGCGCTGGTGGGTGGCGCTGACAGCCTGTGCCGGATGCCGGTGAACGGCTTCAACAGCCTGGAATCTTTCTCCCGCGGACGCTGTACGCCGTTCGGGCAAGATCGCGATGGCATCAATATCGGTGAAGCCTCGGCGTTGATCCTGCTGACCCGTGAGCCCGCAGACGTCGCATTACTGGGGGCTGGCGAATCATCCGATGCGTGGCATATGTCTGCACCGCATCCGGAAGGTCTCGGCGCGGAACGGGCAATCCGCATGGCACTGGCGCAGGCCAGGCTGAGTGCGGCAGACGTGGGTTACATCAACGCACACGGTACCGCCACACCGCTCAATGATCAGGCAGAAGCCGCTGTCATACACCGGCTGTTTGGCAGCCAGACGCCGTGCAGTTCGACCAAGCATCTCACTGGCCATACGCTGGGCGCGGCGGGTGCGACAGAAGCGGCGCTGGGCTGGCTGATCCTGACGCAAAATCTTAACCTGCCGCCACAGGATTTCAGCGTGATGCCCCGTGATACCCGTCTGGCGGCGATCCGGCTGGTGGAAAAAGGCGAAGCGCTGGTGAAACCCGTTATTCTCTCCAACTCGTTTGCTTTTGGCGGTAATAACGCCTGCATTGTGATCGGGAGGCCGTCATGAGTAGGCTCAGCGCGGAGCATTATCTGCCGCATGAATCACCGATGGTTTTGCTGGATAAGGTACTTAGCGTCACAGAAGAGACTGCGCTGTGCAGCGTGGTGGTGTCCGAAAACAGCGTGCTGGCGCCGTTTCTCAATGTCCGTGGCGCGTTACCTGCGTGGTATGCCCTTGAGCTTATCGCGCAAACGGTCGGCGTCTGGAGCGGCTGGCACGGTGCACAAAGTGGCGAACCGCCTCAGGTTGGCATGTTGCTGGGCGGCAGGGCTTTGAAATGCAGCGTGCCGGAATTTGCGGCAGGCAGTGAATTATTCATCAGCGTCTCAATGGTGCTGCGCGATGAAAAACTCGCCAGCTTCGAAGGCGTGATCTGCATTAAACAAGAAAAAGACAACCTGCAGGTTGCAAAAGGACGGCTGAATACATACCAGCCAGACAAGGATGAACTTATTAAGTTAACTCAGGGGAAACAGGAATGATGCGTTCGGTATTAGTAACCGGTGCCAGCAAAGGGATCGGCAAAGCCATTGCCAGCCAGTTAGCCGGCGATGGTTTTTTGGTGGTCATTCACTACCACAGCGATAAAGCAGGGGCAGAAAGCACCCTGCAACAGATAACCGACAACGGCGGCAGCGGGCGAATTGTGCAGTTTGATATCAGCAACCGCCAGCAGTGCCGCGACGTTATTGAAGCCGATATTGAGGCGCATGGCGCGTACTACGGTGTGATCAATAATGCCGGGATTACCCGCGACGCGGCATTTCCGGCACTGACCGACGAAGACTGGGACGGCGTGATCCACACCAATCTCGACAGCTTCTACAATGTTTTACAGCCCTGCGTGATGCCGATGATTGGGCTGCGTCAGGGCGGGCGTATAATCGCGCTTTCCTCGGTTTCCGGTATTACGGGCAACCGCGGACAGGTCAACTACAGCGCGGCGAAAGCCGGAATTATCGGTGCCTGTAAAGCGCTGTCGCTGGAACTGGCGAAACGCAAAATCACTGTTAACTGTATTGCGCCGGGGCTGATCGACACTGGCATGCTGGATATGGAAAAAACGGCACTCGATGCCGCAATGGGTATGATCCCGCTCAAACGTATGGGCCGGGCAGAAGAAGTTGCCGGACTGGCAAGTTATCTGATGTCAGATATCGCCGGTTATGTGACCCGCCAGGTGATCTCCATCAACGGAGGCATGGTATGAGCCAGCGCGTAGTCATTACCGGTATGAAAGGCATAACGGCGTTCGGCAATCATTGGGACGAGATTTCCACCCGCCTGCAACAGGGTAAAAACGCTGTCCGCCACATGGACGAATGGCTGATTTACCAGGGGCTGAATACGCATCTGGGTGCGCCGGTGGATGATTTTGTTATCCCGGCGCATTACACCCGCAAGCGCATCCGTTCGATGGGCCGCGTCTCCCTGCTGTCAACCCGTGCGGTTGAACTGGCGCTGGAGCAGGCCGGTTTACTGGAAGATCCGGTGCTTACTGACGGCGAAACCGGTATTGCCTTCGGGTCATCCACTGGCAGCACGGGTCCGGTCAGCGAATTCGCGACCATGCTGACGGAAAAGCACACTAACAATATTACCGGTACGACTTACGTGCAGATGATGCCGCACACCACAGCGGTGAATGCAGGTTTGTTCTTTGGCCTGAAAGGACGGGTGATCCCAACCTCCAGCGCCTGCACCTCGGGCAGCCAGGCGATCGGTTATGCCTATGAAGCCATCAGACACGGTTACCAGACGGTGATGGTGGCAGGCGGCGCGGAAGAACTTTGCCCGTCAGAAGCTGCTGTGTTTGACACGCTGTTCGCCACCAGCCAGCAAAATGAGCACCCTGAACTGTCGCCGCGTCCGTTTGATACGCAGCGCGACGGACTGGTGATCGGCGAAGGTGCCGGGGCACTGATCCTCGAGTCACTGGAACATGCACAGGCGCGCGGTGCGAAAATTTACGCCGAGATCGTGGGTTTTGCCACTAACTGCGACGCGTCCCATATCACTCAGCCGCAGCAATCGACGATGCAGATTTGCATCGAAAAAGCGCTGAAAAATGCCGGTATACCTGCTTCTGAAATCGGTTATATCAGTGCACATGGCACGGCCACCGACCGCGGTGATATTGCCGAAAGTCATGCGACCGCTGCGGTGTTTGGCAATCAGACGCCAATCTCGTCACTGAAAAGCTACTTTGGTCATACACTCGGTGCCTGCGGTGCACTGGAAGCGTGGATGTCGCTGGAAATGATGCGCGAAGACCGGTTCGTGCCGACTATCAACCTGACGCAGCCGGATCCGCTTTGCGGCGAACTCGACTACGTAATGGGCGAATCACGTCATATTCAGACTGAATTTATCCAGTCGAATAACTTTGCATTCGGTGGAATTAATACCTCTTTAGTTTTCCGTCGCTGGCCGTAACGATGAATTTTGCGCGTGTCATTACTGCGTCGCTGGATGACAACTTTTCGTTGTCACGTTTGCCCGCAGAATGGCTCGAAAAAAGTGAAGGGATGAATCCTGCCCGCCGCCAGCAATGGTACGCGGGCAGGGCGCTTCTGGCCGAGGCCATGTCAGTTTTCAACGGCTGTGACAACTTACCCGTCCTGCAGATTTCCGCGCAGGGAAAACCGTCTTTTGCGGATGCTTCTCTGCCACATTTCTCCCTCAGCCACAGTAAAAATCATCTGCAACTGTTGTTATGTCCGGCGGGTGAAAGCGGCGGCGACGTGGAGCAAATCCGCCCGCGCCCACGTTATCTTGACGTGGCACGTGCCGCATTCAGTGATATCGAATGTCAGTGGCTGGTGGAGCAGGCTTGCCCGCAAACGGCGTTCTGGCAGCTGTGGTGTCTGCGTGAGGCGTGGCTGAAACAGCAGGGCGGCAGTGTGTGGCAGATGGACAGGCTTCGCCTGGATCCAGACAATCAGCGGTTTACTTCACAATCTGCCGCTGAAAGCCGGTTATGGTGCGCTGCGGATGAGTCCGTGATGCGCGCGCTGGCGTTGCCTGCCGGTGTCTCTGACGTTGATGAATATCGGTTTGATGCCGCGTCAGGCGGTTTTATCTGGCAGGTTTCACGGCACTGGACCCGTTTTTCCCTTTCCTGATTATTGCGCTCACATCAAAAGTCTTCTGGCAAAGCGGTCGTTTTTATCCATGAATGCGCAGTCCATACTCTCTCCAAGATTTATCTTCCTGAAACATTAAAAGAGAGAACACGATGAGTATTCCTGCATTCGGTCTGGGCACATTCCGCCTGAAAGATGACGTGGTCAAAGCGTCCGTAGCCACCGCCGTGGAACTGGGCTATCGCGCCATCGATACCGCACAGATTTATGACAACGAAGCGGCTGTCGGCGATGCACTGGCTGAAAGCGGTGTCTCGCGTGAAGAGTTTTACATCACCACCAAAATCTGGATTGAAAACCTTGCGGCTGACAAAGTCATCGACAGCCTGAAAGACAGTCTGCGCAAACTGAAAACCGATTATGTCGATCTGACGCTGATCCACTGGCCGTCACCGAATCAGGCCGTCAGCGTGGCAGAAACAATGCATGCGCTGGTTGAGGCGAAGAAAATGGGCCTGACCCGTGAAATTGGTATTTCCAACTTTACCGTTGCACTGATGCAGGAAGCGATCGACGCGGTGGGCGCGGATCAGATTGCGACTAACCAGATTGAACTTTCACCGTTCCTGCAAAACCAGACCGTAGTCGATTTTGCCCGCCAGAACGGTATTGCCGTGACGTCTTACATGACGCTGGCTTACGGCGACACGTTGAAAGATTCGACGATTATTGAGATTGCCGCCCGCCATAACGCAACACCTGCACAGATCGTTCTGGCCTGGGCATTGCAACTGGGTTACGCAGTGATCCCGTCATCGACCAAACGTGAAAACCTGCAAAGTAATCTGCTGGCGCAACAACTGACGCTGACAGATGCGGATATGCAGCAGATCGCTGCGCTTGAACGCAACGGGCGTCTGGTCAGCCCTGAAGGTCTGGCGCCTGCGTGGGATTGATCCACAACGCCTCCCCCTGCAAAGGGGGAGAAGCAGGCATTTAAGCTCTTCCAGCCCCAAGCTTCTCACTCAGAAAATCAATAAAACACCGGATACGTGTGCTGACGGTCTGATCGCTGTAATACACCGCGTGCAACGGCATGGCGATGCGCATAATGTCCGGCACCAGCAGTTTTACCAAATCACCCCGCGCCACATCTTCATCAGTCATAAAATCCGACAGACAGGCAATACCATTGCCCTGCAAACACAGCCTGCGCAGTGTTTCACCGCTTCCTGAACTGATAAATGGTGTGACCGTCAGTTGCTGACCGTCAGCGCACAGCAGCGGCCATTTATTCAGCGCAACCACTTCGTTAAAGCCCAGACAACGGTGTTTCAGTAAATCATCGGCGCTTTGCGGCGTTCCCCATTTTTTCAGGTAATCCGGCGAAGCCAGCACGCTGCGATAGCTCAGCATCAGTTTGCGCGCCCGCAGGCTGGAATCTTCCAGCTCACCGACGCGGATCGCCACATCCACTTTATGGTCGATCAGATTGATATTGCTCTCGGAGGAGAATAGTGCGAGCGACATCTTCGGGAAACGTTCAGTAAATTCGGCCACCAGCGGTGAAATGACATGCAAAATGACCGGGGTTGCGGCATCGATTCGCAACAGCCCCTGCGGATCGTCGCGGTTCTCCAGCAAATCATCTTCTGCAGCCGCCATCTCATGCAGGATTTTTTGTACCCGGACGAAATAGCGCTCGCCTTCGTGCGTCAGGCTGATCTGACGCGTGGTGCGGTTGAGCAGGGTGATCCCCAGCTTTTGTTCCAGACGTTTTAATGTCCGGCTGACCACTGAATTATCCTGACCCAGTTGTTCAGCGGCACGGCTGAAACTGCCACTTTCCACCACAGTCACAAACGTAATCAACTCTTCGGAACTGGCTCGCATTGTTGTTACTCCAGCATAAATAAATTGATACTTTGGTTATTTAAGTCATTTAAGCACAAGCTGATAATCGTCGCCATCAAATCGATATTCATGTGGAGTAAAGGTTATGCCGCTTGCACTATTAGCACTGACCATCAGTGCGTTTGCTATAGGAACAACAGAGTTTGTCATCGTCGGGCTGGTGCCGACTATCGCGCAGCAACTGGGGGTTTCGGTCCCGTCAGCCGGTTTGCTGGTGTCTATATACGCCCTCGGTGTGGCGATTGGCGCGCCGGTTCTGACGGCGCTGACCGGCCGCGTACCGCGCAAAGCGCTGCTGATTGGTTTGATGGTGTTGTTCACGCTGGGTAATCTGCTGGCGTGGCAGTCACCGAATTACAGCACGCTGGTGATGGCGCGTCTGCTGACCGGTCTGGCGCATGGCGTTTTCTTCTCTATTGGCTCGACGATCGCCACCAGTCTGGTGGCGAAAGAAAAAGCGGCTTCTGCGATTGCGCTGATGTTTGGCGGTCTGACCGTCGCGCTGGTGACCGGTGTGCCGCTCGGGACATTTATAGGTCAGCATTTTGGCTGGCGCGAAACCTTCCTCGCCGTGTCAGTTATTGGTGTCGTGGCGATTATTGCCAGCGCTATTCTGGTGCCCAATAACATCAAAAACAAACCTGCGTCACGCATTGTAGATCAGGTAAAAGTGCTGATGAATCCGCGACTGTTACTCATTTACGCCATTACCGCGCTGGGTTACGGTGGCGTATTCACTACCTTTACGTTCCTTGCTCCGATGATGCAGGAACAAGCCGGTTTCTCAGCCAGCATGGTGAGCTGGATCCTGCTGGCGTATGGCGTGTCGGTGGCCATCGGGAATATCTGGGGCGGCAAACTGGCTGACCGTCATGGCGCAGTCAAAGCGCTGACGATTATTTTTGCCGCACTCGCTGTGCTGCTCCTGATTTTCCAGTTCACTTCAGGTTTCGGTATTCCGGCGTTAATCACGCTGTTGGTGATGGGCATCTTTGCTTTCGGTAACGTACCGGGATTACAGGTTTATGTGGTGCAGAAAGCCGAAGAGGTGACGCCAAATGCGGTCGATGTTGCTTCCGGCCTGAACATTGCGGCCTTTAACGTCGGTATTGCCCTGGGGTCAGTGATTGGCGGGCAGGTGGTTTCCACCCTTGGCCTGGCGCAAACGCCATGGATTGGAGCGGTTATCGTCGCGGGTGCGCTGCTGCTTATCTGCCTGAGCGGCCATCTGGACCGAAAACCCAAAGCGGCGCTGGCCTGATTATCCTGTCATTCTGCGTCTGCGTCTGCACGGCTCGCCTCTGGCGGGCCGTTTTTATTTTTATGCTAGCCTATAGATGTGACCAGGTTGTATACCAATGTAAACAGATTTGGCCTGAGCGCTTGCGGGCGTATACTGAGCTTTCGCTGTGAGAATCTCTCTCATATAGCAACGATATAACGGGTAAACAGGCGATTAGCGTGCGGAAAAAAACATATGCAATGAGGTATGTCGCAGGTCAGCCCGCAGAGCAAATCTTTCCGGGAGTCCTCGCACATTTAGGACCAGATTTGCCGCCGGGTGCTGCACTGCCCAATTCGAATATTTTGCGCGTGATGGTGTGGAATATCTTCAAACAACAGCGGGCTGACTGGTTGTCAGTTCTGCGTGATTATGGCAAAGATGCGCAACTGGTCTTGCTTCAGGAAGCCCAGACAACCCCTGAACTGATCCGTTACGCGACCTCAAATTATCTGGCCGCCGATCAGGTGCCTGCCTTTATGCTGCCTCAGCACCCCTCTGGCGTGATGACACTCTCTGCGGCACATCCGGTTTATTGTTGCCCGCTGCGTGAGCGTGAGCCGCTTCTGAGGCTGTCTAAATCGGCTTTAGTTACGGTGTATCCGCTTGTAGATGGTCGTTTATTGATGGTGGTGAACATTCATGCGGTCAATTTCAGCATTGGCATCGACGTTTACAGCAAGCAGTTGGATCCGATTGGTGAGCAGATTGCTAATCACAAAGGGCCGGTGATCATGGCCGGGGATTTTAATGCGTGGAGCAAACAGCGTATCAATGCCTTGTTTGGCTTTGCGGGAAATATCCATCTGGAGGAAGTCCGTTTTCCTTCTGATTACCGCAAGCGGGCGTTCGGCAGACCGCTGGACTTCATTTTCTACCGGGATCTCAGCGTCACCAGCGCATCGGTGATGGAAACACGAGCCTCTGACCATAACCCGTTGCGGGTAGAATTTATGGCGGGAAAACCGCTGACGCAATAACGCTTAATTCGTCCGCTAAAAAACGCAGACATAAAAAAAGCACCCGGAATATTCAGGGTGCTTTTTTATTACCGGTACCTTTCGAATCAGGTATCAGGACTCATTTTGTTGCTGACGAACAACGTTAACTTGTTGCCCGGTTGCAGGTTGTCGGCATTGGTGTTCCAGCGCATCACATCCTTGATGTTGACGCCGTGACGCTTAGCAATGCTCGACAATGAATCACCTTTACGTACCTGATAAGTGATACTGCCGCGATTGGCACTGGTATTGCTGACGCTGTTATCCGCCACCTGCAGTGTTTGCCCAACTTTTAACGCGCCTGCTGAGCGCAAATTGTTCCAACGCTGTAAATCACGGGTCTTCACATTCAGCCGGGCTGCAATGCCAGACAAGCTGTCGCCGGAGCGAACCTTGTACTGTTTTGCACCTGACGGAGTGTTGCTGGCCAGTTTGGTTTCCTGTACTGCGGCAATATCGCCATCAGCCAGTGAATCTTTTAACTGGTCGGCATGCGCCTTCGGCAGAACAATGTAATGCGGGCCATTCGGCGCGGTTACATTTTTCTTGTAGCCAGTGTTAAACGACTTAAGCTTGGTCAGGGACATGCCCGCCATCTCAGCCGCCTGGGTCAGTTGCATCTGCTGTCCGACTTCAACACGCGCAAGAGCACGGTCTTCACTCGGTTTCGGCAGATTGATACCGTATTTCTTGCTGTGCTTGAGAATGTCGCTAAGGGCTAACATTTTCGGCACATAAATCGATGTTTCACGTGGCAGCGCCAGTGCCCAGAAATCCGTGGAACGGCCTCTGGCTTTGTTCGCTTTCACCGCTTGCATGACACGGCCTTCACCGCTGTTATACGCAGCAACGGTCAGTAACCAGTCGCCACCAAACATCTTGTTCAGACGTTGCATCATATCAAGCGCAGCAGTTGTCGAAGCCACAACATCACGGCGTCCGTCATACCACTGGTTTTGTTTCAAACCATAGTTTCGACCCGTCTGCGGCACAATTTGCCACAACCCTGCAGCGTTAGCTGATGAGGTTGCTTTGGGGTCAAAAGCGCTCTCCACTATGGGTAGCAGTACCAGTTCCATCGGCATATTACGTTTCTTAATCTGCTCGGTGATCCAGTACATGTACGGCTCTGCCCGTAATGTTACATCGTGGAGATAGCTCTTATTTTTTAAATATTTAACTCTTTGCTCGCGGATCCGGGGATTATCCGGAACCTTCATCTTCAGCTCGTCGCCTATGAAGTTCCACAGATTTTGTTGGGAGACGGTGTCGTTTCCATCCAACCATCCCCCAGAGGCCGCTCGGCCATCACCTGTGAACTGTCCTGCTTCTTCACTTTGACTTGCTGAAGACAAACTCTGTGCATGTTGTTCCGGTACCTTCACGCCCTGCCTGGACGCCTGGCAACCTGTGAGCAACATGGAGGCGATTATTAGGATCGCGTTTGCCTTCATGTGTGTGTCATAGTTGCTTAAAAGACGAGCGATAATACTTTGCTTCGGAAAAAAACACAACCTTTGGGTCTAGTAGCTATCCTTGAGTGCCCTTAAATAGGCAAAAACCTGCCAGTCAGGCTTTAAGGGATCGTTAAGGTTTAATTTGTTTTGTAAATCAACGTCATCGCATCGTAAAAAGAGGTTGATTTTACGCTCAAGACCGAGGGTTGAAGGCAGGGAAGATTGTCCCTTTTCACGCATTTGTTGCACTTTGTGCTCATGAGAAAGAATATCATCATCCTCCGGTAAAATAGAGCGCGCAAACTTAAGATTTGAAAGAGTGTACTCATGTGCTGCGCAGACTAATGTTTCGTCAGACAACGCCGCTAACCGTTGAAACGACTGGTACATTTGCTCCGGCGTCCCTTCGAACAAGCGACCGCATCCGGCGGAAAACATCGTGTCTCCACAGAAAAGATAAGGCGCGCTATAGTATGAAATATGACCAAGTGTATGACCGGGCGTAGCAAAGATCTGCCATTCCAGACCGCCAATTACCCTTTTTTCACCATTTTTAAGACTAGTCTGACTAAATTTATTCTCAGTTTCGTGAGGTCCGTATACTTTTAGACCCGGAAAATGGCTCGAAATCTCATCAACGCCCCCCACATGATCGTGATGATGATGTGTCAGAAGGATGGCTGTCGGGGTTAAATTGGCCTTTTTCAACGCGGCCAAAACTGGCGCTGCTTCGCCGGGATCGACGATCAGGCAATGCCCCTGCTGGTCATCGAGCATCCAAATGTAATTGTCCTGCAACGCCGGAATACTGATAAGATTCATGGCAACCTCTCTTTGGCAACTGCTTGAAAGAAGATAATAAACTATGCGACCAGCCCGCATCCGCAAGACCATTGTTGCTCCGGCTTCCTGGGATGAGATCCCGTGCGGCGGCTACTACCGTGCCGCGCTTGAGCAACAACTGCAACCCTGGTGGGGGAAACTTTACGGTTTCCACCTGCTGAAAATCGGCGCATTAAGTGCCGAAATCGACGCCCGGGCATGCCCGATCTCGCATCAGGTAAACTTTGCCCAGGAAGGCGAGGGGCTGCATGTTCGGGGTGATCCGTACCATTTACCTTTCGCAGCAAAATCAGTGGATGCCTGCCTGCTCAGCCATACGCTGGCCTACGCGGATGACCCGCACCGCATTCTGCGCGAAGTGGACCGCGTGCTGATTGATGATGGCTGGATGGTGCTCAGTAGCTTTAATCCGCTCAGCCTGCTGGGCATTGGCAAACTGATGCCGCTTTTTCGCAAACGTCAGCCGTACAGCAGCCGCTTGTTTACCCAAATGCGTCTGCTCGACTGGCTGTCGTTGCTTAATTATGAAGTGATGGTGCACCGGCGTTTTCACGTGCTGCCGTGGAAAAAGAATGGCGGAAAATTGCTGAGTACGCACCTTCCCGCGCTGGGGTGCATGACGCTGATTATTGCCCGTAAACGGACTTTCCCGCTGACGCCAACCGCGAAAAAAGTTCTTGCGCAGAAACAGAAAATACCGCAGGCGGTGGGCGCAACGAAGAGTTACCGGAAGGAGCATCGGGACTGAAGTCTTGCACCTTCCCCTTTCACAAGGGGAAGGTTGGGATGGGCTGTGGGGCCTGCGGAATTAATTCTCCGCCTGATAGCCTAAATCGTCCAGCGTCGGATTCCCTGCGGCTTCTTTCGCCAGCACATCACAGCGTTCATTTTCAGGGTGTCCGGCATGGCCTTTCACCCACATCCAGTTCAGTTCATGCGTCTGGATCGCGGCATCAAGACGCTTCCACAAATCGACGTTTTTCACCGGTTTTTTATCGGCAGTTTTCCAGCCACGTTTTTTCCAGTTGTGGATCCACAATGTGATCCCCTGACGAACATACTGGCTGTCGGTGCTCAGCGTCACTTCGCATGGTGTGCTCAGAGCTTCAAGCGCCACAATCGCCGCCATCATTTCCATGCGGTTATTGGTGGTCAGACGAAAACCCGCGCTGAACTCTTTTTCGTGTTGCTTATAGCGTAAAATCGCGCCGAAACCGCCGGGGCCGGGATTACCCAGGCAGGAGCCGTCGGTGAAAATTTCTACCTGTTTGGTCATATCTGGCAGGCTCTTTCATCAAATGTAAAAACCAAGTCTGACATAAACCGCCGTGCCGGGCACAGCAATATCTTGAGGTGTAACTGTCTGAAAGCGGGGGGATGTAACAGGTTGCCCGGGCATTCATCACTCTTTTGGCTGGAGAGCGCTGTCTTTTGCAATATAATAGGAAAATGCAGAGTGCCAGTTCAAAACTCTGAGCGAGTTGAGCCTTTCATGGTTTTTTCACTGCCAATTTTTCAATGCTTTAAGGATGTCTGATGAGAAATGTAACGGTTTCTGCAACACAAATGAGCTGCAGCTGGGATCTGGAAAATAATATTGTTAACGCCGAAAAGCTGGTTCGCCAGGCACATGCCAAAGGCGCGCAAGTTATTCTGATTCAGGAACTTTTTGCTGCACCTTACTTCTGTATTGATCAGAGCCCTGAGCATTACAGCCTGGCACAGGAGCTGGACAACAGCGCGCTTATCCGCCATTTCTCTGCGCTGGCGAAAGAACTGGAAGTGGTGCTTCCTCTGAGCTTCTTTGAGAAGTGCAATAACGCCTATTATAACTCGCTGGTCATGATTGATGCTGACGGCAGTGTGCTGGATGTCTATCGCAAAACTCACATTCCGAACGGCCCGGCCTATCAGGAAAAACAATTCTTCATTCCTGGTGATACCGGCTTCAAAGTGTGGAATACCCGTTACGCGAAAATCGGCGTGGGTATCTGCTGGGATCAGTGGTTCCCGGAAACTGCCCGCTGTCTGGCATTACAGGGCGCGGAAATTATCTTCTATCCGACAGCGATTGGTTCCGAACCGGCCTATCCGGAAATTGACAGCCAGCCACACTGGACCCGTGTTCAGCAGGGCCACGCTGCGGCAAATCTGGTGCCGGTGATCGCCTCAAACCGCATTGGTACTGAAAAAAGCAAATTCATTCCTGATTATGAAATGACCTTCTACGGCTCTTCCTTCATTGCTGATCAGACCGGTGCGCTGGTTGAGCAGGCCAACAAAACGGAAGAAGCCGTGCTGGTTCATACCTTTGATCTGGATGCTATCGCTGCACAGCGCGCATCCTGGGGTCTGTTCCGCGACCGCCGTCCTGAAATGTATGGCGCAATCGCGACGTCCGACGGTTCAACAAGGAAATAACTGATGTCTTCTATTGATATCAATCCTCAGGCTGAAGGTTTTGCGATGCCCGCTGAATGGGCTGCGCAGCAGGCTGTCTGGATGATCTGGCCTTATCGCACCGATAACTGGCGCTCAAACGGGCGTCCGGCCCAACTGGCTTTTGCTAACGTAGCGGCAGCGATTGCGACCAAAACGCCGGTATTTATGGCGGTTCCGGCAGCAGAAATGGCAAATGCACGCGAAGTGATGCCAGCACAAATTACGCTGGTGGAAATGGAAAGCGATGATGCGTGGATGCGTGATACCGGCCCGACCATTGTGGTCAATCCGCAAGGTGAACGTCTGGCTATCGACTGGACATTCAACGCATGGGGCGGCTTGCACGGTGGCCTTTACTCAAGCTGGGAGCGTGATCAGCGGGTGGCGCGTCAGGTGGCGAACTATCATCACATTCCTTATGTTTCAACGGATCTGGTACTGGAAGGTGGCTCCATTCATGTTGATGGTGAAGGCACTTTGCTGACCACCGCTGAATGTTTGCTCAATCCTAACCGCAATCCTGATTTGTCGAAGGCAGAGATTGAGGCGAAATTGCGGGAACTCCTCGGTGTTAAGCAATTCATCTGGCTGGAAGACGGCGTATTTAACGACGAAACAGACGGTCACATTGATAACATGTGCTGCTTCGTGCGTCCGGGAGAAGTTGCATTGCACTGGACTGACGATCAGCAGGACCCGCAGTACGCGCGTTCGGCGGCAGCGTTGAAAGTGCTGGAAGCGGCGAAAGATGCCAAAGGGCGCAGCCTGAAAATCTGGAAAATGCCCTCACCTCCGGTTATGCATGCCACTGCGGAAGAAACGATCGGGGTGTTGCCGGGCACAGCCATTGAGCGTGTGGAAGGTAACCGTCTGGCGGCGTCTTACGTCAATTACCTGATCAGCAACAACCACATTATCTTCCCGCTGCTCGACGCTAAAACGGATAAGCAAGCTGAGAAGTTGCTGGGTGAAATGTATCCTGAGTACAAAATCACGGGTATTCCTGCCCGTGAAATTCTGCTGGGTGGTGGTAACATCCACTGCATTACACAGCAAATCCCTGCGTAAGAAAAAGTGCCCGGCGCGTCACCCTGTCTCGCGCCGGGCAGATCGTTTCTGTAATTGACTGTCAGCGTTGGATAAAAAGCCATGGATTTACAAAACACCTCTAACAGGATCGTCGTTCTCGATACTGAAACCACCGGTATGAATAAACTCGGCGTCCATTATGAAGGGCACCGGATTATCGAAATCGGTGCTGTTGAAGTGGTTAACCGCCGCCTGACAGGGCGCAATTTCCATGTTTATCTCAAACCCGATCGTCTGGTGGATCCGGAAGCCTTTGGCGTTCACGGTATCAGCGACGAATTCCTCGCTGATAAACCGACGTTTGCCGACGTGGCCGACGACTTCATTGAATACATTCGCGGCGGCGAATTAGTCATTCATAACGCGACGTTCGACATCGGCTTTATGGATTACGAGTTCGACATGCTCGGCCGTAATCTGCCGAAAACCGAGACGTTCTGCAAAATTACCGACAGCCTGGCCATGGCGCGCAAGCTGTTCCCGGGCAAGCGTAATAACCTCGATGCCCTGAGCGATCGCTACCTGATCGACAACAGCAAGCGTACGCTCCATGGCGCGTTGCTTGACTCCGAGATTCTTGCCGAAGTCTATCTGATGATGACCGGCGGCCAGACCAGCATTAAATTCACCCACGAAGGCGAGCAAAATACTGGCGCTGACGGCTTGGGGATCCAGCGTGTTGCGCGGCCAGCCTCCGGGTTAAAAGTCATCGCCGCCACTGATCAGGAACTGGCGTGGCATGAAGAGCGTTTAGATTTAGTGGTGAAAAAGGGCGGTAGCTGTTTGTGGCGTTCGTAAGCCGTTTTTCTGACTTTTGGATTGAAATTGTCCAGCCTGCGGAAAAACTGTGCGGTTGATTGAAAATATCAGGAAAAGCATTGACGTAACGGCGGCCATTCCTTAATATCCGCTCCGTTCTTAACCAGAACACAACGCGGAGCGGTAGTTCAGTTGGTTAGAATACCTGCCTGTCACGCAGGGGGTCGCGGGTTCGAGCCCCGTCCGTTCCGCCACTATTCAGAAGCCCTGAGTGAGAAATCACTCAGGGCTTCGTCGTTTCAGCCGTCCTGGCTATTTCCTTCCTGTTATTCCGCTTCGGTTTTCATATAGCCAATTGCACCGCTGGTCGCACGATCATGACGGGCGATGTAACGATAGAAACCGCCAGCCAGGAAGGCACCAATAAACCAGCTGAAGTTCGCTACCTGATGCAGGCTCGGCGTAAAGCTTATCACCAGACCAATCACCACCGCCGGCACCAGCGCGGCAATCGCTTTCGGGTTGAACCCGTTGCGGTACCAGTAACGGCCGGAAGGCGTGGCGTTAAACAGCGCATCCACATCCATATGACCGCGTTTAATCAGGTAATAATCCGCCAGTAAAATCCCGAACAGTGGCCCGATAAAGGATCCCAGCACGTCCAGCGTATAGTGGATAATTTCCGGTGACTGGAACAGGTTCCACGGTGTCAGCAGAACAGAACCGACTGCGGCGATCATCCCGCCGGTACGGAAACTGATTTTCTGCGGCGAACAGTTAGAGAAGTCGAACGCAGGAGACACGAAGTTCGCCACGATATTGATACCGATGGTCGCGATGATCATGGTCAGCAGGCCGAGCGCCACAGCCACGCTGTTACCCACACGGCTGACGGTTTCGATAGGATCGGTGATCATCTGCCCGAACAGTGATTGTGTCCCTGAAACGATCACTACGGTCACAATCGAGAACAGCAGGAAGTTAAACGGCAGGCCCCAGCGGTTACCACGACGGATTTCGCCCATGCTTTTCCCGTAACGTGAGAAGTCGCCGAAGTTCAGCAGCGGACCGGAGAAGTAAGACACCACCAGCGCCGTGGCGGTCAGCATTTCCCAGCCTTGCTGGCCGACCGTCAGGGTTTTGGTGGATAACGTAAAGGAGATATTGCTCAGCCCGGTTTTATACAAAATCCAGCCCGCCAGCATCAGCATAACGACATATACCGCCGGACCCGCCACATCGATAAAACGCTTAATCGCGCTCATCCCGTGCCAGAACACCATCGCCTGCAACACCCACATAATGCCGAAACACACCCATCCCAGCGCCGACAATCCCAGCCAGTGCGGAAGGGTCATAGGTGTCAGCGATGGGAAGAATTTGAGCAGCACCAGCATTAACGCATTAGCCGCCAGATAGGTCTGAATGCCGTACCAGGCGAAAGCGATCAGCCCGCGGATCACTGCCGGTATATTCGCTCCGAATACGCCAAATGCCTGACGGCAAATGACCGCGTAAGGCACACCGGCCTGCTGGCTCGGTTTCGCCACCAGGTTGGCACAAATCTGCACGATACAAATCCCGCACAACAAACACAGCAGAACCTGCCAGCTGGTCAGGCCGAGCGTAAAGAAGCTCGCGGCCACCACATAGCCGCCCATACTGTGTACATCGGACATCCAGAAAGAAAATATGTTGTACCAGCTCCAGTTTTGGTCACGGGTGGGCGCTAAATCATCGTTACACAGCTTCGGGCTGTAATAAGGTTTGATGATCCCGGCGCTCTGTTCTGATGACGCCGTGGCGGAGGTGATTTCCTGATTTGGCATAAATCGTGCTCCTGTCATAAACAACATGTGAAAGTCGGAAGCCGGATGCCGGCTGCCAAAAGTTAAAAAGCAGTCACAGGAGCACTGCATGAATCAGGCCAAATTTCATTTTTTGTATACAAAAATTAACTTTCATGTATACGATTAAATTCTCGAACGGTATACGGAGTAACGGCAATGACCAGTTGGAACGGGCTTAATACGGCCTATTTTACCGAGGATAAGGACGACCATATTTATAACGCGCTGGTGAAATCTATTGTGGAACACCAGCTTTTGCCGGGCAGTAAATTGCCGGAAGAAGCGCTGGCTGAGGTGTTTTCAGTCAGCCGCACGGGGATTCGCCGCGTCCTGCAGCGCCTTGCCGCAGTGCAACTGGTGACGTTATTGCCCAAGCGTGGTGCGCATGTCACCACGCCGGACGCTGAAGAATCGCGCGATGTCTTCGCAACCCGTAAAATCCTGGAGTGCGCCAACCTGCCGCTGGTGATTGCGCATTGCCAGTCGCCACATCTGGTGGCGCTGAAAAAACTGGTGCAGGAAGAAAAGCGTGCGCACGATGAACGTGACGGTGCCGCTGCGATCCGCCTTTCCGCCGCCTTCCATGTTCAGCTTCAGGCTATTTCCGGCAATAAAGTGCTGACTGAGTCTGTCTCGCAACTGACCCTGCGTTCCTCGCTGGCGATTGCTGCCTGGGGCGCACCGTGGCAACAGGGCTGCCGTTGCCATGATCACGACGACCTTATTGAGTTGCTGAAAAAGCGCGACGTCGCCGGGCTGACGGCAAGCATGGCGCATCATTTCGACACCATCGTCGCCAGTCTGCGTTTTGAGCAACATAACGGGCAGACCCCCGATTTTGCGCAGATATTTGCGGTTCAGAAGCCGGTTGCAGGTAAGGAGCCAGGCTGATGGTCAAATCACTTTGTATACAACTGATCAATCCGAACACCAGCCAGGCGATGACCGAAGTGATGGCGCAAACTGCCCGCTCGGTTGCGGGGATGGATACACAAATTCTGGCCGTTTGCCCTGAAGAAGGTGCGCCGTCAATTGAAGGCCATTTCGATGAAGCGATTGCCGCGTTGGGCGTGTTGCAGCAGATAAAAGCCGGACGCGATGCCGGTGTCGACGGCCATATTATTGCCTGTTTCGGTGACCCCGGATTACTGGCTGCCCGCGAGCTGGCGCATGCGCCGGTTATCGGTATTGCGGAAGCGGCAATGCATCTGGCGACGATGCTGGCGACGCGATTTTCTATCGTGACGACCTTGCCGCGTACACTGACGATCGCCCGGCATTTACTGCATCAGTACGGGTTCGAACGCCATTGCGCGGCCTTGCACGCCATCGATCTGCCGGTGTTATCACTGGAAGACGGCAGCGGGCTGGCGCAGGAAAAAGTGCGCGAGCAGTGTATCGCGGCGAAAAAATCTGACGGCAGCGGGGCGATCGTGCTCGGTTGTGGCGGAATGGCCGATCTGGCGCAGGAACTGACGCGCGAGCTGCGTATACCGGTGATCGATGGCGTCAGCGCGGCGGTCAAAATGGTCGAGTCACTGGCAGCTCTTCGCCTGACGACCAGTAAACACGGTGATCTGGATTATCCGCTGGAAAAACCCTTGTCTGGCCGTTTTGCCGGGCTGAATCTGAGAGAACACTATGTCTGATACTGAATACGGTTTTACTGATGCTTACCCGCGCGATTTAATCGGTTACGCCGGACGCCCGCCCCACGCTAACTGGCCGGGCAACGCGCGCATTGCGGTACAGTTTGTGCTCAATTATGAAGAGGGCGCAGAGAATAACGTTCTGCATGGTGATGCCGGTTCTGAACAATTTTTATCGGACATTATCGGTGCCGCCAGTTTCCCCGACCGCCACATGTCGATGGATTCGCTGTACGAATACGGTTCGCGTGCTGGTTTCTGGCGCATCCACAATGAGTTTCAGAAACGCGGCTTACCGCTGACCGTTTTCGGCGTGGCAATGGCACTGGCTCGCAATCCGGAAATCGTCAGTGCGATCAAAGCAGCAGATTACGATGTTGTCAGCCACGGCTGGCGCTGGATCCATTATCAGGACATGAGCAAAACCGAAGAGGCGGAGCACATGCAAAAAGCCATCACCGTGCTGCGTGACCTGTTCGGCAAAGCGCCGTCCGGCTGGTATACCGGACGCGACAGCCCGAACACCCGTCAGCTGGTGGTGGAATCGGGCGGGTTGCAGTATGACAGCGATTATTATGGCGATGACCTGCCGTTCTGGACGCCGGTAAAACTGGAAAATGGCGAAACCAGGCAGCATCTGGTCATCCCTTACACGCTGGAAACCAACGACATGCGGTTTGCCTCTCCGCAGGGTTTCAACACCGGCGAACAGTTTTATACCTATCTGAAAGACACATTTGACGTGTTGTACGCCGAGGGCGAAACCTCACCGAAAATGATGTCGATTGGGATGCATTGTCGGATCCTGGGACGCCCGGGGAGATTTCGCGCTTTACAGCGGTTTCTCGATTACGTCGAATCGCATGATCGCGTGTGGGTGTGTAAGCGGCAGGAAATTGCGGAACATTGGGTTAAACATTTCGGTGTTTAATCTCGAAATTCAAATTCAAATTCAAATTCAAATTCAAAACCTTGGGCTCGCCGCCCAAACTGGCCTTAAGGGGCGCCTATCGCCGCACCCCTTAAGAATCCCAGGCTCTTTCACTGCGCGCTCTGCTCGTTGGCTATGTTTCATAAGCCATAGTGATAGCCGCAAAATCCCGCCGCTCCGCGGTGCCCTCCGTTCGGGTTACAACCCGCGCAAAAAGACGCGCGGTTTTCCACCTCTCCTCCGGCGCGATTTTGGAACCGGCCTCAGGCTTCAACTTCACAACCTCACTATATTTTTTTAAAAAGCCCACGGGCGATTCAGAAATCTTGCTGAACGGAGCGGCTTCGAGACCTATGGCTCGAAGACCGAGAGAAGGAACCGCAGAGCGGCAAGATTTCCAGCCTGTCATGGTGGTAACTGGAACATAGCCAGCGAGCGAAGCGCGTGTTGTAACAGCGAGGGGAAATCCAAAAGGGGAAAAGCACTTTCCCCTTTTGGGCGGTTTCGGCGCAGCGCGATAAGTGATCGCTGTTATTGAGAAACCGAAATTATCACCGTTCAGATTTCCCCTCGGTGGGAACCGAAATTGTCACCGTCCATTCCTGGAAAAGAACAGTTTCCTCAGCTTTCCAAAGCTGAACCGCCCATTGGTTCGGTCAAACCATCAGACTCACATGCGCCGCCACAATCTTCCATCCACTCGCCATCTTCACCCACGTTTGCTGCTGACGACCAATCTTGTCGCTGCCTTCCCGGCGGAATTCTGTGCTGGCGACCGCCATGTCATCGCCAAACGTGGTGATAGTCGTGTTGACCAGTTCCCGGTCTAACCCTTGTGACGATCGCGCTGTGCGGAATGCGCGGATGGCGTCAATGCCGTAAAGATTTTCTCCCGCGCCGTAGCGCACGGTACGCGGGTCGTGCCAGAACAGTTCGTCGAGTACGGCGGTATCGTTGGTGATCAGCGCCTGTTCATAGCGATAAAACGCCGCATTCATTTCGGCGAGGATCGCCGGGCGGTCGATATGTTCAGTTTTCATAGTGACTCTCTTTACTCTTTTCACTTCACCCTGGGAAAACGGGGATGCGGGTTGTTACGCGGGCATCACCGGAGAACTGCTGACATTCACTATTCCCTGTTGCTCAAGTGCCCAGGCGGCACGCAGGCAGAGATCTTCGCGCCACGGTGGCGCAATCAATTGTAATCCTATCGGCAGGCCGGTCGACGTGGTGACCGGCACCGTCACCACCGGCAAGCCGAGGAACGAAATTGGCTGTGTCAGCATGCCCATGTTGGCGCGTGTCGGCAGATCCTGACCGTTGATGCGGATGGTTTCCTGACCAAGCAACGTTGCCGGACACGGCGTGGCAGGGGCGATCAGAATGTCCCAATGATCGAACAAGGGCAAGATTTGCTGCTGAAATTGCTGACGGAAACGCTGCGCCTGAACATACCATGCCGCCGGGATCATTGCGCCAGCGAGCAGACGCTCACGTGAAAGTGGCTCAAACTGTTCCGGAATGCTGCGCAGTTTTGGCAGGTACTGATTGCCGCCTTCCGACGCGCTGATGATAAACGCGGCGGATCGTGCCAGCCCGGCCTGTGGCATTTCAATTTCTTCCTGGGCTGCCAGTGCCTGCGCTATCCGGTGTACGGCTGCTTTGGCGTGGTCGTCACACCAGAGAGAAAAGTATCCGCCCAGTACGGCGCTGCGCAGGCCCTGTTGCCCGCGCTTAAGCTGGGAAAATGTTTCTGTGACAGGTTTGTCAGCCTGAAAGTGATCCTGCGGATCCGTGCCCTGTATGGCGTCATAGACCTGCGACAAATCTTCGCTGCAACGTGCCATCGGGCCGATGTGATCGAGGCTGGCGACAAACGGCTGGCTGCCGCGACGTGAAATCCGCCCGAAGGTCGGTTTCAGGCCGAGAATACCACTTAATGAGGACGGCACGCGGATCGAGCCGTTGGTATCACTGCCGAGGGTGAAATGCACCAGCCCGGCAGCCACGGCGGCGGCCGAACCACCGGAAGAGCCTCCGGCTACCCGCGCCAGATCCCGCGGGTTACGGGTGGCACCGTAATGGCTGTTTTCTGTGGTGAAACCGTACGCATAAGCATCCATATTCAGCATGCCGGAAAGCATCGCGCCCTGAGAAGCCAGGCGTGAAACCGTCCAGGCGTCATGGCGTGCAGCGGCGTTGCTGCTGTTGAGGCTGGCACCGGCCAGCGTCACTTCACCGGCCACGTCCAGCAGGTTTTTCACCGCATAAGGAATGCCCGCCAGCGGCGGAAGTACGGCACCGCTGGCGCGGCTTTTATCCACTTTCGCTGCTTCACTCAGCATGCGATCGCCGGTGATCTGCGTCCAGGCGTTGATGACCGGATTGGCCTGTTCAACGGCGTCAAGCGTAGAGGTGGCGATTTCTGTGGCCGAGATTTCGCCCTGCGCAATCGCCTGATGTAACTGGCTGATGGTAAAGCTATCAAACGATTTCATGCGCGGTACACCCCGGCAATTTCCAGACGCGGATCCAGCGGTAAATCCATCAGCGGTTGTGCCATTTGGGCAATGCGGCTGAACTGCACCAGCAATTCCTGACGGCGTGCGTCGTCGAGTTCCAGCGCCAGAACGGATTCCATCTGGCGGATATAGGCGGCCCAGTCGGTCGCTGCGGAGGTATTTTTCATTCTGCTTCCTTATCCATTCTGTTATGCAAACCCTGATCAAAAACCGGCGGCGCTGCCGTTGCTGCGCGGGTCGGAGGCACCTTCAAACATGCCGTTGGTGTGACGAACGATGGCACCGGCGTGACCGACGGCTTCACTGAAATCCGGCAACAGTTCGACGTCGTGACCACGCTGCCTCAGCCCGGCCAGCGTCGGATAGGCAAAACGGCCTTCGAGTTTCAGTGAATCCGAACTCTCGCCCCAGGTACGGCCAAGCAGCCAGCGCGGGCCGCTGATCGCCTGTTGCAAAGATTGCCCCTGTACTACATGGCGGATAAACACGGCGGCCTGCGTTTGCGGCTGGCCGTCACCCCCCATTGAGCCGTAAACCATGGTGCGCCCGTCGTATAAGCGTGCGGCGGCAGGGTTGAGGGTATGGAACGGTTGCTTGCCCGGTGCCAGCGCCAGTAAATGACCGGCATCAAGGCTGAAGGACGCGCCGCGGTTTTGCCACAACACGCCGCTGCCCGGCAGCACCACGCCACTGCCGAACTCGTGATAAATGCTCTGGATAAAAGAAACCGCCAGCCCGCTGCTGTCCATCACGCCCATCCAGACGGTATCGCCCGGCCCTTTACCTTTACCCCAGTCGGCGGCGCTGTGTGGTTTGATGCGGGTCGCAAGAGCATCGAGATACTGTGGATCCAGCAGTTCCTGTGCATCCTGCGTCATCATGCGCGGATCGGTGATAAAGCGATCGCGCAGACCGAACGCCAGTTTGGTGGCTTCCACCACGCTGTGAATGGTGGCACTTTCGTCCATGGTTTCCAGCGGCAAACGGTCAGTCAGGCCGAGGATCGCCAGCGAAACCAGTCCCTGCGTCGGGGGTGTCAGGTTGTAGATTTCGCCTTTACTGTGTTTGAGCCGCAACGGCACACGGCGCTGTGGCTTGTAAGCGGCGAGATCGGCGCGGGTCACCGGCATGCCGAGCTTTTCCATGTCGGCGGCCATATTGTCGGCCAGCTCACCGCGATAGAAACTGTTCAGCCCGTCCTCGCACAGCATCGATAACGTCTGCGCCAGTTGCGGCTGAGTGAAGCGGTTTCCGGCGCGGGGCACATCGCCGTTAGGCAGAAAAACATCGGCAAAGCTGCGGAAATCTTTCAGTTCGTGTTGCTTGGCGCGGGTCGCCGCTTCCTGCGATGCTGTCACCGGAATACCATCAGCGGCATAACGGATGGCGTCACGCAGCAGGCGGGAGAGCGGTTTTTGCTCGCCGCCAAATTCAGCCGACACATTCAGCGCTTCCTGCCAGCCGCCGACGGTGCCCGCTACCGTCAGCGCGGCTTTCGGGCCACGGTGCGGAATGTGCGTTTCACCGGCGTAGAAATCGAGAGAGGCGAGGGAGCCTGCGGCACCGCTGGCGTCTATCGCCACCGGATTGCCCTGCGGCGGCACGATCAGCCAGAAGCCATCGCCCCCCAGCCCGTTCATGTGCGGATAGACCACGGCAATCGTCGCGGCCGCAGCCACCATGGCCTCGATGGCATTGCCGCCTTCACGCAATACCGCAAGCGCACTCTGGCTCGCCAGATGATGAGGTGTGACCGCCATGCCCAGCGGTGCGCTGTTACTGTTAATCATGCGATGTCCTTTTTAGAAACGCTTTTTTATGCTGCCCGTGCTTGCAGGGTTGTGGGCGCGTAGGGATAAAGTTAAGCAAGAGGTGTTCCACATCGGCAAAACCTTGCAGCTTTAGCGCTAATTTCTCTTGCATTGGCAAGCATAGTGCATGGTATGTTCCGCTGATTTACTGAAACATTGGTTACAAAAGGGCCAGAGATGAAACAGATTGATGAGCGTCTGCGTGACCATTACGCAGAACTGACGCCGCAGGAACAGCGGGTGGCCGACTTTATTTTTGCCAGTATTGACGACCTGATGAGCTATAACAGCGCCGAACTGGCGCGGCTTAGCGGCGTATCGAAAGCCACGGTCAGCCGCCTGTTCAAACGCCTCGGTTACCCGAGCTACCGCGATATGCGCGATGAAATGCGCACCCTGCGCCAGAGCGGGATGCCGCTGACCGACAGCCGCGACGCAGTGCAAGGTAACACCTTGTTATCACGGCACTATAAACAGGAAATGGCCAACCTGACGCAGTGGATTAACCAGATTGATGGCACCCAGTTCGGTGCGCTGATCGCCGCCCTGAATCAGGCGCGGCAAGTACGTTTGCTGGGTTTTCGTAACAGTTACCCGGTGGCGCTGCACCTGCGTCAGCAACTGATTCAGGTGCGCGCTGGCGTGATGATAATGCCGCAGCCGGGGCAAACGCTGGCGGAAGAACTGGTGGATCTTACCGCGCAGGACGTGGTGATATTCGTCGCTTTCCGCCGCAGGCCGCGCATGGCGAAGGCAATTCTGATGCAGTTACAGTCACTTGGCGTGCCGGTGTTGCTGATTTGCGAGCCGCAGGCGCAGACACTTATCCCGCTGGCAACCTGGCATCTGGCTGCTCCGCTCGACAGCGTATCGGCGTTCGACAGTTATTCTTCTGCCATGAGTCTGGCGAATTTGCTCAGCAATGCATTGCTGCACGATATGCTCGCTTCAGGCCGCCAGCGTATTCATCAGATAAGCGATTTGTATAACGATCTGGATGAGCTGGAGCAGCGCTGATTCCCGTTTGAAGAACAAATCGGGCGCTTTTCTGGTGCTTGCGCACAATTTCAGTGCATCATATTTTTCATTGGTTCACGCTTTTTGCCCTGATTCAGGGCAAAAAAACCTCTTCTGATCGCGCCTCTCATTGTCTAATTCCTTGTCATACCGTGACTTTGCGCACAATTTTTCTGCTGCACGGCTTTTGGCACATTCGTTGCAAAGCTATAAACATAAGAATCTATCGTTCCAAAAACCTTTCACCGGAGATAATCTATGAACATGAACAAACGGCTGTTGGCATGGGCAGGTGCGGCAATGCTGGTGCTTCAGGCATCCAGCGTAATGGCGGATCAGTTGCAGGATATTCAGAAACGTGGCGTGCTGCGTGTGGCTGTTCCTCAGGATTTCCCGCCGTTTGGTTCGGTGAGCAAGGATTTGCAGCCGGAAGGTTATGACATCGATATGGCGCATTATCTGGCCGATAAGATGAAACTTAAGTTGCAACTGGTGCCGGTCACCAGCGCCAACCGCGTGCCTTATCTGCAAACGGATAAAGTCGATCTGGTGATTTCAAGCCTGGGTAAAAACGCTGAGCGCGAAAAAGTCATCGACTTCAGCAACGCTTACGCACCGTTCTTCCTCGGCGTGTTTGGTGCCCAGGGTGACAAACTGTCCGACCTGAAAGAACTGTCCGGTAAAACCATCGGCGTGACCCGTGGCGCGGTGGAAGATCTGGCACTGACCGGCGTGGCACCGAAAGATGCCAAAATTCAGCGGTATGAAGACAACAACACCACGCTGTCTGCATACCTTTCCGGCCAGGTGGAATACATCGCTACCGGCAACCTGGTGGTCGCCGCGATTGCCCGCATGAACCCGGCCAAAGCACCGGTTTCGAAAGTCATGCTGAAAGATTCACCATGCTACGTCGGTCTGCGTAAAGACGAACCCGCGCTGAAAGACAAAGTGAATGAACTGATCGCCGAAGGCATCAAAGACAAGACGCTGAATACACTGTCTGAAAAATGGATGAAGGCACCGCTGCCAGCGTCCATCGGCGCGTGATCAGAGGCCTGACGGAGATCTTTCATGACCTATCAGCTTAACTTTAGCGCGCTATGGCCTTATATGCCGGAACTGCTGGCCGGTTTATGGACCACCATTGAGCTGACGGTAATGGCAACGGTTGGCGGTGTCGCAATAGGGATTTGCGGCGCGGCCATCCGCTGCGGCAACCATAAAACCCTGCGTGCGGTCTGGGGCGTGTATGTCGAAGCCATCCGTAATACGCCGTTTGTGGTGCAGCTGTTTTTCATTGTCTTTGGCCTGCCAGCCATTGGCCTGAAAATGACTGCCGGTGAAGCGGCGCTGCTGGCGATGCTGATTAACCTCGGCGCCTACAGCACGGAGATTATCCGCGCCGGTATTCAGGTGACGCCGAAAGGTCAGTGGGAAGCCGGGCGCGTGCTGGGATTAACCCGCAGTCAGACGTTTCTGCGCATCGTGCTGCCGCCGTCGCTGAAACGCATTTATCCGTCGCTGGTCAGCCAGTGCATTATCGTGATGCTCGGATCTTCCGTGGTATCGCAGGTGTCCTATGAAGAACTGACGTTTGCCGCGAACTTAATTCAGTCGCGCACCTTCCTCAGTTTTGAAGTGTATCTGGTCACCACGTTGTTTTATTTATTGCTGTCGGTTGCGATGCGTCAGTTGTTGCTGCTGGCCGGACGCCGTGTCTTTGGGAGTGAAAACTGATGATGACCTTCACCGACTGGGACATTGTGCGCAATCTCCTGCTGGCGGCGCGCTGGACGTTATTGTTGTCGCTGACCGCTTTTATCGGCGGCACGCTGGTGACGTTGCCGTTGCTGTTACTGCGTCTCACCAAACGCCGCTGGCCGACACGATTTGTGCGTTTATATTCCGAACTGTTTCAGGGCACGCCGCTGCTGATGCAGCTGTTCCTGGCCTTCTTCGGGCTTGGCCTGTTTGGAATTAATGTCAGCCCGTGGACCGCCGCCGCGCTGGCGCTGACGCTGTATACCAGCGCTTATCTGGTGGATATCTGGAGCGGCAGTATTGCCGCATTACCGAAAGGCCAGTGGGAAGCGTCGCGCTGTCTCGGCCTGAATTTCGGTCAGACGTTATGGCGGGTGATCACCCCGCAGGCGCTGCGCATTGCTATCGCGCCGACTGTCGGGTTTTCCGTGCAGGTGGTGAAGGGGACCGCGCTGGCCTCGATTATCGGTTTTGTCGAACTGACCAAAGCCGGAACGATGCTGAACAACGTGACGTATGAGCCGTTCAAAGTGTTTGGATTAGTGGCGCTGGGCTACTTCCTGATGTGCTATCCGCTGTCCCGTTACAGCCAGCATTTAGAAAAATCATTGCGTGGAGAGAAACAGTAATGCCACTGATCACCATCAACCAGGTTCAGAAATTTTACGGTCAGAACCACGTACTGAAAGGCGTGGATCTGGATATTGACAGCGGCGAAGTGATTTCGATCATCGGCCGCAGCGGTTCAGGGAAAAGTACGCTGTTGCGCTGCATGAACGGGCTGGAAGGCTATCAGGAAGGCAGCATCAAACTCGGCGGGATGACCATTACCGACCGCGATTCTCAGGCGCGTGACATCAGCCGTTCCGTGGGCATGGTGTTCCAGAGTTTCAATCTTTTCCCGCACATGACCGCGCTGGAAAACGTCATGCTGGCGCCACGCCGCGTGCTGAAAAAGTCCGCTGCCGAATGCCGTGAACTGGCCGCGCAGATGCTGGCGAAAGTCGGTCTGGCGGATCGCATGGATTATTACCCGTCGAATCTTTCCGGCGGCCAGCAGCAACGCGTGGCGATTGCCCGTGCGCTGGCCATGAACCCGAAAGTGCTGCTGTGTGATGAAATCACCTCGGCGCTGGATCCGGAATTAGTCGGCGAAGTATTGAAAGTGCTCGAGCAACTGGCGAAAGAAGGCATGACGCTGGTGCTGGTGACACACGAAATGAATTTTGCCCGCGAAGTGGGTGACCGCGTGGTGTTTATGCATCAGGGCACCGTGTGGGAACAGGGCGAAAGCCGGGCGCTGTTTGCCAATCCGCAAACGCCGGAGTTAAAACAATTTATAGCATCCGTACGCGGCCTTACTGAGGCTGCCGCAAGCTAACATCGTAAAGGATTAACTATGTCAGATTTCATCTCTCCCGGACAAATCAACCCGCCAACCCGTCTGCTGATGGGGCCGGGACCCATCAATGCCGATCCGCGCGTACTGCGGGCGATGGCGAGTCAACTGGTCGGGCAATATGATCCGGTGATGACCGGCTACATGAACGAAGTGATGGCGCTGTACCGCGCCTTGTACAAAACCGACAATCAGTGGACGTTCCTGATCGACGGCACCTCGCGCGCCGGTATCGAAGCCGTGCTGCTTTCCGGTATCCGTCCGGGCGACAAAGTGCTGGTGCCGGTGTTTGGTCGTTTCGGTCATCTGCTGTGCGAAATTGCCCGTCGCTGTCGTGCGGAAGTTCATACCCTCGAAGTGCCGTGGGGCGAAGTGTTTGATCCGCAGCAAATCGAAGATGCGATTAAATCCGTTAAACCGCGCTGGTTGCTGACCGTGCAGGGCGATACCTCCACCACCATGTTGCAGCCGCTGGAGCAACTGGGTGAAATCTGCCACCGTCACGGCGTGCTGTTCTACTCCGATGCCACGGCGTCCTTTGGCGGTAACCCGCTGGAAACCGACGCATGGGATTTAGACGCCGTATCTGCCGGTTTGCAAAAATGCCTCGGCGGTCCGTCAGGCAGTTCGCCAGTGACCATCAGCCCGCGCTTTGAAGAACAAATCCGCCGCCGTAAATGTGTCGAGCAAGGTATCCGTACCGCCGACCATGCCGACGGCGACGACGAGATGATCTACTCCAACTATTTCGATCTGGGGATGATCATGGATTACTGGGGGCCGGAGCGTCTTAACCACCATACCGAAGCCACCAGCATGTTGTTTGCGGCGCGTGAATGTGCGCGCATCATTCTGGAAGAAGGGCTGGATACCGGCATCGCCCGTCATAAATTACACGGCGGCGCATTACTGGCAGGCATTCAGGGCATGGGGCTGGAAGTGTTCGGTGACCTGAATAACCGCATGAGCAATGTACTCGGCGTAGTCATTCCACCGGGCATCCACGGCGAACAGGTTCGCCAGATGATGCTTAATGATTTCAGCATTGAAATCGGCACCTCATTTGGTCCGCTGGCCGGGAAAATCTGGCGTATCGGCACCATGGGTTACAACGCGCGTAAAGACTGCGTGTTGCAAACGCTGGTGGCGCTTGAAGCGGTGCTCAACCGTCTCGGCTTTGCATCGAAATACGGCGCAGGGGCGCAGGGTGCCTGGGATCATTACGCGGGAGGTCAGTAATGGCTGAAGCTTTTACGCTGGCTGCGGTTTCAGAAAGCGCAAAGCTTGCCGCTGAACGGGTGATGGCGCGTTGCGACGCACTCGCCGCCATCAGCGAAACGCCGGGACAACTGACCCGCGTCTATCTCTCGCCGGAACATTTGCAGGCTAACCGACAGGTGGGCGAGTGGATGACTGCCGCCGGGATGCGTGTCTGGCAGGACAGCGTCGGCAATATCTGCGGGCGCTATGACGGGCTGGATGCGACATCGCCGGCCATTTTGCTGGGATCACATCTCGACAGCGTGCGTAATGCCGGGCGTTACGACGGCCCGCTGGGCGTGCTGACCGCGCTGGAAGTGGTGGCGCATTTGCATCAGAACGGCATTCGTTTGCCGATGGCGGTGGAAATTGTCGGGTTCTGCGATGAGGAAGGCACACGTTTTGGCATCACGCTGCTCGGCAGTCGTGGACTGACCGGTACCTGGCCTGCGGACTGGCTGGAACGTCAGGACGCGCAGGGGATTTCGGTCGCCCAGGCGATGCGTGATGTCGGGCTGGATCCGCTGAGAATCGGCGCATCACAGCGTGCGGTCAGCGACTTTTGCGCTTACCTGGAATTGCACATCGAGCAGGGGCCGTGCCTGCAAACGGCGGATGTGCCGCTCGGCGTGGTCACGGCGATTAACGGCGCGCGTCGCCTGAATTGTGAATTTACCGGTCATGCCGGTCATGCCGGCACCGTGCCGATGGGGCAGCGTCAGGACGCGCTGACCGCCGCCGCTGAATGGACGTTGGCCATTGAAAGCATCACCACGGCCACCGGCCGCAATCTGGTGGCGACAGTGGGCACGCTGGAATGCCTGCCGGGTGCGGTGAATGTCATTCCGGGACAGGTGAAATTGTCGCTGGATGTACGCGGACCGCGTGATGATGATTTATCGGCACTGCTGGAAACGCTGCTGGCGAAGGGCCGCGATATTGCTGCACGTCGCGGGCTGACGTTTGCCGCCGAACAGTTTTATGGCATCAGCGCGACTGAATGTAACGACGGTTTGCAGCATCGTCTCAGTCAGAGTGTTTTGCATTTACAGGGGCAGGCGATGTCACTGCCAAGCGGCGCAGGGCACGACGCGATTGCTATCGCTGAATGCTGGCCGGTCGGCATGTTGTTTGTGCGCTGCAAGGACGGCATCAGCCATCATCCCGATGAATCGGTCACCACCGGCGATGTAGCTTACGCGGTGCAGGCGTATATCAATACGGTGCTGAGTTTTGCTGAGGGACATTTATGACCTTTGAAGAATTCAACGCATTATCCGAATTCGAAGCGGTAGCCCTGTTACGCCCGCTGGTGAATATCCCGTCGTGGGCGAAAACCGTCAGCGATGCGCGACCTTATGCTTCTGTGCAAGACGTATTGCACAGCGCCGGAGCGGCCTGCGAAAACTGGCAACCTGAAGATATTACTCAGGCGCTGTCGGCGCACCCGCGTATCGGTGAACGCGCCGCCGGTGCCAGTAAAGAAGCGCAGCTTTCCCGTGGCGAACAGGCGACGCTCAATATCAGCCAGCAGGCAGTGATTGATGCACTGCACGAGGGGAATCTGCGTTATGAGCAGCGTTTCGGGCGGGTGTTTCTGATCCGCGCTAAAGGGCGCAGTTCAGGGGAGATCCTTGATAATCTGCAACGGCGGCTACAGAATTCGCCGGAGGCTGAAGATCAGGAAACGGCGCAACAACTCAAAGAAATTACCCTGCTGCGTTTAAAGGAGATATTTCAATAATGACCCGCATCACTACCCATATTCTCGATACGTCTTTAGGGCAGCCCGCGGCGAATGTGCGCGTCTGGCTGGAATGTATTGAAGGGCAGAACGTCACGATCATCAGTGAAATCCAAACCGATGCCGATGGCCGCGCCGCAAAATTAACGCCGGAACCGGTCACCTCCGGGCATTACCGGTTGTGTGCGGATATCGGCGCGTATTTCACCGCCACCGGTCGTGAGACGCTGTATCACTCGGCGATCATTGATGTGGTGATCGACGGTGATCAGGATCATTACCATCTGCCGCTGCTGATCAGTCCGTATTCTTATTCAACGTATCGCGGCAGTTAGATCTTTCTGGCAGTCAGCCCATCAGCAGGTGCGGATGTTTAAGCCGCACGCTTTGGGTCAGCGCGGCGTGGCTGACATCGCGGTCACGGTTGCCCTGACGGACCTGTTGCAGGAACGCCATCAGCAGCGGATTTGGCCGCTCGCGGCGTGACATCAGCTCCGGCTGCCCCTGCACACCCATAAAGAACGGATGATTGTTCAGCTCAATTGCCTGCGCCTGTTCGCCACTTTCGTCATACCCTGAAACGATCAGCCCGGCGTTTTCCAGCTCAGCCAGCAAATGCGGATTCAGATAGCGGCGCTGGTTGTAGCGCAGCATAAATTCATCCCCCGTTTTATTGGCCAGCAGGCTGCCGTTGCGGGTAATGACCGGATGATTCCCCACACGCGGCTGCACGTGCTCGGCCAGCGGCAACGCGGTTTGCAGGCTGCCGAGCGTCGACGGCCCGTGCATCACCACGCGTTCCTGCCCGAGCACTTTCTGCCCCAGCGCAGTGATCATCTGATGCATACCCTGATTAATCCCTAATACCGGCGTCTGGTTTTCCAGAGCCCAGGTGGCGGTCGCCAGTTGTCCGGCCTGCGTGTCGCTGCGGGTGAGTGTCGCGCCCGGCAACATAATGCCGTCAACCTCAAACAGCGTGCAATCAAGCTGGCTGCCCAGTAACGTCGATGGCACATAGATCACATCAATGTTCATTGCCAGTGCATCGGCGGCGTCTCCCAGTGCAGCCAGCATCGCCGGATAACTGTCACGCTGCTCGGTAAAATCCCCGACCAGTGCCACGCGCAGGGTTTTTCCTGCCCGCATGACCGGTTGTGAAACCGGGCCTAATGCCCAGCGGCCAAAGGCATCACGCCCCCAGCCGTTGCTGCGAATTTTGCCGGTGATGCCGTCTTCCAGCTGGAATTTATCCTGATTACGCACCACGGTTAATGATTCAATTTCAATACCCTGTTCCGCGATTTGCACTGCCAGTTCTGCGGATAACGGTTCACGCAACGGTACGACGATATCTTCTTTAAGTGCCCGATAAATCAGGGATTCAACACCGGATTCTTCACCCGCACCGCGCCCGGTCAGGCGCTCAAGCCACAGCAGTCCGCTGGTCAGTGCATGCCCTTGCGCCGTCACGTGCTGGCGGGCATTCGGGTAACGTTGCGCATCATGGCTGACGGGAAAGTGACACAGCGGCAAAGCGCGTAGCTCAGCAAGTATCGCTGCCATCGCGCCGTACAACGCAGGTTCGGGCGTGGAGTGGGCAATAAAGGTGATAGTCATCAGTGATCCTCTGTCAGATGTTTTTGCGGGGGTATTGAATGCAAGAAGTGATCCACACCGGGATGTTTTTACATGCGCTGACAAAAAGACAGGGGCAGCTCGCAAAGCGGATTTTTCGTCACACTTCATTGCTATAAAACGGCGCGCTGTTCAGACCATAACGCGCTAAGGTAGCGCCAGTTGTTCTAACCCATCATTCATTAAGGAAGCATCATGTCAGCATCGCTTTATGGCAGTACGGCGGCACAATTTGTTCGTGGTTTACAAAATCTTTCAGCCTTGCTGGAAAAAGGCGCGGCATGGGCAAAGGAAAACGGAAAATCAGAAGAAGAAGTCCTGAATACCCGTCTGGCAGAAGATATGTATCCACTGGCGCGACAGGTGCAAATCACCAGTGATATGTCAAAAGGCGCAATTGCCCGTCTGGCCGGTATCGCCGCGCCTGCAATGGAAGACAGTGAAGTGACATTCGCCCAGTTGCAGGAGCGCATCGCCAAAACGCTGCGTTTTATCGAAAGTGTGGATGTACAACAACTGGAAGGCGATGAATCCCGTGAGATCGTGGTGAAAGGCAGAAATCGTGAAATGAAATTTACTGCGCACAGCTATGTTACCGTGTTTGCCGTGCCGAACTTCTATTTCCACATCACCACCGCCTACAATATTCTGCGCCATCTGGGCGTGAACATCGGTAAAATGGACTTTATTGGTGGGAACTAAACAGACAGGCAGGAATTAAACATGCCCCGGCTGAAAAGTCCGGGGCATTTTTTTAGTCATGTAACAAATAGGTATCGGCATCGCGCCAGGCGGGGAAGGTTTCGCGGTAATCCTGTAACGCTTCCAGCGACAACTCTGCGTCGATAATCATCGCCGAACCCGGCTCAGCACGCGCCAGCTCTTCCCCCTGCGGATTAATAATCAGGCTGTCACCGCTGTAGTAGTGGCCGTTGTCATCGGTGCCGACGCGGTTGCATCCGGCGACATAAGCCTGATTTTCAATCGCCCGGGCGGCGAGCAGGGTCTGCCAGTGGCGGCTGCGCGGGGCAGGCCAGTTGGCGACGTAAAGCGCCAGGTCATAATCCTGCCGGTTGCGGGAATACACCGGAAAACGCAGGTCGTAACAGACTTGCGGCAGAATGCGCCAGCCGCGCCATTCGACGATTTCACGGCGTTTGCCCGCTACATAATAATTGTGCTCACCGGCCATGCGGAACAGGTGACGTTTATCGTAAAAATGCACCTTGCCCTGCGGTTCAACCAGCAGGAAACGGTTCACGGCGCCTTCCGTAGTGCTTAACGCCACACTGCCGCCAATCATTGCCCCGAGTTGTTTCGCCCACTGTTGCAGCCATTGCACGACACGCGATTCAGGCAGCGCACTGCCCGGTGCCTGCATGGCGAAACCGGTGGTAAACATTTCAGGAAGAACAATCAGGTCGCGGCCGGTCAGCGCACTGAGCAGGCCGTCGAAATGTGCGAGGTTCGCCTCGCCATCCAGCCACACCAGCGGCTGTTGCAATACGGACAGTTTTAAAGTTGACACAGGCGCTCCGAAGCAGCGTCCAGCGTGGCTTCCTGTTTGGCGAAGCACAGCCGGATCAGTTTATGTGGGAAAGGCGCGGCGCAGAAGACCGACATCGGAATGGCCGCTACGCCCACATGTTCAGTCAGCCAGTGGCAGAATGCAACATCGTCTAAACCGGACACCTCGCTGTAATCGACCAGCAGAAAATAGGTTCCCTGGCTCGGTAAAACTTTCAGGCGGCTGTTCGCCAGCCCTTGCGCCAGACGGTCGCGCTTGGCCTGATAAAAGGCCGGTAATTCCTGCCAGTGTTCCGGCGCTTCACGCAGCATATCCGCCAGCGCCAGTTGAACCGGCGTGGTGACGGAGAAGGTCAGATACTGGTGCACCTTGCGCAGTTCGGCGCTGATAACCGCCGGTGCGATGCAATATCCCACGCGCCAGCCGGTCATGTGGTAAGTCTTGCCGAACGACGATACGGCAATGGCGCGCTGACGCAGCTGCGGATGTCGCAACACGCTGGCGTGACCTTCCGGCGCAAAACAAATGTGCTCGTACACTTCATCGCTCAGCACGAAAATGTGTTTATCCGCAATGATCTGCCAAAGCTGCCCGACGTCGCTGTGGCTCCAGACGGTAGCCGACGGGTTATGCGGCGTGTTGATGATCACAAGCTTTGTGCGGTCGGTAATCTGATCGGCGAATTCCGCCCAGTTCACTTTGAATTCCGGTGGCTGCAACTGAATGCGTTTCATCACGCCGCCTGCCAGTTCTACCGCCGGGGCGTAACAGTCATAGCTCGGGTCGAAAGCAATCACTTCGTCGCCTTTCGACACCAGCGCGGTGATGGCGATATACAGCGATTCTGTCGCGCCCGCCGTGATGGTGATGTCGGTGTTGGCGTCCGGTGCATAGCCGTAAATCTGTTCGGTTTTGGTGGCAATCGCTTCACGTAGCTGCGCCGTGCCGGTCATCGGTGCGTACTGGTTCGCGCCCTGACTGACGTGATACGCCAGACGATCCCTCAGATATTGCGGGCCGTCGAAATCAGGAAACCCCTGCGACAGGTTAATGGCATTGTGTTTCTGCGCCAGCGCACTCATTTGGGTGAAAATCGTGGTGCCTAATGCAGGAAGTTTACTTTCGGGGATCAATGCTGCTGTGCTCATGGCGGGTCAATACTCCTGGACCGTTGACCTGACAGGCGTCAGGTGTGCAAATAGCGATGTTGCTCACAATATAACACGATGTTAATATTTGGCAATCGAGACGCTTAGATGGCTAAATGCCAATTCGATCTAAGCCGCAACACATTGAATATATCGCGGTAAATAGCGTCAATTTCATTCCGAACTCCGTCCCTCAACGCACAGCTTTTCAGGAATACGATGACAGAGAATTTGCAACTGGGCGCGCTGCTGGCAGCCTGTCACTGGATTGGTCAGAAGGGCTGGAGCCCGGCAACGGGCGGCAATATGTCCGTCCGCGAAGGCGATGCTCATTGCCTGATCACCGAATCGGGAAAAGATAAAGGATCACTCACCGCAGACGATTTCCTGCTGGTGGAACTGGAAAGCGGCCTTGCGCCCAGCGGACGTCGTCCTTCTGCGGAAACCGGGCTGCACACCATGCTGTATTCCCGCTATCCTGAAACAGGCGCGGTGCTGCATACCCATTCGGTCAATTCGACAGTGTTATCGCGGGTAGAACGCAGTGGTGCGCTGGTGCTGGAAGGCTATGAGATGCAGAAATCGCTCAGCGGCCAGACCTCGCACCTTGATCAGGTGGTGATCCCGATTTTCGACAACAGTCAGGATATTCCCGCGCTGGCGCAGAAGATCATCGCATCAGCGGAGCACGCGCCGTTGCAGTATGGTTTTCTGCTGCGCGGTCATGGGCTGACCTGCTGGGGACGGGATGTGGCCGAAGCGCGCCGCCATCTGGAAGGGCTGGAATTTTTATTCCAGTGTGAACTGCAACGTCGCCTGCTGGAGGCTAAATGATCCGCGCCATTGTGACTGATATTGAAGGTACCACCACGGATATCCGTTTTGTGCATCAGGTGTTGTTCCCGTATGCCCGTCAGCGTCTTGCTGAATTCCTGCGCCATGAGCATGAACAGCCGGACGTTGCGGCGGCACTGGATGCCTTACGCGCAGAAATCGACCGGCCACAGGCCAGCGTCGAGGCGCTGATTGAACAACTCTTTACTTACATGGATAACGACGTGAAATCGACGTCGCTGAAAGTGTTGCAGGGCATCATCTGGCGTACCGGCTATGAAAACGGCGATTTTCGCGGGCATCTGTATGCTGACGTCGAGCCGCAACTGGAAGCGTGGAAAGCTGAAGGTCTGCAACTTTGCGTGTATTCCTCGGGGTCGGTGGACGCGCAAAAGCTGTTGTTTGGTTACAGCGATGCCGGTGATTTAACCTCGCTGTTCAGCGGATATTTCGATACCCGCGTCGGTGCTAAGCGTGAAACCGAGTCATATCAGAACATCGCTGAGCAACTGATCCTGCCGCCGCAGGATTTACTGTTTTTATCGGACATCCGTCAGGAGCTGGACGCCGCGCGCTTAGCGGGCTGGCATACCTGTCAGCTGATCCGCGATGACGCGGACGAACTCAGCGATCACCTGCAAGTTAATCGTTTTGATCAGATAGCCTTAGAAACATTCTTATAAGAGGGTTGACCATGAGTGCATTAACGATTTTTAGTGACCAGGATCCTTCCGCACCGTTGTGGGAAAGCCGCGACGGGGACGCGATCGCTGCTGAACTGAGCAAAATTGATGTGCGTTTCGAACGCTGGCAGGCTGACCGCGATTTAGGCGAGAACCCGCAGCCGCAGGACGTGATTGCCGCCTATCAGCATGAAATCGACAAACTGGTCGAAGAGAAGGGCTATCAGAGCTGGGATGTGATCAGCATGCGCCCGGACAACGAACAGCGTGAGGTGCTGCGCACCAAATTTCTCTCTGAACATACACATGGCGAAGACGAAGTGCGTTTCTTCGTCGAAGGTGCCGGGCTGTTTTGCCTGCATCTGAACGGCAAGATTTTTCAGATCCTGTGCGAGAAAAACGATCTGATTTCCGTACCGGCTAATACCCGCCACTGGTTTGATATGGGCGGATCCCCGTCGTTTACCGCGATCCGTGTATTCGATAATCCGGAAGGCTGGGTGGCGCATTTCACCGGCGATAAGATTGCGGATGCGTATCCGCGGATGGGGGAGTAAGCTTTGACTCCCTCCCCTGCGAAGGGGAGGGTTGGGGTGGGGTTTTAAAGCAAAATCAAGATGTTGAAGTGTGCTTTAACTGAGGTGTTAGCCCTTAAAACCCCCTCCCAGCCTCCCCCTTCGCAGGGGGAGGAGTCAAACCGAGTTGTTTGCCACAGTTTGCCGGGAGGAGAAAAGATTACTTCAACGCCTTCGCAAACACACCATCCCGAACCTGCTCCGGCGTCACCACCCCCACATCCAGCACCCATCCGCTGATCAACTCCGCCGGTGTGACATCAAACGCCGGGTTATAAACCTGCGCACCGAGCGGCGCCCATTGTACGGAACCAAAGCTGCCGGAAACGCCGGTCACTTCATTTGCCGCGCGCTGTTCGATAGGGATGGCGGCACCGTTCGGGCAGTGCGGGTCATGGGTGGTATGCGGCGCGGCAACATAGAACGGAATACCGTGATATTTCGCCAGCACCGCCAGGTTGTAAGTGCCGATTTTGTTGGCGACATCGCCATTCGCAGCAATGCGGTCAGCGCCGACCCAGATGGCATCAACGCGTTTTTGCGCCATCAGGCTGGCGGCCATCGAATCACAAATCAGCTGATAAGGAATGCCCAGCTCGCCTAGTTCCCACGCGGTCAGGCGCCCCCCTTGCAACAACGGACGGGTTTCATCCACCCAAACCTGTTCTACATTGCCCTGTTCATGGGCACGACGGATCACGCCGATGGCCGTGCCGACGCCCGCTGTTGCCAGGCCGCCGGTGTTGCAGTGGGTGAGCAGACGGCTGCCGGGCGTGACCAGTTTTGCGCCGTGAGTGGCAATGCTGTCGCACAATGTCTGATCTTCATCCACCAGCCGCAATGCTTCTTCCACCAGCGCTTTCACGTAATCAGCTTGTTGCAACGCGGCCTTCATACGGTCGAGATTGTTCATCAGATTCACTGCGGTCGGGCGCGAGGCACGCAATGTCTCCAGAGCCTGATGCAATTCATCCTGCGCCATTCCCTGCTCGGCCAGCAGCGCCAGCAACAGACTGGCGGACAAACCAATCAGCGGCGCACCGCGTACGCGCAGGGTGCGGATGTGATCCACCAGTTCGCTGACATCACGGCATTCGCGCCAGTCTGAACGTTGCGGCAGAGCTTGCTGGTCGAGGATCCACAGCTGGTTTTCACGAATACGTAAACTGGTGGTTGTGAGGCTTTGCATTGTTAGTTAAATCCTTGTTGCCCGGTTGCATCTGTTCACTTATTCTGCCAACATGCTTCACGGATGTATAGACGTCTAAACGCTTTAAAGGCTAAAAAAAGAATTCGAGAGGTCAGGATGCCACGCTACTACACATTTACCGCCAACGATGCCGTTGAATATGCCCGTCAGTTTGGTGGCGTGGCGGATCCGCAATCTCTTGTCACGGCCGATGAAATCGGTGACGGAAACCTGAACCTGGTGTTTAAGATCCGCGATACTGCGGGGAAAAGCCGGGTGATTGTCAAACAGGCGCTGCCGTACGTGCGGTGTGTGGGGGAATCCTGGCCGCTGACGTTAGATCGTGCGCGCATTGAAGCCGAAACCCTGATTATCCACGGCCAGTATTGTCCGCAGCACACGGTTAATGTGTTGCATCACGACGCTGAACTGGCGGTGATGGTGCAGGAAGATTTATCGGATCATCAGATCTGGCGCAGTGAACTGGTACTGGGGAAACATTACCCGCAGGCGGCAGCCCAACTGGGTGAGTATCTGGCACAAACACTGTTTCATACTTCCGATTTCTACCAGAATGCGCAGGCCAAAAAAGCCGAAGTCTCGCGTTTTACCAACCCTGAATTGTGTCAGATCACCGAAGATCTGTTCTTCACCGATCCGTATGTTGACCATGAGCGCAATAATTTTGAGCCGGTATTGCAGCCGGCGGTGGATGCACTGCGTCAGGACAAACCGCTGCGTCTGGCTGTGGCCGCGCTCAAACATCGTTTCCTGAGCAAGGCCGAAGCGCTGTTGCACGGTGATATTCACAGTGGTTCGATTTTTGTTGCTGAAGGCAAACTGAAAGCCATTGACGCGGAGTTCGGTTATTACGGCCCGATGGGCTTTGATCCCGGTTCTGCTATCGGCAACCTGTTGCTGAACTATTGTGGTCTGCCGGGGCTGGTGGGTGTGCGCGAGGCGGCGGACGGCCGCGAGCAGCGCCTGAAAGATGTGCGTGAACTGTGGATGAGTTTCTCAGAGCGTTTCCTGCAACTGGCGCGGGATAAATCTCAGGATCCGACGCTGGCGGAAACCGGCTATGCCGGACTCTTTTTGCAGGAAGTCTGGCACGATGCCGTCGGTTACTGCGGCGCGGAGTTAATCCGTCGCACCATCGGCCTGGCACATGTTGCTGATCTCGATACCATTAAAGATGATGCGATGCGCGCCGACTGCCAGCGCCATGCGCTGAGCCTTGGGCAAAAACTGATCCTCACTGCACAACAAATCGGCGATGTGGAGTCACTTATTGCGCGGATACGTCAGTTCAGCTAATCCTGTAAGTTTCTTGTATAATGCCCGCCTTCGAGGTGCGTAGGGGTAAACCCGGTGGCATTTCCTCGGTTTACTTTTAACAGGAATACAGAATTATGATGCATAACCATGTCTTACGCAGCGTGCGCTACATGTTGGATTTAAGCGAAGGCCAGCTGATCGAGATCCTTAAAACCACCGGTACGCCCGTCAGCCCTGACGTGATGTCGCGTTATCTGAAAAAAGAAGACGAAGAAGGTTACATGGAAGTGCCTGACGAAGTGATGGCGAACTTCCTCAATGGCCTGATTACCTTCAAACGCGGTAAAGACGATCGCTTCCCGGCACCGGAAGTGGAAAAACGCCTGACCAATAACATCATGCTGAAAAAACTGCGTGTGGCGTTTGAGCTGAAAACCGAAGACATGATTTCTGTACTGACGGCGGCTGATTTCAAAGTGTCTGAAGGTGAACTGAGCGCATTCTTCCGCAAAGAAGGCCACAAAAATTATCGTCCGTGCGGCGATCAGGTGATGCGTTATTTCCTGAAAGGGCTGACGGCGAAAGTGCGTCCTAAAAAAAGCTGAATATAAAGTATTCATGAAATAAATATTTATATACTGAATACTTTAATAGTGAATAATAAGCGGGAGCCTTTTTTAAAAGGCTCCCGCTTTACGTTTATTTACTCTGTAATGACGAAATTTCGTTATTTTACTTCCCACATCACGTTTCTCTAGTTTATTTTTGACAGCATATTAATTCGGAAACTATCTTCATCCTTCGCCGTAATACCTCAGGGCACTATTTCAAAAAATAAAACACCGCTGTTAATTGACTGGCAGCGGGTAATTTTTATAGTGAAAAGGATATCTTATTATGACAAAAATTAAGCTATTGGCCTTATTCGTCGGATTCGCCATTTCGGGTTCTGCGGTTGCCGCCACGTCTGGAAGCAGCCTTGAAGCCCGTATGGCACAGCTTGAGCAGCGTCTTCAGCAGGCGGAAACACGGGCTGAAACTGCCGAAAAACAAATCCAGCAGTTGAAGCATCAGGATATTAAGCGCGAGCAGGAAATTGCCCGCGTGAAAGAAGCCAGTCCGGTAGAAGTTAAAAAGGATGGCATATCGGAAGACAAATTATTAACACTTAATGGATTCGATAATTTAAAACTGTACGGTGATGTGGAATTTAACGTTGACGGTGCGAGCCGCAGCGGGCAATTAACCTCCGTCAGAACCAGTGACAATAAAAACTGGAAACCGGGGAATAATGAGCGTTGGGATGTTAACGGACGGTTATTAATCGGTCTTGATGGTTATCGTCGAAATGATAATGGTCAGTTCTCCGGTTTCTCTGTGCAGCCAACGGCTGACCTGAACGGTTCAATGAATCTTGATGATGCCGCTTTCTTCTTCGGTGAAGAAAAAAACTGGATGGCAAAAATCGGCCGCTTCGAAGCTTACGATATGTTCCCGCTTAATCAGGACACCTTCGTCGAATACTCCGGGAATACCGCCAATGATCTGTACGCCGACGGCTACGGTTATGTCTACATGATGAAAGAAGGGCGCGGTCGCAGTGACAGCGGCGGCAACATCATGCTGAATAAGAATATCGGCAACTGGTATTTCGAGCTGAACACCCTGCTGGAAAACGGCACCTCACTGTTTGCTGAGCAAAACTACCACGGCAACCAACTTGAGAATGATAAAAACGTCGCGTACCTGCGTCCGGTCATTGCCTGGAAAGGGGATGCGTTCTCTGTGGCGGCGGCAATGGAAACCAACGTGGTGAACAATGCGTATGGCTACACCGGTGAAAATGGCGAATTCGTTGATCAGTCCAAACGTAATGGTTATGGCATGACCATGACCTGGGACGGGCAGAAAGCTGACCCTGAGAACGGCGTGGTGGCTAACCTGAGCACGGCCTATATGGATGCATCGGATGAAAAAGACTTCACCGTCGGTGCCAATGCCTTATGGAAACGCTTCGAGCTGGGCTACATCTATGCGCACAACAAAATCGAAGACTTCAGCATCAATGGCGTCCGCGCATCCGATTACGACGATGACTGGTTTGATGAACCGGGCAGCTACGACATTCATACCGTTCACGCCAGTTACCTGATCCCGAACGTGATGGATATGGAAAACTTCAACGTGTATCTGGGCGCTTATGTCTCCATGCAGGAAGCAGATAAAACCTACAGCGGCGATGATGACAGCGATGAGCGGTATGGGGCGCGGGTACGCTTTAAATACTACTTCTGATTACCCGTCATATTTCGCGTCACAGATGCGTTGGCTGCACTCCCAGGGTGAGTGAGCTTACCGCCTTTCTGCAACACGAACTATTTAGGGTAATATGTATGTATCTTCATAAATAATAAAAGCCTGAGTGCGTAAACACTCAGGTTTTTTTATGGATTAACAGTTAAATCAGGCAGCTTCGGTGTGGCGGGGTTTCGCCTCAGCCTTTTTTACGCTGTCTTTCTCCGCTTCTGGTTTTTGTGCGGCCAGCGCGTCGGGTTCAAACTCATCGACGTTGATTGAACGCAGACGGCTTTCTTCCGCACGGCTCAGGATACGCGCATCGTCGGCGCTCAGATGACCGGCATCCAGACCTTTTTGCGCCAGAATATCCAGACGGGTAAACGGCAGTTTTTTGCCCATCGCTTCACAGAGACGCTTGTGAACAGGCTCAGCGGCCAGAATATCCTGCAAGGCTTCTTCCAGCAGACCGACCGGGTTGTGCTCGCCGGGTGTCAGATACTGACCACGACCGATGCGGCTGCGTGTCGCTGAAGGCACCTGCAGAATACGCGCCAGTTGGTGATCCAGACGATCAGACGGTGCGGAGTGCGAACGGCCCAACGGGAAAATCACCAGGCGCATCACGCCAGCCACAAAACGGTTCGGGAAGTTACGCAGCAAATCGTCGATAGCGACTTCGGCCTGATGCAGACAATCCTGCACGCCCCAGTGCACCAGCGGTAAATCCGCTTCGTGACAGCCTTCTTCGTCATAACGTTTCAGCGTCGCCGTCGCCAGATACATCTGGCTGAGGATATCACCGAGGCGGGCGGAAATGCGTTCGCGACGTTTCAGGCTGCCGCCGAGCACGCCCATCGACACATCAGCCAGCAATGCCAGGTTAGCGCTCAGACGGTTGATGTGCTGATAGTAACGGGCGGTTTTATCATTGACCGGCGTATCACTGGTGCGGCCGTTAGTCAGACCGAGCCAGAAACTGCGCATTTTGTTACTGCCGACGTGGCCGATATGCCCGAAGAGTGCACGGTCGAAATCAACCAGATCGTTTTTCTCCGCCGCTGCCATTTCACGAAGAACATAAGGATGACAGCGGATCGCACCCTGACCAAAGATGATCATGCTGCGGGTGAGAATGTTGGCACCTTCCACGGTAATCGCAATCGGCGCACCCTGATAAGCGCGGGCCACGAAGTTGCTGCTGCCGAGCATAATGCCTTTACCACCGGTGATATCCATCGCATCCATCACGGCGCGCTGGCCGCGGTGAGTACAGTGGTATTTGACGATAGCGGACAGCACCGCTGGTTTTTCACCCAGCATAATGCCGTTCGTGATAAGCGTTGCGGCGGCATCCATCACGTAAGCGTTACCGGCAATGCGCGCCAGCGGTTCTTCGATACCTTCCATTTTACCGATAGGCAGTTTGAACTGACGGCGGATATAGGCATAAGCCCCGGTCGCCAGCGCCAGAGATTTCAGGCTGCCGGTAGAGTTAGACGGCAGCGTGATGCCACGGCCGACAGACAGACATTCCACCAGCATACGCCAGCCCTGACCGGCCATTTTCGGGCCGCCAATGATGTAATCGATCGGTACAAAAATATCGCTGCCGCGCGTCGGGCCGTTCTGGAATGGCACGTTCAGCGGGAAGTGGCGGTGACCAATTTCAACACCGGCGGTGTCGGTTGGGATCAGCGCACAGGTAATGCCCAGATCCGTTTCGTTGCCGAGCAGGTGATCGGGATCTTTCAGTTTAAACGCCAGGCCCAGCACGGTGGCGATAGGTGCCAGCGTGATGTAACGCTTGTTCCAGGTCAGGCGCATGCCAAGCACTTCCTTACCCTGCCACTGGCCTTTACACACGATACCAAAGTCCGGGATGGCACCGGCATCAGAACCCGCTTCCGGGCTGGTCAGGGCGAAACAGGGAATTTCCAGACCTTCGGCCAGACGCGGCAGATAGTGATCTTTCTGCTCCGTGGTGCCGTAATGTTGCAGTAATTCGCCTGGCCCGAGGGAGTTCGGCACACCGACGGTGATCGCCAGAATGCCTGACACACCGGCCAGTTTTTGCAGCACACGCGCCTGCGCATAAGCCGAGAATTCCAGACCGCCGTACTCTTTCTTAATGATCATCGCGAAGAAGCGGTGTTCTTTCAGATACGCCCACAGTTCCGGCGGCAAATCAGCCAGTTCATGGGTGATCTGGAAGTCATTCGCCATACGGCAGGCTTCTTCAACCGGCCCGTCAATAAAGCGCTGCTCTTCCTCTGTCAGTTGCTGCTCAGGATAATCCTGCAGTTTCTTCCAGTCTGGCTTGCCGCCAAACAAGTCACCTTCCCACCAGGTGGTGCCTGCTTCAATCGCTTCTTTTTCCGTGCGCGACATTGCGGGCATCACTTTACGGAAGGTGCGAAGCGCCGGGCCGGAGAACAATGAACGGCGCATGACAGGGATATTGAAGGGCAGGAGAATGATCGCCAGCGGCAATAACAGCCAAAGTGTCCACAGATTAATGGCACCCATAACCGCCGTAAACGCCAGTAAAATCAGGCTGCTCAGGGCGAGATTGACCTTGTGATAGAACAACGCACCAAGGATCACGATAAATGCAACAATGCTAAGAACCATCATAGTAAAGCTCCTGAGTAGTAGGAGGTCTGACCTGTTGTAGGGATATAATGGTTTTAGTTCATGCCCATTTCTTTATCAATGTGTTTACATACTAATTACAACGCAGCTCACAAACCGGCCGCACGAAGCGTCAAAAACAGAAACTATCGGAATCATTACCGCTTCATGGCTTCTCGCTGTTTCGGCTTTCCGTTAAACTGCACAGCGGAACGTTTTATTGCTATCGGCCGTGCTGAAACCGGCTGCAAATGGACATAAAAGAGGCTGCTATGTACCAGGATATTATCCGTACTGAACTGAACGAAGCTGCTGACACGCTGAATAAATTCATCAGCGATCCGGCAAATATTGAGTCTATTCAACGTGCAGCGGTGCTGCTGGCCGATTCATTCAAAGCGGGTGGGAAAGTGATTTCCTGTGGTAACGGGGGTTCACACTGCGATGCCATGCATTTCGCCGAAGAACTGACAGGCCGCTATCGTGAAAACCGTCCGGGCTATCCGGCAATTGCGATTTCTGACGTCAGCCACATCTCTTGCGTCGGCAACGATTTCGGTTACGAATACATCTTTTCCCGTTATCTGGAAGCCGTAGGCCAGAAGGGCGACGTGCTGCTGGGCATTTCCACTTCCGGTAATTCCGGTAACGTGATCAAAGCCATCGAAGCCGCACGTGCTAAAGGCATGAAAGTTATCACCCTGACCGGTAAAGATGGCGGGAAAATGGACGGTTCAGCCGATGTGGAAATCCGCGTTCCGCACTTTGGTTTCGCTGACCGCGTGCAGGAAATCCACATCAAAGTCATTCATATTTTGATTCTTCTGATCGAAAAAGAGATGGCAAAGGCATAAGCCTTTTGCCGTAAAGGAGGCTGGTGATGTGCGAATTGCTCGGGATGAGCGCTAACGTTCCTACTGATATTTGTTTCAGTTTCAGTGGATTAGTGCAGCGTGGTGGCGGGACCGGCCCGCATAAAGACGGCTGGGGCATCACCTTTTATGAAGGGAATGGCTGTCGTACTTTTAAAGATCCGACGCCAAGCTTTAATTCGCCCATTGCCCGCCTTGTTCAGGAATATCCGATCAAATCCTGCGCGGTGATTTCTCATATCCGTCAGGCAAACCGTGGTGAAGTCGCGCTGGAAAATACTCATCCGTTTACCCGCGAACTGTGGGGACGCAACTGGACTTATGCGCACAACGGTCAGCTTCGTGGTTATCGTCAGCTCGATACCGGTACGCTGCGTCCGGTGGGCCAGACCGACAGCGAATACGCCTTCTGCTGGTTACTGCACAAACTCACCCAACGCTATCCGCGCCGCCCTGCAAGCTGGCCGCCAGTGTTTCGCTATATTGCGTCGCTGGCTGATGAATTACGGCAGAAAGGGGTGTTTAACATGTTGCTGTCGGATGGCAATTTCGTGATGGCGTATTGCTCGACGAATTTGCACTGGATCACGCGGCGTGCGCCTTTCGGCAAGGCAACGTTGTTGGATCAGGATGTGGAAATTGATTTTCAGCAGCAGACGACACCGGATGATGTCGTCACCGTGATTGCCACGCAACCGCTGACGGCGAACGAAACCTGGAACAAAATTGCTCCAGGTGAATTCGCATTATTTCATCGGGGCGAACGCCAGCTGTGAAGGCAGCGGGGTGTTGGACAACGGTTGTAGCACTTCATATCTACCGTCAGTGACCACGACATTTGGTGGCTGATGGTGTTTCTCAAAGTACGCATATCCCGGCTGTAACTGGTTCCAGAAACTGTAATAGCTGGAGTTTTTATGCGCCTTCATGTTGGCATCGGTCATCCTGAACGGGTAAATGCTAATTTTTAAATTGCGTTGCCCGAACTGGAATGCCGCCTGTACGTAGGTGAATATTTCGTCCATATAGCCGTCGGTCATGGCGTAGCAACCAATAGACTTACAGTTACCGTGGATCATCAGATACTTACCTGAATAACCCTGCGAGATATCATAAGCATTGGGGAAACCGATGTTGATGGCGCGATAAAAGCGGCTGTCGGGTTTCAGGTGGTGAATATCCACGTTGTAGAAACCTTCCGGGCTTTTGAAATCGCCTTCGCGACGTTTATTTCCCAAACCGCCGGAAAAATCGCAGATGCCATAACTGCCGATCAGACGAAATTCGCCGTCGAGCTGAGCATACAATTCGAGTTTACGTTCCTGTTTGAAGATCTGGATATAAACAGGTGCACCCAGTAATTGTTTTTTTAGTGCCGCGTTGACCGGGACAGCATCGCTGGCCACGGCGTAATTTGCTGTAAATAAAGGCAAACTGAGGAGCATCGCAAGAAACAGCGCGATTCTGATCATTCTAAGTCCTGCTCGGTAATAATTTTGATTATTTTGTCTACAGCTCAACTGCCTGTAAGACCGCCACTGATTTTCTTCTTATGTACTGTCTGTCGGAAACGCTGTCATATTAATACTGATTAAATTTTTAGCAATCACCAAATAATGAATAATGACTTTAGGAATAGGAAAATTATTACGTTGCCATTAATGGTGATTAATTAAGTCAAACTAACCCTCATTTTCTATGTTGGACATCCCTGCATTCAACTGTATACTTATACAGTTATTGAGGGGGAGGGTTATGCGTAAAATCATTCATGTGGATATGGACTGCTTTTTCGCTGCGGTCGAAATGCGCGATGATCCTTCCCTGCGCGACATTCCTATTGCCATTGGCGGCAGTCGTGACCGCCGTGGTGTTATCAGCACCGCTAATTATCCTGCCCGCAAATTCGGCGTGCACAGCGCGATGCCCACCGGCATGGCACTGAAACTTTGCCCGCACCTGAAAGTGATCCCCGGCCGAATGGAGGCCTATAAAGAAGCGTCAAACCATATCCGTGAAATCTTTGCGCGTTATACGCCATTGATCGAACCGCTGTCACTCGATGAAGCTTATCTGGATGTTTCCCACGCGACGCAATGCAACGGCTCTGCAACGCTTATCGCTGCTGAAATCCGTCAGGCCATTTTCGATGAGATCAATCTGACGGCATCTGCGGGTATCGCGCCGATCAAATTTCTGGCAAAAATCGCCTCGGATCTGAACAAGCCCAACGGTCAGTTTGTGATCACGCCGGAAAAAGTCGGGGTGTTTTTACAGGATCTTCCGCTGAGTAAAATCCCCGGCGTCGGTAAAGTCACCGCTCAGCGTTTGCAGGAGCAGGGGCTGATCACCTGCGGCGATGTGCAGCGTTATGATCTGGCAAAACTGCTTAAACGCTTTGGCAAATTTGGCCGTGTGCTGTGGGAACGCTGTCAGGGTATCGATGAACGTGAAATTTCCCCCGAGCGGTTACGTAAATCGGTCGGCGTTGAACGCACACTGGCAGAAGATATCCACAGTTGGGAAGAATGCGTGTCGCTGATCGAACGTTTGTATCCTGAACTGCAAACACGTTTAAGCCGTGTCAGCCCGGATCTGCGCATCGCGAGGCAGGGCGTAAAACTCAAATTCCATGATTTCCAGCAGACCACGCAGGAACACGTCTGGCCGGTGCTGAATAAAGAAGATCTGCTGAAGGTCGCGCATGAAGCCTGGGAACAGAGGCGTGGCGGAAGGGGAGTCAGGCTGGTGGGATTACATGTGACGTTGCAGGATCCGCAGATCGAGCGGCAGCTTCTGCTTCCCTGGGAATGATCCCCGTCATCCTTCAAACTGTCTCTGCGTTGGCTGCCTTCGCAAACCCCGGTCACATACTTGTGTATGCTCCCGGGGATTTACTCAGTTGCCGCCTTGATACAGCCCGAATGATTTAGGGGACCGATCGAGTATTAACCGCGTTCAGGAATCGCTTTCAGCAGGGCCGTCAGCAGTTTCCAGTACAGCTCGACGCTGGCGATTTCAACCTGTTCATCCGGCGAGTGTGGCCCGGTGATGGTTGGCCCGATGGAAACCATGTCCATGTCCGGGTACGGTTTTTTGAACAGACCGCATTCCAGACCGGCGTGGATCACCATGATGTTCGGAGTTTTATTGAACAGCGTCTGGTAAGTTTCACGCACCAGCGTCATCACTGGTGACTTCGGCTCAGGTTTCCAGCCAGGATAGCTGCCTTTTGCCAGACTTTTCGCGCCAGCCAGTTCACTCAGTGAATTGAGCATGCTGACCACATATTCTTTACCGCTGTCGATAAGCGAGCGGATCAGGCTGTTGATCGCCACTTCGTCATCTTTCATGGTGACAACACCGACGTTCAGCGAGGTTTCTACCACGCCTTTCACGTCATCACTCATGCGGATCACGCCGTTTGGCGTCGCGTTCAGCAGGGCAAGGAATTTACCCTGAGTTTCTGCGGTCAGCGCTTTCGCGTTGCTTTCAGCCGATTCCACCACGAAGGCAATTTTCTTCTCTACCGCTGACAGTTCGAACTGAATCGTTGCCAGGAATTCTTGTGCTGCCGCTTTCAGCGCGTCTGCTTTATCAGCAGCAACAGCAAGGGTGACAATCGCTTCACGCGGGATAGCGTTACGCAGTGTGCCGCCGGTGAAGTCGAGCAGGCGCAGACCAAGAGTATCAGCGTTGTCTGCCAGGAAACGTGCCAGCAGTTTGCTGGCGTTGCCCAGACCTAAGTGGATTTCCGCGCCGGAGTGGCCACCTTTCAGGCCTTTCAGGGTCAGTTTCAGCGTGCTGAAACCGGCCGGAACCGCTTCACGGCTCAGCGGCAGTGTGGCGGTAAAATCAATCCCGCCAGCGCAACCCATGTAGATTTCGCCTTCGGTTTCAGAATCGGTGTTGATCAGAATTTCAGACTGTAACCAGTTCGGTTGCAGGCCGAATGCGCCTGCCATGCCGGTTTCTTCGGTCATGGTCAGCAACACTTCCAGCGGGCCGTGTTCTACGCTGTCATCAGCCAGAACCGCCAGCGCGGACGCCATACCGATACCGTTATCAGAACCCAGCGTGGTGCCGCGGGCTTTTACCCAACCGTCTTCGATGAAGGGCTGGATCGGATCTTTAGTGAAATCATGAACAGTATCGTTGTTTTTCTGCGGCACCATATCGAGGTGAGCCTGCAGTGCAACGGCTTTGCGGTTTTCCATGCCTTTGGTGGCGGGTTTGCGCAGCAAAATGTTGCCAACTTCATCACGCTCAGCGTGGATACCTTTTTCCTGTGCCCATTCAACGATGTGTTTTGCCAGCGCTTCTTCATGATAGGAAGGGTGCGGAATTGAACAAATTTTGGCAAAAATATCCCACAACGGTTGTGGCGAAAGCTGAGACAGTTCAGACACTATAAGTCTCCTGTGACAGTCAGCTCATTCAGGCTCCGTTTGCAGGGGAACTGACTGAGATGCTGTAGGTTTAAGGTTAAGTAATCCCCGCCAGACTGTGTGGCGAGTGGCCTGACAGAATATCACTTAATCTTAACCTGTGCGCGGGGACGGGGAGAAATTCCGGGATTTTTGGGCGGCTGAAGCCAGATAATCGCTGGTTTTTGTGAACCGGACTCACTATAATCTCGCGCAACCTTTTTTCCCCCCATTATTTTTTTAGAAGCCGTTAATTCACTGGCTGGGACACCTTTATGAGCGAAAAATACGTTGTAACCTGGGACATGCTGCAAATCCACGCGCGCACTATGGCTAAACGCCTGCTGCCGGCAGAACAATGGAAAGGCATTATTGCAGTCAGCCGTGGTGGCCTGGTTCCGGCAGCGTTGCTGGCTCGCGAGCTGTGCATCCGTCATGTGGATACCGTATGTATCTCCAGCTACGACCATGATAATCAGCGCGAAATGCAGGTGCTGAAACGCGCAGAAGGCGACGGTGAAGGCTTTATCGTGATCGACGATCTGGTGGATACCGGCGGCACCGCGAAAGCCATCCGCGAAATGTACCCGAAAGCGCATTTCATCACGATCTTCGCGAAACCGGCTGGCGCACCGCTGGTTGATGACTATGTGATCGACATCCCGCAGAACACCTGGATCGAACAGCCGTGGGATATGGGTGTGGTATTCGTGCCACCTCTGGTAGGAAAATAATCCTCCACTGTTAATATTCCTCTAATTTAACGCCTGGCTTATTGCCGGGCGTTTTGCTTTTGTTGCCTTGAAATCCTTTCCGCTTGACCTCACCCCTCACTTGTCGCAACGTGGGCGGGTTATAATCCCGTCCAGAAATGATCGCCTGCGGGCGACCTGCTGCTTGCTAACGGAGGATCTTGCATCATGGCTCCAGCCAATCTTACGGAAAAACTGTTTAAACCTTCCTTCAAATACCCGGAAACATCGACGCTGGTTCATCGCGTTCATCACCATAATACGCACCCGCCGATGCATTCTGCGCTGGAAGGCGACACGGTTCATTGCTGGTACCGCACGATTAACCGTCTGATGTGGATGTGGCGCGGGGTTGATCCGCTGGAAGTGGAAGAAGTGCTGTCGCGCATTGCTGTCTCCCAGGCGGAGCACAGCGATCCGTTGCTGCTCGATACCGTGATTGGTTACCGCAATGGCAACTGGATCTACGAATGGTCAAATCAGGCGATGTACTGGCAGCAAAAAGCCGCCGAAGAGAAAGATGCGGATGTGGCGAGCGAATACTGGCTGAAAGCCGCCAACCTTTACAGCATCGCCGGTTATCCGCATCTGAAAGGCGATACGCTGGCGGAACAGGCGCAAGCGCTGGCCAATAAAGCCTTTGAAAAATCCTCGGAACATTCGCCTTACGAACTGAAAGAGCTGGAATTTAAGATCCCCGGCGGTGCCCCTATCACCGGTTTCCTGCACCTGCCAGCCGAAGGGAAAGCACCGTTCCCGACGGTGCTGGTGTGTGGCGGTCTCGACACCTTACAGAGTGACCATCAGCGCCTGTTCCGTTCATATCTCGCGCCGATGGGCATCGCGATGCTGACCATCGACATGCCGTCGATCGGTTTTTCATCGAAGTGGAAACTGACGCAGGACACCAGCTTCCTGCATCAGCAGGTGCTGATGCAGCTTTCGGATGTGCCCTGGGTCGATGCCAGCCGCGTCAGTTTGCTCGGTTACCGTTTTGGTGCGAACGTCGCGGTGCGTCTGGCGTATCTCGAACCGCGCCGCGTGCGGGCAGTGGCCACGCTGGGGGCGCTGGTGCATACGCTGCTGAGCGACCCGAAATGTCAGGAGCAGGTACCGGACATGTATATAGATGTGCTGGCGAGCCGCATCGGCATGTCGAGCGCGTCCGACTCGGCGCTGAAAACCGAACTTAATCGTTATTCTCTGAAAACGCAGGGGTTGCTTGGACGCAGAACGCCGACGCCCATCCTGGCCGCATACTGGGAGAACGATATATTCAGTCCGAAGAGCGAAGCTAAGCTGATTGCGGATTCTTCCGCTGACGGCAAGCTTTTGACCATCCGCAGCGAGCCGCTTTACGCGCATTTTGACAGCGCTTTACATGAGATTTGTGGGTGGTTGCAAAAGCATATGCGTTAACTTAATAGTTGCTAATTCCTAACGTTTTGCTAAAAAGGATCGTCTTTCAATGGAGGTTGTACTATGACGTTACCAAGCGGTCATCCTAAAAGCAGGCTAATGAAACGTTTCGGTACACTGGGACCGTACATCAGAGAAGGGAAATGCGAGAACGACCGCTTTTTCTTTGACTGTTTAGCTGTCTGTGTGAACGTGAAGCCTGCGCCGGAAAAGCGTGAATTCTGGGGCTGGTGGATTGAATTGCAGGCTGAAGCCGAACGTTTTACCTATGTTTATCATTTCGGATTGTTTGATAAAGACGGCATCTGGAAAGTGCAAAACATTAAAGATGCTGAAGTGCGAGAGAAGCTTGAGACGACATTGAAAGGGTTCCACAAAAACCTGAATGCCATGATCGAAGAGATGTCCCTCAAACTGGAACCTGCTGATGATTTCAGCGAAGAACCTGTGAAGCTCTCCGCCTGACTTTCTGTACTACCCATTCCCATCATGAATGCTGCTATTATAGCGTTATGCCGTTTGGCATAACGCTTCTCTGCTGTTACAAAGACAAAGAAGCCCTTCTTTTTCACACTAATGGAACGATTATGAGTGGTAGTCAGACACTGGTTGTAAAACTGGGCACCAGCGTGCTCACTGGCGGCTCGCGCCGCCTCAACCGTGCTCACATTGTTGAGCTTGTCCGCCAGTGCGCGCAGCAACATGCGGCAGGGCACCGGATTGTGATTGTCACGTCGGGCGCGATTGCTGCCGGGCGTGAACATCTTGGCTACCCCGAACTCCCCGCCACCATTGCTTCCAAACAACTGCTGGCTGCCGTCGGGCAAAGTCGTTTGATCCAGCTGTGGGAGCAATTGTTCTCGATTTATGGCATCCACATTGGTCAGATGCTGCTGACGCGTGCCGACATGGAAGACCGCGAGCGGTTCCTGAATGCCCGCGACACCATGCACGCGCTGCTCGATAACCATATCGTCCCGGTCATTAATGATAACGATGCGGTCGCTACCGCTGAAATTAAAGTCGGCGATAACGACAATCTTTCCGCACTGGCCGCTATTCTGGCGGGTGCCGATAAATTGCTGTTGCTGACCGATCAGCGTGGTCTGTTTACCGCAGATCCGCGGACCAATCCTGAAGCTGAATTGATCCGCGAAGTCATGACCATTGATGATGAACTGCGCGGTGTGGCGGGCGACAGCGTCTCTGGTCTCGGTACCGGCGGCATGGCCACCAAACTGCAGGCGGCAGATGTCGCGTGCCGGGCGGGCGTCGATACCATTATTGCTGCGGGCAACCTGCCGGGCGTGATTGGCGATGTGATTAACGGCGTTTCCGTCGGCACACGTTTTCACGCGATGGAGACGCCGCTGGAAAACCGTAAGCGCTGGATCTTTGGTGCACCGCCAGCCGGTGAAATCACCATCGACGACGGCGCGGTTTCTGCCATGATGGAGCGCGGCAGTTCGCTGCTGCCAAAAGGGATCCGCGAAGTGAAAGGCGATTTCTCGCGTGGCGAAGTGATCCGCATCCGCAACCTGAACGGACGCGACCTCGCGCACGGTGTCAGCCGCTATAACAGCGATGCGATGCGCATGATTGCCGGTCATCACTCTCAGCAGATCAGTGAAATTCTCGGTTACGAATACGGCCCGGTTGCCGTTCACCGTGACGACATGATTGTCAGTTAAGGAGCCACAGATGCTTAACGAGATGGGCAAGGCCGCGAAAGCCGCGTCCTGGCAGCTTTCCACCCTCAGCACCGCGCAGAAAAATCGTGCGCTGATGCTGATGGCCGACATGCTTGAGGCCAACAGCCAGAGCATTATTCTTGCTAACGAACTCGACATGGCTGCTGCCCGCGAAAGCGGCATGAGCGAGGCATTACTGGACCGCCTGCTGCTGACCCCCGCGCGTCTTTCGGCGATTGCCAGCGACGTGCGTGATGTCTGCCGTCTGAGCGATCCGGTCGGGCAGGTGATTGATGGTTCACAGCAGGACAGCGGTTTGCGTCTCGAACGCCGCCGTGTACCGCTCGGCGTGATCGGCGTGATTTATGAAGCGCGCCCGAACGTCACTATCGATGTCGCCAGCCTGTGCCTGAAAACCGGCAATGCCGTTATCCTGCGCGGCGGTAAAGAAACGCACCACACCAATCAGGCGACGGTTAACGTCATTCAGATGGCGCTGGAGGAATGCGGACTGCCTAAAGCCGCCGTTCAGGCCATCGACAGCCCCGATCGTGCACTGGTGGCGGAACTGCTGCGTCTGGATAAATACGTCGATATGCTGATCCCACGCGGTGGCGCGGCGCTGCATAAACTTTGCCGCGAACAATCCACCATTCCGGTGATCACCGGCGGTATCGGCGTTTGCCATACGTTTGTGGATGAAAGCGTCGATTTCGACAAAGCGCTGACCGTGCTGGAAAGCGCGAAAGTACAGCGCCCGAGCGCCTGTAACAGCCTGGAAACCGTGCTGGTGCATCAGGCGATTGCCGCCCGCTTCCTGCCGGAACTGAGCGACAAAATGCACCGCGCAGGCGTTACGTTACACGCCAGCGAATCTGCGATGCCGTATCTGCAAAACGGCCCGGCGAAAGTGCTGGCGGTGACCGAAGAAGATTATTCGGATGAATGGCTGTCGCTGGATCTGAACGTGACGGTAGTGGCCGATCTGGACGCCGCCGTGGCGCATATCCGCACCTACGGCACCGAGCATTCCGATGCGATCCTTACCCGTTCCATCAGCAGCGCGGACAGGTTCGTGCGTGAAGTGGATTCCTCTGCGGTTTACGTCAACGCCAGCACCCGTTTCACCGACGGCGGACAATTCGGTTTAGGCGCAGAAGTGGCAGTCAGCACACAAAAACTGCACGCCCGCGGCCCGATGGGATTAGAAGCCCTGACGACCTACAAATGGATTGGTTACGGCGACGATTTAGTCCGTCCGTAACTGACCGGCACCGGTGGATTCAGCATGATGAAACCGGTGCGATCGCTTATCCCTGCTGAACACCATCATTCCTGAAACAACGCCCTGACCCATTCGATAAAATACCGCACCTTTGACGGCAAATGCCGGTTCTCCGGCCAGGCAATATGCACCGGCACCTGTTCATCCGCCCATTCAGGAAACAGCGGCACCAGCGCGCCGTTATCCAGCGCTTCCTGTGCCAGAAAGCGATACGTCGTCAGCACGCCAAGCCCCGCAATGGCACCGGTCAGCGCTGCGGTGGAATCGTTAACCGAGAACTGCCAGCGCCCGCGAACAGTGACACACTGCTGATCCTTAAACACCTGATGTTCAAATACCCGTCCGGTTTGTGGCGAGGCGATCTGCACCAGCGTATGGTCGAGGATAAGATCCTGCGGATGTTCAGGCATGCCGTGTTTTTGCAGATACGCCGGTGCGGCACAGGTGATCATCGGTAAAACCCCAAGCGACCGGGCGATCAGCGCATCGTTGTGCAGCTCACCGATACGGATCACACAATCGATGTTTTGCGCAATCAGATCGGCGGTGCGGTTACCGACGCTCACCTCAACCTGAACGTCGGGATAATGCATCAGGAAGCCGGGCAGGGCGGGGATCACCCGCCGATAAGCAATCGCATTCGGCATCTCGACGCGGATTTTGCCACGCGGAGCCTGCGTTGCCGCCTGCACATTGCTGTCGAGAATCTCCATCTGATCAAGCAGCCGTATTGCTCCGTGATAATAGGCTTCGCCCTGTTCCGTCATGCTTAAACGGCGCGACGTCCTGTGTAGCAGCTTCACGCCCAGTTCGCTTTCCAGCGCCTGCACCTGCCGCGTTACCGTGGATTTCGGTAAATCCATCAGTTCTGCCGCACGGCTGAATGACCCCGAATCCACCACCTGCACGAACGTGCGCATATTCTCCAGCTTATCCATTCCGGCCCTTTCATTTTTTATCGTTGCAATATCAGCAATCTTGCATTCGGGATTGCCACCTTGTTCGCCCGTGCTGAAACAGGGAGGATGACCCCACACCAGAAGGTTGTCACCAGATAAGGTCATAAAATGAGTGTGCCAGAAACTTACCCGATCGGCAGCGCCAGAATCACTAAGATCCCCGAGATGACATTGCAAGATCCCGGATCGTCGCTTTTTCCGCAATGGAATGCTGATGCTATTCAGGATGCCGCGAAAACATTACCGGCAGATTTTTTTGGCGCAGATGCCTCAGAACTGATGCTCAGCACCCACAGCTGGCTGGTGCAGACCGGCACGCAGACGGTGCTGATTGATACCGCATCCGGCAACGATAAATTGCGTCCACTGAACCTGTTGTTCAATCAGCTGAAGACGGGCTGGCTGGATAACCTGCGGGCGACGGGCGTCGAACCGGAAGATGTTGATGTGGTACTGCTGTCACATCTGCACGTTGATCATGTCGGCTGGAATACGCGGCTGGAGAATGGCCGCTGGGTGCCGACTTTCCCGAACGCGCGTTATCTGTTTTCTGAAGCCGAATACCAGTTTTACGCCGATCCGAACAACGTCCGGGATCCGAGCGACGGCATCTTTGCCGACAGCGTTGAGCCGGTCGTGGCGGCCGGTCTCGATCAGCGGATACATGCTGATGACGCCACGGCCATTCCGGGGTTCGCCATCATCCGCACGCCAGGCCACAGCCATGATCATTTCTCTTTCGCCTTTACCTCTGAAGGTGAAACGGCCTTTTTCTGGGGCGATGTGATGCACCATCCGCTTCAGCTCGCGCGCCCTGACTGGGATTCGGTGTTCTGCGAAGAACCGGCACAGGCGACAGCCTCACGCCATAAGGCAATTGAGTTTGCCCTGAGCCATCAGGCCACCGTTTTCACCACCCATTTCGCCGGTTCCTCTGCGGGCAAAATCCGTCAGGATGCCCGTGGCCTGAGCTGGCAGCCACTCTGAGAAGGAAAACCCGATGAGCAATTCCGATATTTTCAGCGAAAGTTTTTTGATCCCGTCTGATACCGACGGCATCCGGTTGCATCTTTTGCACAAGCACCGCAAAGGGGAGCAAAAATTCAGCGAAGCCAGCACCATCGTCATGATGCACGGCGCGACTTATTCCTCCGGCAGCCTGTTTGACACGCCGCTGGAAGGCGCCTCTTTTGCCGATGCACTCGCCCGCGCCGGTTTTGATGTGTACGCCGTCGATGTACGCGGTTATGGCGGCTCGACCCGTCCGGTGGAAATGCTTCAGGCCGCCACCCTCAACGCACCTGCGGTGAGAACAGATGTCGCCGTGCGCGATTTCAGCAGCGCCGTCAATTTTGTGCTCAGAACGAACGGGCTTTCACAGGTTAACGTGATCGGGATGTCGTGGGGCGGCAGCGTCACCGGTACGTACACCACGCAGAACGGCCACAAAGTCAGGCGCTTAGGGCTGATTGCCCCGCAATGGGTGAGCGACAAACCGCTGCCGCTCGCCCCCGGTGGCGAACTGAACGCGTGGCGCATCGTCAATGCCGGTGCGGCGCGTGAACGCTGGATTAGCGGAGCGCCACAGTGCAAGCGGGGAGGGCTGATCCCGGAAGGAGGATTTGAGGCATGGCTGGAAAAAACCGTCAGCGACGAGCCGGATGACGCACTTCGGGCACAGCAATCAATCCGCGCCAGCAACGGTCCGATTCAGGATATCCGCGATTACTGGGCGGCGGGAAAACCGTTTTACGATCCGGCCGATATCGGCGTGCCGCTGATGTTAATCCACGGCGAATGGGATATTGATGTGCCCGTCGAACTGGCACAGGCATGGTTCCTGCGCGCCACCGGCTCACCGGATAAACGCTGGCTGGAAATCGGTGAAGCCACGCACATGATGGTGCTGGAGAAAAGCCGCTATCAGGTTTACAACGCCCTGATCAGTTTCTTCCGCGAACCGCTGGCGAAAGCTTAAGCAGTCAGTTCATCAAAGTGCGTGTGCTGATGAGAAAAGCAGCATACGCACCGCCGGGGGCTTGACGGACGTCGGAGATTTGAATAGTTTATGCCCCGTAGTTCCCCGGTAACACTTCAAAATGCCGACTTAGCTCAGTAGGTAGAGCAACTGACTTGTAATCAGTAGGTCACCAGTTCGATTCCGGTAGTCGGCACCATTTATCTTCTGGCACTCCCTGATTTTCAATCTTTTAACTTCTCCCTTTAGTTCCGTTTCTGCGCCTGCTCCCCGTTCGCCCAAACGTTTTTGCTGCATCAGAACCGGCGTTATATCCATATTGTGCGCAGGGTGATTAAGAACTCACCAAACATCCCGATCGGCGCTTGACGGACGTCAGCGGTTTGCATAATTTGTTACCCCTAGCCCCGGCACCTTTCAAAAAAGCCGATATAGCTCAGTTGGTAGAGCAGCGCATTCGTAATGCGAAGGTCGTAGGTTCGACTCCTATTATCGGCACCATTTGGCGTTTCAACTTATCCATTTAAAAGACTCAGGGAAGCACGCTTGTGTGCAGCGCTTTCTCAATACGTGTCAGGCATTCTTGCTGGGTTGGATGTGCCGGTGGCATATTTTTATGCAGAGGAAGATGAGCTGGCTGCGCTGATTATTGAATTTCATGAAAGTAAAAAACAATCGTAGTCTGTTCAATTGCAGGATACCCAAAAATGAGCCAGAAACTTTTAACCTTCGCCAGATCATTTATTAATGGCGAGATCTCAACCGAAGATTTTGCTGACCCTTATCAGATGTTATGGAAAGCTGACGGGTATCTGCGTCATCCGCATCCAGCGTCGCATCAATATGCCTCATAATATATTTTTCAAATCCTGAATCGCGATTTATCAGAGATTGCAGCTTAGCGATTTCCTGTCATTTATCGGTAAGTCTCCGCGCCATCGCTTCTGAATTTACTTTTGCGATACTGCCATCGTCACATTGTGCGTAAGCGATGTAGTTTTTATGTAGGGCATCCCATGAATCGAGATTGTCCACTGCAATATCTGCTGCTTCTGCATCACGTTCGGTACAGTTTTTTTGCATCAGGAGTACCAGAAAAGAGGGCAAATGATAAAATAATGACGACAATTTTCATTCTATATCCATTAATTATTATGTGTTATTTTCTGCGATGGCTGAATTTTGACTTTGAATTTATCTTGTTTGAAATAATTTATGTGACTGTTTGTGCTATAAATATTTTATATGAATCATTTTTAAATAATAATTAATATGAGTATTCGTATTATCTGTTTGTATAAATAACTCGAATAACTCGAATAACTCGAATAACTCGAATAACTCGAATAACTCGAATAACTCGAATAACTCGAATAACTCG
>NZ_JABAED010000001.1:70211-419985 GCF_023701875.1 Rahnella sp. CG8
TAACTCGAATAACTCGAATAACTCGAATAACTCGAATAACTCGAATAACTCGAATAACTCGAATAACTCGAATAACTTAAATGACTTATATCTTATGATTTAGCTCAAGGTTTATGGTTTTATATTTATTGTTCGTTGTGGGTGTTTATTTTAGCTGATTATCATACCGGCGAAACTCACCTCAATGGACGGAAAATAAATATGGAAATGCAATTCACTAATGAACTGAATCAGGAATTACTGGATGTCATCAATACCCCACCTTTCACGGCTGAACAACTGGCTGAAATGGATGAAAGCGCGAGGGCAGTTGTTGAGGAACAGGCAGCGTTTGCCCGTCAGCATCCTGTTATTGCGATTTACCGGCTGGCAGTTCCAGGCAGCCTGACTGCCCGCGGTGGCAAAGTCACCAAAGCCAGCAGTACGGGTAAAGTCACCCTTGAGAATGGCACTGAAGCGGCGTTTGCCCTTGAGCAGGATGAAGTCACTTATGCCGATGGCAGCACGGCAAAGATTACCACCAGCGCAGGCCAGCAGTTTTGTGAGGGGAATCGTGGATTTGCCTTAGTCGGCAGCATGCTGGATAACGGCGATAAAATTATCAGTACGCCGCAGGGCAGTTGCTACCTGGTTGCCCGAAAAGATGTCCCGATGGCAGTAGATTTTCTTGCCGTTACCGGCGCGTAACGGATGGGGTATCGCTCAAATTGTTATGGTCGCGGGCAGGCGCTGCACGGCGACAAAACCACGACAGGCGCGGTGTGCCTGACCTCTCTGCCCAATGCGACGGAACACGGGCTTGGCGTGATCCGCATCGGTGATGCTACGACCGACTGCCCGAAATGCGGTCGTCGCGGAAAAATCACCAGCGGAGAACCGCATTCCACCTATGACGGCCTCGCTTCTGCCGTGGACGGTTCGGATGTTTTATGTGGTTGCCCGCCGGGGACGAACCGGGTTATCGCGCCAGCCGGACAGTGGATGGGGAGAGGTAAATCACCTGCCGAACTGGCGCGTGAAAAGTGGGAAGCAGAGCGTGCCGCGGTATTGCTGGTTCAGGCTGAGAAAGAAGCGGCAGAACAGGCCAGACGTTCGATGCCGGTGTTTGCAAAATCGGCTGAATGTGGCGCAGGGAATACCGAAGCACGAACCTGCGAGGAGCAGCATCATAACTTCGGGCGATTGTCTTACGGGGTGCCGACGCCGGTCGCAGGCATAAAGCCCGAAGTTGAGCAGCACGCGCAGGCGACGAAGCGCAAGAAGCCAGCCGGTGATAAAAAGCCCTGGTACAAAAAGATATTTGGCGCGAAGGCTGATGCACCCGCTCAGTCTGGTATGCCGCTGGCAATACCCGTAGCAACGGGCGGTGGCGCTGAGCTCATTGCGTCGGGCATGAGTGCACTGCGCGGGGTGACGTCGATCCGCCTCGGCAGCCTGTTCGTGAATCCGGTCACCGTCGGTGTTATCGGGACGTTTTACTCGAACAAGCTGAACGCCGGTGAAGAGGATATTTTAAGCGACAGCCAGCTTGCGGCGCTGGCCGGAAAGTCCGCCCCGACGCGGATCCGTTTTCAGTGGGTGAAGGATAAATATGGCCGGTTAATTCCCGTGGCTTATCACACCGGCGCTGACAGCGGTCTGGATCAGGTTCGTGTACGCGCCATGCGGCGGAACATATTCACGGGTAACTATGAGTTCTGGGCGGATGGCGCGGAAAAGCCCGCCATCATCTGGACGCCCGACGAGCTTGAGTTTAAAGCGCCAGGCAATACCGGTAATCGTGATGAGCCGTATTTACCTTCGACCATCACCGTATTACCGTTACCCGGCGCGGAAGAAATGGGCAGCACCTCAACCTCGCTACCGATCCCGGATGAACAATCATTTGATGATTACATCCTGGTCAATCTGCCGCACGGCATGCCGCCGATTTATATTTATCTGAGTAATGACCACAAATACCATGTGGCACCAAAAGGAAATCCTCCATTGCCAGCATTTCCTGATGCTAAGAAAGCAGTAAGTAAGACCCTAATCAAGGGCGGAGGAAAGTTCCGGTATCGTTGGAAAGACTCAAAAAAGACGATCTACGAATGGGATTCTCAACATGGAATTGTCGAAGTTTATGATAAAAGCGGGCGTAATCATTTAGGTGAATTTGATCCCGTAACCGGCAAACAAACGAAACCTGCAGATCCAGCAAGAAAGGTAGAAAAATAATGATTATTTACACGATTGATTTGTTTGATAAGCAAACAGAAGACTTGATTTTAGAGGTAAACATCCCGAAAAAAAAACTGGACCCTATTTCAAAAATAATGGGTTGGGATGAAGAGGATAAAATGGATTTCATCAATGGTGTTGCGGTGTTTAACGTGAATAAGGTGCAAGCTGCATCCCTCGGTATACTATTTGAAACAATATTTGATACTGATAATTACGTTATTCAGATGTCTGCAGGTGAAGACAATGACTGATGACTATCCTTGCCCATGCTGTGGTGAAAAGGTATTCGAAGCTTTGGGTGAGCATGACATCTGTCCCACCTGTAATTGGGAAGATGACCCTTTTCAGTCTAAAAATCCTGACAGGCGTGGTGGAGCGAACAAAATGAGTTTGAATGAAGCTAAGGAGGCTTTTAAACAAGGTAAAATAATACAGTAGCCACAAAAAGCTAACGGTATAAAGCCCTACTCTTAGCACAGTATTACCGTTACCCGGCGCGGAAGAAATGGGCAGCACCTCAACCTCACTGCCGATCCCGGATGAACAATCATTCGATGATTACATCCTGGTTAATCTGCCGCACGGCATGCCGCCGATTTATATTTATCTGAGTAAACCGCTGGTGAGGTTTTTGGATGTTGAGTTATACAGTGACTTTAAGCGGCGTTCGAAAAAAGGAAAGTTTGAGGCGGATCATATGCCGTCTAAAAAATAATGAATATTCAGGCGGCAGATCATATCTCTGTCGCCTGTGATTTATCACTACTACGTTATATTCCGATAACCTGCACTTACCCTCGTAGCCCTTCCACGCTTTCCGGCGTCAGTTTCATCACTGTTTTAATGCTGGTTTCGATACTACGAATGATGTTTTCGCGTGGACCGTTGCGCCAGTCAGCGCTTGCATAAAAGGCATCAAGAGCCGTAGCCATGCTTTCAGGGCTGTCAAAGGCACGGATCAGATAGTAGCAATCCGGGTCATGCAGCGAGTTGCCGAACGAAACAACGTCGATCCCGTGGCATTGGTGCAGGGGAACACTGATTTCCTGCATGATGGCGTGAAACGTGGCCCCGGTGCCTTTGTGTAATGTGTATTGCAGTATTTCGACGGTTCTCAACGTGTTGTCTCCGTTTATTTGTCAGCGGCATAGAATTCATGGCGTTTTTGAGATCGCGACACATTATTACTGGATAGACTCAGTGAAGTGGCTCACATCTCGCCATTTCATTTCCATCGTCAGTTTTGTAGTTATTGTGGGATGCCACCTGGCCGTTAACGAGTCCTTTCCTGATAAACCTGCTGATAATTCAGACTTATTTCCGATGCCGATACAACATCAATTATCATTATTGTCAGTAACGGGGCTAAAATGATTGTGTTTATGAATACCCTTCATGAGTGAACTATGGGGGGAATGCTTCAATAAGGAAACCGCTAATGCTTAAAGAAAACTTCAACGAACTCCAAATCTTTCTGATGGTAGCAAGAGAGCGAAGTTTTACCAAAGCCGCGGGCAAACTCGGTGTTTCTCAGTCAGCACTCAGCCACGCGATGAAAGCGCTGGAAGAAAGGCTGAACATCCGTCTTCTGACGCGAACTACCCGAAGTGTTGCCCCCACAGAAGCGGGTGAGAGAATTATTGCCTGCCTTGAGCCCCGTATTGCTGATCTCGAGCAGGAGCTGGAATCGCTTGTTCAACTGAACGGCACCGCCTCCGGTAATATCCGTTTATCTGCCGGGGAGCATGCCGCGCGAAATCTGGTGTGGCCGAAGCTAAAACCCTTCCTCAGGGAATACCCGGAAATTAATCTCGAGCTGGTGGTAGATAACGGCTTTGTCAATATTGTTGAGGGGCGTTTTGACGCCGGGATCCGTCTGGGCGAAAGCGTGGATAAGGACATGATCGCGGTGAGAATTGGGCCGGACATGCGAATGGCAGTCGTTGGCGCACCGTCATATTTTGCTGCTAACCCCGCGCCTGAAACGCCTCACGAGCTACAAAATCATCGGTGCATCAATATGCGTCTGCCCACTGCCGGTGGACTTTACCACTGGGAGTTTGAGAGGGAAGGGAAACCGTTACGGGTCAGGGTTGAGGGGCAGGTAACGTTTAATCTGCAGGCGGAAAGGATTGATGCGGCTTTATCTGGCTTTGGCATCGCCTGTATACCTGAGGATAGGGTGCTGGATTATATAAAGTCAGGAGAGCTGATCCAGATTCTGCAGGACTGGTGTCCGTCTTTCCCCGGATATTATCTTTACTACCCCAGCCGTAAGCAGCATCCGCCCGCTTTTGCGCTGATGATCGATGCACTTCGCTACCAGGAATAACGGGTCCGCCAATCGCAGCGGACCCGTCCGGGTATTAACGGCCTGTGCGAGCCTGATGCTCAGGAGAGTAACGTTCGCCGACGATTTTAATCGTTTCAAGCGCCTGGGTTATCTGCTGCGAGTCATCCTGCGAAAGAATGATGTCTGCAGCCCCCAGGTTTTCCTCCAGCCGGTGTAGCTTAGTTGTGCCAGGGATAGGAACAATCCACGGCTTTTGTGTCAGCAGCCATGCCAGCGCGATTTGTGCAGATGTCACGCCTTTCCCGGCAGCCAGTTCACCTAATAAAGAGACCAGCTTTTCATTGGCTTCAATCGCTTGCGCGGCGAAACGCGGCACGGTGCTGCGGTAATCATCCTTGCCAAACGTCGTTCCTGGTTTAATCGACCCCGTCAGGAAACCTTTACCCAATGGGCTGAAGGGGACAAAACCAATGCCCAGCTCCTCCAGCAACGGCAGGATCTCCTGCTCAGGCTCGCGCCACCACATGGAGTATTCGCTTTGCAGCGCAGTGACCGGTTGTACAGCATGCGCACGACGAATGGTTTGTGCGCCAGCTTCGGACAGACCGAAATGTTTAACTTTGCCTTCTGCAATCAGATCTTTCACCGTTCCCGCAACATCTTCAATCGGGACATCCGGATCGACACGGTGCTGATACAGCAGATCAATAACGTTTGTTTTAAGACGGCGTAATGAGCCTTCAACGGCTTCACGGATATGCTCCGGACGGCTGTTTAAAATCTGCTGCTTGTTGTCGTCGCCAAAAGTAAAACCAAATTTGGTGGCGATAACGACGCGATCGCGAAAAGGTTTTAAGGCTTCGCCGACAACCTCTTCATTCAGAAATGGGCCATACACTTCGGCGGTATCGAAGAACGTGACGCCACGTTCAACCGCAGCACGAATGAGTTCGATAGCCTGACGGGTATCTGTCGCCGGGCCGTAGCCGTGACTGAGCCCCATGCAACCGAGTCCAAGAGCGGAGACTTCGAGTCCGGATTTACCCAGATAACGTTTTTGCATTGAATGAATACCTCTTTTATCGCGGTTTAAACGTCAAGTTTGCGACCAGTCAGCCATTCCACCCTCGCCGGGTCGCGGTGAGAGAAGAAGGCGCTGGTTGCGGTATCAAGGGCGGCAATCTGCAACATATCCTCAGGACTAAGTTCAAAATCGAGGATGTTGATATTCTCTTCCATACGTTCTTTTCGCACCGATTTGGCCAGAGAAACGATGCCTCGCTGGAAGATCCACCGCAGGACAACCTGGCCCACGCTTTTGCCGTACTTCTGACCAATTGCAGTTAACACGGGATGCTGGAACAGGCCATTTTTACCCTCAGCAAACGGTGCCCAGGCTTCTGGCTGAATGCCACGGCTTTGATTCCATGGAACGGCATGCAGCTGCTGGTTGAAGGGGTTAACTTCAATCTGGTTTACCGCAGGGGCAACCTTGTTGAAGGCGATAAGGTCGGCCAGTCGGTCTGGATGGAAGTTGCTGACGCCAATGGCGCGAATTTTGCCTGCCTCATGCAATTCTTCCATGGCTCGCCATGCCCCATGGACATCACCGTAAGGCTGGTGAATCAGGTACAGGTCAACGTAATCAAGTTGCAGCCGATTCAGAGAGCGTTCGAACTGTGCTTTAGCACCTTCGTAATGGGTATCCTGCAGCCACAGTTTGGTCGTTACAAAGAGGTCGCGACGTGCGATACCGGTCTGTTTCAGAGCGTTCCCGACCTGGGTTTCATTCTGGTAAGAAGCAGCGGTATCGATCAGGTGGTATCCCGTATCAATGGCATCAATAACGGCTCTTTCGCATTCAGCGGCATCAGTCATCTGAAACACACCAAAGCCCAGCAGGGGCATTTCAATACCGTTGTTCAGATTTACAGTTTGCATGACGTAATCCTTCAGCTGTTGTGTAGAAAAAGGATAACGCAAAGTGATTTATTCAATTAGAGGGGGTAATTAGCTAGGGTTTATTAGATTTATTCATTAATTTGAGGGGATCTGATGCTCGGCTTTGTGCCAGCAGCGGACATAATCACCCGCCATATTGCGGGTGTGTTTTTTCGACGGTTCACTCTCAGCCGTCCGTAGCTGAGCTACTTTTTGCTAACAAGATAGGTAGCAATGGCCGTTAATCCATCTATAAGGGGCATAGACCCGGCGCCTGCCATGAAGTCATCGTGATCTATCTGGTTATTTCGGCGAATGTCAGCAAAGCGTGCAAGCGCATTTTTTTCATTTGTGGCACTGATCTCTTCAAACTGTTTTTCGTAGCCATGTTCAATCAGCTGAGAAGCTTTGCCCACGTCCGAGCTTTCCAGTACAACAATTTGCTTACCCTTTTGAAAAAAAAAGTAATTCAGCATTTCGTGCTCCACATAGAAAAGGTGATATTTAAAAGAATATATCCAGTCTGAGAGGATCCTGAAAACAATTTCAAGTTTATTTTTTAATCCGGTAAGAACTTCCTTTTTTACTGGCGATCCTTTGGCCTCGTGAGCGTTATTCACTCATAACCGCCCCTGCTCGTAGCCTCGGCAGCTTTTTTGCCGGGAGCGGATATTGCTGACACATGGGTGGACTAATTAACGGAGGCGGTTAATTTAACTGATTAATTTCCCAATAATTAATCCTTTTACCTGTCTCTTTAGGGATCGAACGGCCCTGTATTCGGGGTCATCTGGCGGAAATAACGATCCTCGCCTATGGCAAATAACCCCATACCGATGAACAGCGGCAGACGTCGCCCGAAGCGATCGCACAATTAGTTAATGATCGTTAAATAAATTGCTTGCACAACCTCCCGGCGACGCTTAGTATTTACTTATCGAACGTTAATTAATAAGTGACGTTGACCTTAAACCGGGGCACCTGCAAAAGGTTTCCCAATCAAAATTCGAAGAACAGGAATTAACCTCATGAAAACTATCGCAATGACTATCGCCGCTCTGACACTGGCAACAGCTTCTTTCTCAACCCTGGCAGCGACTGAAGTGCAGTCAGCGCCGGCAGGTCAGCAATCCATTGGTGTAGTCGGTGCATCAACCACCGGTTCACTGTCAGGCCTGCAATCAGAATTGAATGCAAAAGCCACCCAGGCGGGTGCAAGTTCATACCGTATTATCGGTGCATCCGGTAATAACCAGCTTTACGGTACAGCAGAAATGTACAAATAAGCTGAGCAGTAACAAGCAGTAAGCAGAAGAGGCGGCGGTTGCCGCCTTTTTCGTGTCTGCGATTAGCGGTATTTATGGAAGTGATTATTGCGGATCTTTCGGTTGATATAACCATGCAATCCGCTGCCAGCTTTCGCCATGGCGATCATATGGTCAACGTCTGTCACCCCTGGCCGGATGGAATTATAGATGTAATGCCAGCCATCTTTGAACTTCACGGTAATTGAATCTTCCGTAGTCGTGAAAGCGACGATACCCGAATTGCCCCCCCGGTTTTGGTACTTTTCCATATTCCCCTTCCTGATTGATGAAGCCATTCACGACCTGAATAATAGTAGCCATAAATTTTTGCCGGTTGTGTGAGTAGAAAAGCTTTTTTTAAGCTGTTCTGGCAAAACGTCCCGGCGGAGCTGATGCCGTGGCCCTTTCCTGAAAGTTTAACGCCTGATAAACGAAGTAAAAAGAAGAAGCTTTTTAAGAATATGGGAGTAGGTCACGGAAAGCGACGGGGAATAGAATTCCCCGTCGTTTTTACTCTCATTACGAAGGTGCAGAATGAAAAAGTTCTTCCTCATTATCATGGTCTCAGCGCTGGCAGGTTGCGCGGGTTATCACCATAAACCAGAAAGACACCAGAGCGGGATGGCAAATCCGGCTGCGGTATATTGCCATGAAAGAGGCGGAAGATCGGTGAGTGTGCAAACACCACACGGCGTTCGTGCAGACTGCGTATTCCCTGATGGACGCGGTATCGACGAATGGGAGTTATACCGTCGGGATCATAACTAAAATCCGTTTCACGCAGGCTGAAAATAACCCCGTGCGTATCACCAGTCCTTTATAAAATTTACGACGACCTGCGCTTTTCTCTTTTACCTGTTTGCGGACTTAGTCTTTTCCAAAGGATGTAATGGCGGGAAAAACACCGATCCGGCGCGGGTTTTTCATTCAGGCAATAGTGAAGGGTTCAGCCAATATTGGGTAAATTCCGAAAGTGTGCTCACCGCCGAAATCTCACTCACGATAAAGGGCAAAGGAAGCCGATTTCCCGTTTATCGGTTCACTGCGGGATGTGATACTTTGGAGCAGTAACGTGCCGGTGAGAGCATTTCACCGTGTTGAATTCAGAACAGCACAGAGGGTTTATGGCGGTCATTTCCGGACAGATTATCGAGCAGGCGAAGCAGTGGCGTCGCGACTTTCACAGGCGACCTGAACTGGGTCTGAATGAGCATGGCACCGCAAAAATAATCAGTGAACTGCTACTGTCTTTTGGTCTTGAAGTGTATACGGGCATTGCCGAAACCGGCGTTATTGCCACACTGCGAAACGGCGAAGGCCCTTCAATCGGACTGCGTGCAGATATCGACGCATTACCCATTCAAGAACTGAATGAATTCGAGCACCAGTCACAAAACCCGGGCCTGATGCATGCCTGCGGGCACGATGGTCACACCTCCATTTTGCTGGGCGCGGCAAAACATCTGAGTGAGAACCGTCATTTTCGCGGCACTGTCCATTTCATCTTTCAGCCTGCTGAAGAAAACTTAGGCGGTGGCGAAATGATGGTGAAAGAAGGGCTGTTTGACCGTTTTCCGATGCAGGCGGTTTACGCGCTGCATAACTGGCCGGGATTGCCGGTTGGCGAGGTGGCGGTCAGCGAGGGGCCGATGATGGCGTCGCAGGATAATTTCTATATCACCCTGACCGGCAAAGGTTGTCACGCGGCGATGCCGGAACAGGGTGCGGATCCCGTGGTGGCTGGCGCGCAGCTGATTTTGTCATTGCAAAGCCTGATTTCGCGCCACCTGTCGCCGCTGGAACAAACGGTGATCAGCCTGACGCAACTTCATGCGGGCGAAGCCATTAACGTCATTCCTGAAACGCTGCATATGTCGGGCACGCTGCGTTGCCTGAGCAACAAAACCCGTGAGACCTGCTGGCGGCTGATTGAAGAATACGTCCATGCGGTGCCGTTACCGTACGGTGTGAAAGGGGAAGTGCGCTGGGAATTGGGTTATCCGGTCACGCAGAACCATGCAGCGCAGGCAGAGATTGTGCGCGACGCGGCGAAAAACACGCCGGGTATTCAGAAAGTGCATTTCAATAATGCGCCGTCGATGGCTGCAGAAGATTTTGCTTATCTGCTGCAAGCGTGTCCGGGGGCCTATTTCTGGCTGGGTGCCGATGGTGCCACACCTTCTGACTCACTGCATAGCCCGCGCTACGACTTTAATGACGACATTATTCCGCTCGGCATCGGTGTGCTGACCACGCTGGTGGAGCGCGAGCTGAAAGCCTGATCGCATTTTTCATGGCATTCCTGACCGGACAACAGAGGCGTTACGCATTGTCCGGTCTGGTTTTTTATATTTCTGCCAGCTCTTGCGCAATATTCACCACTTTATAGTGATGTTCGCTGATGACCTTCCGGCGTATTTTATCTTCCATCTCATCGGCGAATTTTACAATATCATCAGCCGCTGCGAAGTCGGGTAAATCAGTAATTTTATAATTCCACCATTGAATAGATTGTAAACGATTAATAATACTTTTCTCAAACCGGTATTTAATCACTCTGGCCGGAATACCCGCGACAATCGCGTACGGAGGAACATCAGACGTGACGACGGCATTGGCGGCAATAATTGCGCCATTGCCGATAGTGATGCCGCCTTTTAATACGGCGTGTTCGCCCACCCAAACATCATGACCTAATACCGTCGCCTCCGGCATATAGTCGAACCCGGCAATATTCAGCGTTTCTCCGAATTGTTCCTGCGCCACTTTGGGGAAGAAATCATGATACGTCAGCGGACTGGTCGTAAACCGGTGTATGGGATGTTGCGGCCCCATAACCCGCACTCCTGCTGCCAGGCTGCAAAATCTGCCAGTTTTGAGGTTATTGGGTAATTTACTGCACGCGTAAGAATACGCGCCCATTGAACAGAAACTTTTTCGTGGCATTGAGGCGTACTCTTCAACCCAAACATCCTCGGTAAATTTTATTCTCTCCCCTTTTTTAAAAAGGAATATATTTCTCTTTTTATATATTCCTTTCACTATTTCCGGGAATTTAAGATGGATCTTATGGCGTAAACAATAATCCTCATGTTTTTGAGCCCATCGAAAGTTAACGGGATACTTCATTCATTGCTCCTCAAAGGTGACATGCTGTTTTTATATATTCTTGTCTAAATCCTAGCATAAAACAGACATTACAAAATCTGAGGTCGGCGGAAAATACGTGAGGAGGCGATGAAGTAAAGCAAAAAACGCCCGGAGGATAAAGTCCGGGCGCTGTGATGAACATCTTACTCAGGCGGCGCGATCAGACCCGGAAATGCCCGACGGCAACCGCCAGACCGGTGGCTTGTTCCTGCAACGCCGACGCCGCACCCGTGGATTCCTGAACCATCGCTGCGTTCTGCTGCACCATGCCGTCGAGCTGGGTAATGGCACGGTTGATTTCGTTAATACTCAGCATCTGCTCTTCAGATGCATGGGTGATTTCCAGCATGACACTGCTGACGTTCGACACGTTGCTGACGATTTCGCTCATGCTGTCGCTGGCGAGGCGCACCTGCGCTGAGCCGGACGCCACGCTGCTCACCGTTGATTCGATAAGCACTTTGATCTCTTTCGCCGCCTGCGCACTGCGTTGTGCGAGGCTGCGCACTTCGCTGGCGACGACCGCAAAACCGCGCCCCTGTTCACCTGCGCGCGCGGCTTCGACTGCGGCGTTCAGCGCCAGGATATTGGTCTGGAAGGCAATACCGTCGATCACACTGGTAATGTCTCCGATTTTCGATGACGCGGTTTCGATGCTTTCCATCGTTTTAATGACTTTAGTCACCACTTCGTCACCGCGTATGGCCGCCGCAGAAGCGGATTTAGCGGTTTCGGATGCTTGTTTCGCCGAGCTGGCCGACTGGGAAACCGTCGCCGTGATCTGCTCAAGGGATGCGGCGGTTTGTTGCAGGCTGGCTGCGGCAGAGTCTGTACGACCGGACAAATCGTTATTCCCTGCGGCGATTTCATCGGCCGCGATTTTAACGGATTCACTGGTGGTGCGGATTTCAGACATCACTTTGCTGAGCTTATCAACGAAGGTGTTGAAGGCGTGCGCGATTTGCGTCACTTCATCATGTCCGTCAGCTGGCAGGCGCTGCGTCAGATCATCCTCACCGGAACTGATCGCATTGAGCGTATCGCGCACCACCGACAGGCGGTGGAACGATTTGCTGATAATCAGCCCGATGACGACGGCTGAAATCAGCACGATCACAATCAGCGTAATCACCGACGAGGTCAGCAGGGATCGCATACCCGCAGTGGACTCTTTCTTATCCTGCGCCACCAGCGTGAACCATTCCGTGCCTGCTACCGGCATCGCACGGACGCGCTTGACCGCACCGTTCAGACGGATATCCACCGGTGCATTGGCGGCAAACACATCCTGCAAATTCACCCCTTCCGCCAGTGCGGTAATCGGCTTCAGTGCCAGGCTGGTATCCGGATGCGCGATGATCACACCGGATTTATCCACCAGCATGCCGAAACTGCCCGGCGTCGGATGAATGGTATTAACGTTGCTCACGACGCTGTCCATCGAGACATCGCCCGCCACAACCGCTTTCAGCGTGCCTGCTTCCATCACCGGTACGGCGAAAGTGACCACCAGTTTCCCGCTACCGGCATCAATATAAGGCGGTGTGGCCACCGGATGTCCGGCGGCTTCAGCCTGCTTGTACCACGGGCGGCCGGTCGGATCGTAATCCGCAGGCACACCGGTCGGATCGGAGAACTTCGCGCTGCGGTTTGCATAACCGACATACACGTTGGTAAACCCACCTGCACTGGCGATCTGCTTGAGAACCGGGATCGGATCTTCTGACATCGCGATCTGTTGCAGTGAAACGATCATCCCTGTTTTCGAGCTTACCCAATCGCTGATCCCTCGCGTGTGGCTGGCCGTCAGCGCGTTCAGTGTGCTGTCTGTCGCCTGACTGTTGTACTTGTTGGCAACGGTATAACTCAGGAAGGTATTGATAATCAGCGAACAGGCCACGATGACGATACAGGCCGTGATAATGCGCGAACGGATGGTTTTAAGCATGAGCGTTTCCCTGGAAGGAATCTTAAGTTTTAGTTATCGGCAGGGAAGGGAAAAACTTGAGACCCGTCACAAAAAACAGAGGCTTGTCGGGGCGAAAGGACGTCCCTGTTTATTTCAGCGCGAAATTAAAGGCCTTCCTAAACCAACCCGCTGCTCATTGTAACGTCCGCCGCGCTTTCTCTAAATTTCGTGAAACGCCTCCCAAATCTGATCACAATTCCACCAGGGGATCTTGCGGCTTTTATCCGTGGGTGATAGTAATGCACTACTTCACAAAATAAAGTGAAGAAGGAAAGTACATCACGAATCAGTTTACAAAGGACATCCCATGTCAGAACTTAAATTTGCCACACGTCTGAACTCGTTTGCGTCGGGGGCACATCTTTACTGGCCTGAACAGAAAGGCAAACCTTCAGTGCTGCAAATGATCGAACGTGCAGCTACGGTTAAAGGATTGACGCATCTGGACCTGAATTATCCGCAGCACATGACCGGCGATATCACTTTGATGCGCCAGAAAATCGAAGAAGTCGGGCTGGCGGTGAACGGGATGCAAATGCGCTGGGATGCTCCGGAATTTAAAATCGGCGCATTTACTCACCCGGATCCAAAAATTCGTCGTCAGGCGATTGAATTGACCAAACGCGGGATCGACGCCGGTCGTGAGTTTGGTGCCAGCATTATGACGTTGTGGATGGGACAGGATGGCTTTGATTACTGTTTCCAGGCTGACTACAAAAAAATCTGGGAAGACGCAGTCAGCGCTGTGCGTGAAGTGGCGGAATACGCCCCGGATATCGACGTCAGCATTGAATACAAACCCAACGAACCACGCGCTTACAGCATTTTCCCAAATGCCACTACCTGTCTGCTGGCGGTTGAAGAAGCCGGTTGCAAGAACTTAGGTATCACACTGGATTTCGCGCATGTGTTGTTTGCCAACGAAGTACCGGCGTTTGCGGCGGCGATGGTAGCCCGCCGTTCGCGTTTGCTGGGGCTCGATCTCAATGACGGCTGGGGCAAACGCGACGACGGCCTGATGGTCGGCTCCGTCAACCCGCGTGCCACGCTGGAATTCCTGTTGCAGATGAAACGCGACGGCTATAAAGGCGCGTATTACTTCGATACCTTCCCGGACGCCAGCGGATTGGATCCGGTGCGTGAAGCAGAAACCAATATCGCGACCGTGATCCGTTTACTCAAACTTTGCGAAAAACTCGAGAATAACCCGGCGCTGAATGAAGCCATCAGCAGGCAGGACGCCGTAGCCACACAGCAAATCGTCAACGACGTGATGTTGGCGCAGTAAAGCGACCCGCCACAGCGCGTGTCGCTGTGACACCATAAAAATAACAATCGAAGGCCAGATGATGAAAAAACTCTTACTGTCTGTACTCACCTCTACACTGCTTTGCACCAGCGTTTATGCCGCCGATCTGCCACCGTTGCAATCCGATACCGAACCGGATCGCACTGACTGGACGCAACTCACGGCCAAATATGGCCCGCTGCCGGCAATCGACAAATCCCTCAAAATCGGCGGTGTGTCTAAAACGCTGACCAATGAATACTGGCGCTCACTCGGCCAGGGATATAAGGAATTCGGTGATAAGCACGGCATCACCGTCGAATATCAGGCTGCGGCTAACGAAGACGACCAGCTCGGTCAGCTTTCTATCGCCGAAACCCTCATTTCACAGGGCTTCAACGGTTTGCTGGTGTCGCCGCAAACTGACGCCAACCTGCAACCGGCGTACGAATCGGCTAAAAGCAAAGGCATTGCTGTCGTTAACGTGAATGATGCGGTGATGCCGAATGCGGCGCATTACGTCGGTAACGTACAGAAAGACAACGGCGTACGCGTCGCCAACTGGTTTATCAAAAAACATCCTGAAGGCGGCAAAGTGGCCGTCATCGAAGGCCAGCCGGGGGTGTATGCCGCGGCGCAGCGTACCAGAGGCTTCAAAGAAACGATTCAGACCAGCGGGAAATTCACCGTAGTCGCCAGCGTTCCGGCCAACTGGAGCCGTGAAAATGCCTATAACGCAGCGGCGACAATTTTACAGCAACATCCTGATCTGATTGGGTTCTACGCCAACAACGATGGCATGGCACTCGGTGTGGTTGAAGCCGTGGCGGCTGCCGGAAAATCCAAACAGGTGGCGGTATTTGGCACTGACGGTATCTCCGATGCTTATGCCTCTATCAAGCGTGGCGAGCTGACCGGCACGGTGGACAGCTTCCCGGTGCTCACAGGGGAAGTGGCGATGGAAGTGGTCGTACGCCTGATTAACGGACAGAAAATCTCCCGCGTGGTCTCCACTCCGCAGGCGCTGATTACCCAGGACAATGCTGATGCGTTCTCCACCAAAGATAACGCGAAACTTCGCCAGCTGCTGGCTCAGCAACAATAAGTCAGACGTGTGAAAACGGGTCAGGAGAGTGTATGGAACAGTACAGTTTGACGATGCGCGGCATCAGCAAAAGCTACAGCGGCGTGGCAGCAGTTCAGGGCGTTGATTTCTCTGTGAGGCCGGGCGAAGTCCATGCGCTGATTGGAGAAAATGGCGCGGGAAAATCGACACTGCTGAATATTTTGTCCGGTGTGCGGGCGGCAGATTCCGGTGAAATTCTGGTGGAAGGGCAGGTTATTCAGATGAAGAATCCGCTGTCTGCCCGTCATGCCGGTATCGCGATGATCCACCAGGAATTGCAGCACGTTCCTGAACTCTCCGTGGCACAGAATATGTTTCTTGGCCGCCCGTTAACGAAACTCAAAGGGTTGTTTGTCGACAGAAAGGCTCAGTACAAAAGGGCAGTGGCGATCCTGCGTCGTCTTGATCCCAGCATTGATCCCGATGAGCCGATCAAGAACCTGAAAGTATCTCAGCAACAGATCGTTGAAATCGCCCGCGCTTTGCTGGATGAAGCGAAGATCATTGCAATGGATGAACCGACTTCCAGCCTGACGCCGACGGAGTTTGAGCGCCTGGCAGAGCTGATTTCAGATCTCAAATCGATGAATGTGTCGCTGATTTATGTCTCACACAAAATGAACGAGATTTTCAAAGTTTGCGATCGGGCGACGATCTTACGTGATGGTAAACAGGTCGGCGTGGTCAATATCTGCGATGAAACCGAAGAAACTATTGTCACCAAAATGGTCGGACGCAAAATCGAAAAAATGCACCATCACTCTTATGCGACCGGCAGGGAAGTGCTGCGCGTCGAAGGATTGAGTCGTGATAATGCCGTGCGGTCGGCGACTTTTTCCGTCGGAGCAGGTGAAGTGCTGGGAATTGCCGGACTGGTCGGTTCCGGGCGTACAGAGTTGCTGAAACTCATCGCCGGCATTGATGCCAAAACCGGCGGCAGCATTGAGGTGGAAGGCGTCGCGGTGAAAAATCACAATGTCAGTTCTGCTATCCGCGCCGGGATCGGACTGGTGCCGGAAGATCGTAAAAAAGAGGGCATCATTAAAGAGCGCGCAGTCAAAATGAATATGGCGTTGCCGTCAATGGGGCGATTTACCCGATACGGTTTACTGAAAAGAAATCAGCTGGATAAAACGGCGCTGGACGTGATGACCGATCTGCGGTTGCGTCCGCTTAACATAGAAAAACCCATTGGAACACTCAGCGGCGGAAACCAGCAAAAAGTCATTATTGGTCGCTGGGTCGCAGCGGACAATAAAGTCTTTCTTTTTGACGAGCCAACCCGGGGAATTGATATCGGAGCAAAGTCTGAGATTTATAATCTGATAGAAAAACTGGCGCAGCAGGGAAAAGCCATTGTGGTGGTTTCTTCCGAGATGCCGGAAATAATTCGTATCTCAGACAGAGTCCTGGTGATGCGTGAAGGGAAAATCACAAAAGAACTTAACGGTGATGAGATTACTGAAGAAAACATTGCCCGTTATGCGATTAACGATGTGAATTAAGCGGTCTGAAAACTATTTCTCCGACACCTACAAAGATTAAAGGCCATTATTATGACGACTCAAGGTAATGTTCAGCCCAAGGTTATGCCTTCGGCATTATTTAAATTCAACGTACGCGATGCCGGTACGCTGATTGGCTTAGTGATTATTGTGATCACCTTCTCTTTTTTGTCGCCGGTATTTTTTACCGTCCCTAATTTACTCAATATATTACAGCAGTCCTCCATTAACGGAATTATTGCGCTGGGTATGACGCTGGTCATTATTTCCGGCGGTATCGATCTCTCCGTCGGGCCGACGGCGGCACTTTCGGCGGTGCTGGGTGCCACGCTGATGGTGTCCGGCGTCCCGGTTCCACTGGCAATAATGGCGACGCTGGGTGTCGGCGCACTGTGCGGCGTGTTCAGCGGCATGCTGGTCGCGTATGCCGGTTTACAGCCGTTTATCGTCACCCTCGGCGGACTCTCGCTGTTCCGCGCGCTGGCGCTGATTTTTACCAACGGCAACCCGATTTTTGGTATCCCGATGGAGTTTCGCACCGTCATTAACAGCACGATTTTCGGGGTTCCGGCACCAATCGTGATTGTTATTGCTATCGCGGCGATACTCTGGACGGTGATGAACAAAACGCCGCTGGGGGAATATATTCTGGCCGTGGGCGGTAACGAAGAAGCCGCACGAGTCGCGGGGGTTCCGGTCAAAAGAACCAAGGTCACGGTCTTTGTGATCTCCGGTGTGCTGGCCTCTTTAGCCTCACTGATTTTGATTGGTCGCCTGGGTGCCGCTGAACCGACCATGGGGAATTTATGGGAGCTGGATGCTATTGCTGCGGCGGCAATTGGCGGGGCTTCGCTGATGGGCGGGAAAGGCAGTGTGATCGGCACACTGATTGGCGCGGTTATTTTAGGTTCATTGCGTAATGGTCTGACACTTCTCAATATTCAGGCGTTTTATCAATTGCTTGCTACTGGCCTTATTATTATCATAGCGATGTTGATTGACAGAGCGACACGAGGCAAGTAATGAATCAGGATCCGCGAGCCATTGGTGCTCAAATTCGTATGAAATTGCCACATCTGACGCCGCTGGAAAGAAAAGTCGTCGAAGCGATTACGTCTAAAAATGATTTTTCTGAGCAAACTTCATTAAAAGAAATTGCGCTGGAAAATAATGTTTCTGAGGCGATGATTGTTAAACTGACCAAAAAATTAAACTTTTCAGGATTCAGAGATTTCAGAAGCAGTTTGATTTATTACAACTATTCTGAAGTGGCAAATTTACATGCGGAAATTGAGCCGGGAGACTCGTCGGAACAATTACTTGAAAAAGTATTCCGTACTTCTATTCAGGCAATAGAAGAAACATTATCTATTGTCGATGTTTCGGAATTTAACCGGGCTGCTGACATTTTATTTAAAGCCAGGCACATCGATTTATATGCTGTCGGCGGCTCTGCTGCCGTCGCCAGAGATTTGTCGCATAAATTGCTGAAAATTGGCATTAAAACGACGGTCTACGATGATGCGCATATCATGCTGATGTCGGCAGCGGTCTTATCGGACGATGATGCGGTGGTGGCGATCAGCCATTCCGGTGCCACCCGCGCGGTGAATGATCCGATCAAACTGGCGGCGCGCAATGGCGCCAAAGTGATCGCCATCACCAATTACGCCGAGTCGCCCATTGCGCGCAATGCGCATGTGGTTCTCAATTCAACCTCTCAGGGATCGCACTTGCTCGGGGAAAATGCTGCGTCGCGGATCGCTCAGCTGAATATTCTGGACGCCTTATTTGTGGCGATTGCCCAGAAGGATCTGAAGACAGCAGAAAAAAACCTGATGAAAACCCAGCAGGCGGTTCAGGACCTTCGGGAATACTAAAATGGGTAAAATTTTAGTCACGGGCAGCCTTCATTATGACATCGTGATCCACGCGCATCATCGTCCGGAAAAAGGCGAAACGGTGATCGGCAGCGGCTGTTCATATAAATTCGGCGGCAAGGGCGGGAATCAGGCCGTTGCCGCTGCCAGAGCGGGCGCCGGTGTTCGTTTTGCCGGTGCCGTGGGCGCCGATACGCAGGGGGAATTCCTGCGTGGTGTGCTAAATGAAAACGCGGTCGACAGCAGCTTTATCGCGGTTAATGAAAGCGTACCTTCCGGCATGAGCGTGGCGCTGATGGATGCAGAAGGGGATTACGGCGCAGTGGTCGTTTCCAATGCAAACAACCACATTGATGCCGCGCAGTTTGATGATGATGCCTTGTGGCAGCAGGTTGACATGCTGTTGTTACAAAATGAGGTGCCGGAGGCGGTGAATCTGGCGGCAGCGAAACAGGCGAAACAGCGCGGGATCCGCGTTTGTCTGAATGCCGCACCGGCGCGGACACTTTGTGCTGAGATGCAGTCTGCTGTCGATTTGCTGGTGGTGAATGGCGTCGAAGCCCGTGATCTGAGCGGTATTCCGGTCAATGATTTGTCCGATGCTTGCGTGGCAGCCGAATTACTGAGCCAGCATTCTCCGGCTGTTATCGTGACGGCGGGTGAACACGGTGTGGCCTGGTGTGCAGCTGGCAGACGCAGCCAGTCGATGCCCGCCGAAAAAATAGAGCTGGTCAGTACCCACGGTGCCGGTGACTGCTTTATGGGCACGTTGTGCACATCGCTCTTGCAAGGGAAAACGCTGGCAGATTCCGTCGCAAAAGCCAACCGTGCAGCCGCCGAACACGTCTCCCGCAAAGCCTGACTTTTAATGCCAGTCTTTGTTAAAACGCCAAAAGGCAGGATGAATGTCCTGCCTTTTTTGCGTTTAGCGCACCCTCAGGCCTCACCGTTCTCATCAATCTTCTTCTTATCCACATGCCCCAGTGAACGTTCCGGGAAACAAATATCGCGCACACGCTGTTTAAGCAGTGCGGCGTCCGGGAAACCGCCATCGCGTTTGCGTTCCCAGATAATCTCGTCATCGACTTTGATTTCGTAAATGCCACCGGTGCCGGGGACAAGCGTTACCGACGCCAGATCGGTACTGAACGAATTCAGCAATTCCTGCGCCATCCAGGTGGCGCGCAGCATCCAGTTGCATTGAGAACAATAGGTGATGGTGATGGCAGGTAATTTTTCCATGGTACGACCCTTTTAAGAGGATTTTATCGACGTTTCAGAAATCGGATATTACTGCCCGCTACAGACCTGCGCCAGTTGTTGTCTCAGCCACTGACGGGCGGCGGGGCACCGATTGAGTTATAACGAAAATTGATACGCACTATAATATTTCTACACTTCTGCTTATAGCTCTTTGGCAGCACTCTGTGTGCTCAATGCGCCAATCCACCGAGGAAATTTTATGTCTGCACTATTTACGCCGTTTACGTTGAAAGACGTCACCTTAAAAAACCGCATTGCCGTTCCGCCTATGTGCCAGTATTCCGCCACTGATGGCGTGCCGAATGACTGGCATCAGGTGCATTACGCCACGCTGGCACGCGGCGGCGCGAGCCTGGTGATTGTCGAAGCGACGGCGGTTTCGCCGGAAGGGCGTATCACCCCGGGATGTCTCGGGATCTGGAACGATGAACAGGCTGCTGAACTGGCGAAGATTGCCAAAGCCATCAAAGCCGCAGGCGCAGTACCGGGGATCCAGATCGGTCACGCAGGCCGTAAAGCCAGCGCCAATCTGCCCTGGGAAGGGGACGATCATATTGCTGAAGGCGATCCGCGTGGCTGGGCAACCATTGCGCCATCCGCAGTCGCATTCGGCAAACACCTGCCGAAAGTGCCGAAAGAAATGACCAAAGCCGATATCCAGCGTGTGATGGCCGATTTTGTCGCTGCCGCGAAACGTGCCCGCGATGCCGGTTTTGAATGGCTGGAGCTGCATTTTGCCCACGGCTATCTGGCGCAAAGCTTCTTCTCCGTGCATTCCAACACCCGCACCGACGAATACGGCGGTGATTTTGCCGGTCGCAGCCGTTTCCTGATTGAAACTTTCGACGCCGTTAACGCCGTCTGGCCGAAAAACCTGCCGATTACCGCGCGTTTTGGCGTGATCGAATACGATGGCCGCGATGAAGAAACGCTGGCGGAATCTATCGAACTGACCCGTATTCTGCGTGAGAAAGGGCTGGATATGCTCAACGTCAGCGTCGGTTTCTCGACCTGGGAAGCACAGATCCCATGGGGAGCCGGTTTCCTGGCACCAGTGTCGCGCCGCGTGCGTGCTGAAGCCGGCTTGCCGGTGGCGAGTTCATGGGGCGTTGCGTCGGCAGACGTGGCCGAACGTTGTATCAGCGAACAAGATATGGATCTGGTGATGATTGGCCGCGCCATGCTCGCCAACCCGCATTATCCGTATGCGCTGGCGAAAGAACTGGGCGAGGACAATCCTTCATGGGTTCTGCCTGCGCCTTACGCGCACTGGCTTGAGCGCTACAGCATTCAGTGATCCTAAAATATCTCTGGAAAGAAGCTCGTAAAACGCGCGGGTAATTTTCAGCGCGTTACATTTTGCTACGAGGCAGGCCGCAAGCCCTGCCTCTTTTCTTTTCTGTCCTTTCAATCCTTTCCAAATCAACGCAAAATCTCAACCCTGACAGGCGAAAAAAGGGATGCGGGCGTGAATTCAGGTTTGATGGTATTACACGGAAATCACTCAGAAACGCTGAGGGACGTGCTGGTCTCGTGGATGGCAGCGCATCCGCTGTCGCCGCTGGAAAATGAAGTGATTCTGGTGCAGAGCAACGGCATCAACCAGTGGCTGAAACTGGCGCTGGCGCGTGATGTGACCGACGGTGGCTGCGGAATTGCGGCGGCGCTGGATATCAAACTTCCGGCACGTTTTTTCTGGCAGGTGTACCGCGCGGTGCTCGGCAAAGAACAGGTGCCGGAATCGTCGGCTTTTGACCGTCCGCTGCTGCCCTGGCGCCTGATCCGCCTGTTACCCGAACTGCTTGCCGAACCCGTTTTTGCGCCGCTGGCCCGTTTCTTAATAGATGACGGCGATATGCGTAAATTGCATCAGCTGGCGCAGCGTCTGGCGGATTTATTCGATCAGTATCAGGTTTACCGTGCTGACTGGCTGGAAGACTGGGGCAACGGTCTGGACGTTCTGCGCACCAGCCGTAAAGGCAGCGAGCCCTTGCCGGAAACCCTGCTGTGGCAGCCGCAACTGTGGCGCGCGCTGCTGGCGGATGTACCTGAAAACGAGCGCAACACCAGCCGTGCGGCGCTGCATCAGCGTTTCCTGCACTATGCGCAAACTATTCCTGAAGACCAGCGCCCGGCCGGTTTACCGGCGCGGCTGGTGGTTTTTGGCATCTCCTCGTTACCGCAACAATCCCTTGAAGTGCTGGCCGTGCTGGGACGCTGGACACACATCTTTATGTGTGTGCATAACCCGTGCGAGCACGACTGGAGCGATATCATTGCTGATAAAGATTTGCTGCGCGCAGAGCGGATACGTCAGTTGCGTAAGCCGGGCATGCCGCAGGTCATTGCCGAAGATGAGCTCCATCAGCATGCGCATCCGTTGCTGGCGGCATGGGGCAAGCAGGGGCGTGACTATATCGGTCTGCTGAATGAATACGACAACCACGAATCCTATGCGGCGCAACTGGCGCCGGTGATCCCGCGCATCGACCTCTTTACCTCAAACGGCACCGATACCCTGTTGCATCAGTTGCAGGAAGACATTTTGCAGCTGCGCCCGCTGGCTGAAACCATCGATGAATGGCCTGCCGCTGACGTTCAGCATGACGATTCCCTGCGTTTCTTTATTACCCACAGCGCCCAGCGCGAAGTGGAAGTGCTGCATGACCGCCTGCTGGCGGCGCTCGCCGCAGATCCGACGCTGAAAGCGCGCGACATTATCGTGATGGTGCCGGATATCAACGGTTATGCGCCGCACATTCAGGCGGTGTTTGGCCTGATGGAGCGCAGTGATCCGCGTTATATCCCGTTCACCGTTGCCGATCAGGGACCGCGCCAGAATAATCCGTTACTCGGTGCGCTGGAAAGTTTGCTGGAACTGCCACAGTCGCGTTTTGCGGTCAGTGATTTGCTGGATTTACTCGATGTGCCGTCGGTGCGTCAGCGTTTCGGGATTGAAGAAGAACAACTGCCGCTGCTGCACCGCTGGATCAGAGCCGCCAACGTGCGCTGGGGGCTGCATGCCGAGCAGCGCCAGAGCCTCGAACTGCCGTTATCACCGGAGCAAAACAGCTGGTTCTTTGGTCTGCAACGCATGTTGCTGGGCTATGCGGTGGGCAGCGGCGAAGCCTGGAAAAACATCGAGCCGCTGGATGAAATCGGCGGGCTGGATGCGGCACTGATTGGCCCGCTGTCACATCTGCTGAACTGCCTGGATGACACCTGGCGTCAGCTACGTGAACCTGCGCCTCCGCAGGAGTGGGGCAGGCGTCTGCGTCATATCCTTTCTCAATACTTTAGCGAGGATGACGGTGAAGATGGCTTTATTTTAGTGCGTCTGCACGGTGAGCTGGAAATCTGGCTCGAAGCCTGTGAAAGCGTAGATTTACAGGCCGAACTGCCGCTGTCGGTGGTTCGCGATCACTGGCTGGCGCAGTTCGACCAGTCGGGTCTGACCCAGCCGTTTTTCGGCGGCGCGGTGACGTTCGCCACGCTGATGCCGATGCGTGCCATTCCTTTCCGCCACGTGCATCTGCTGGGGATGAACGACGGTGATTATCCGCGTAACCGCGTGCCGATGGATTTCGACCTCATGGGGCGCGATTACCGCCCGGGCGACCGTTCACGCCGTGAAGATGACCGTTATCTGTTCCTCGAAGCCCTGCTTTCTGCGCGTGAACGCTTACACATTAGCTGGGTGGGGCGCAGCATTCATGACAACACCGAGCGCCCGCCTTCGGTGCTGGTGGCGCAGTTGCGCGACCATCTGGCGGCAGGCTGGAAAGCACAAAGTGGCGAAGATTTACTGCACGCCCTGACCACCGAACATCGTCTGCAACCGTTCAACCGCGACTATTTCAGTCAGGGCAGCCCGCTGTTCAGTTATGCGCACGAATGGCGCGCCGGGCTGGAAGCGGAAGCCGCTGCCGTGGCAGCGCAACCGCTGCAACCGGTGGAACAGGAAAGCGCACTGACGCTGCGTCAGTTGTCGGATTTCCTGTCGGATCCGGTGCGCAGTTTCTTCCGCCAGCGGCTGAATATCTACTTTGAGCTGGAAGATCCGGGCAGCGAAGATCAGGAGCCGTTCGACATCAATGCGCTGGAAAACTGGCGGTTGCAGGATGAGCTGATCCGCGCGCAAAAATGGGCGCTGGAAGCGGGCGTTTCGCGTCAGGACGTTTTACGTCAGCAACTCGAACGTATTGAACGACGCGGCGAGCTGGCACCGGGCGAATTTGCTGCGGTGCTGAGTGACGATCTGGCCGAACCGATGGATACCTTGTTTGCCAGCTATCAGCAGGTTCTCGATGCATGGCCTCAGCCGCTGGCGAATGAGGCGCTGGAAGATAAAACCGGTGGTGTGATGTTCTCCGACTGGCTGAGCGAACTGCGGGCAAATGCTGCGGGCGGCCGTGCCCGCGTGGTGCTGGAAAGTACCGGCATCATAAAAGATCGCGCTTACCGCTTTGACCGGCTGCTGCCTTACTGGGTTGCGCATCTTGCGGGGCATCTTGACGGACAGCCAATGCACACCTTTATCGTCAGCAAAAACGGCACCGCCGAATTACCGCCGCTGGAGATCGCTTATGCGCGCGAACTGTGGGACACGCTGATTGAAACGTGGAAAATCGGGCAGTTGCGGCCGTTGTCGCTGGCGGTAAAAACCGCCTTTGTCTGGCTGAAAAAAGAGGGCACGGCGCACAGCGCAACGGACAGCGATGCCTGGCTTGCCGCCCGCGACAGCTACGAAAATCACGATCCGGCCAACATGAAATTTGGTGAGCGTGACAGCAATGCGTACCTGGCCCGCGCGTGGCCGGACTTTGCCGCACTCTGGTCTGACGGTGAATTTGCCCGGCTGGCCGATGTGCTACTGGCACCGCTGATCAATTATCTTTCCCGCAGTAAGAAAGGAGACAAGGAATGACGGAACAACGTCTGCCATCAGCATTGAATGTGCTGAACTTTCCGCTGACGGGAAGCCGCCTGATTGAAGCCAGCGCGGGTACCGGCAAAACTTTCACCATCGCCGCGCTGTATGTGCGGCTGGTGCTCGGGCACGGCGGCGATAACGCCTTCAGCCGCCCGCTGACGCCGCCGGAAATTCTGGTGGTGACCTTTACCGATGCGGCAACCAAAGAACTGCGCGATCGCATACGTGCGCGTTTATCGCAAGCGGCGGGGTATTTTTTAGGAAATCCTGACGCGGAAAATGACAGCGACGAATTTTTGCAAAATTTGCGTGCGGAATATACGCCTGAGCAATGGCCGGGCTGTGCCCGCAAGCTGCAACTGGCGGCGGAATGGATGGATGAATCTGCCGTTTCCACTATTCACGGCTGGTGTAACCGCATGCTTGGCGAGCACGCATTCGACAGCGACAGCCTGTTTACCCAGACGCTGGAAACCGACCAGACCGAACTGCTGATGAACGTGGTGCGCGATTACTGGCGCAGTTTCTATTTCCCGCTCGGTGAGCAGGAAATCCGTATGTTGCGCGGCTGGTGGCGCTCACCGGAAGACTTACACCGCAGCGTGATGCCGCTGCTGGAATATGCCGGAGAGTTAGGCTCAGATCAGACGCCTGCCGAAGTATGTGAAACGGTGAATAACCTGAAAGCGGCGGAACTGGCTGCGCTGAAACAAGACTGGCCGCAATGGACGCAGGAACTGCGCACAATGCTCGAAGGCGCTGTAGCGGCGAAAGCGGTGAATGGGAAAATTCAGGCGCGATATTTCAATCCGTGGCTGGATAAACTCCACGCCTGGGCGACCAGCGACGAAATAATCCCGGATCTCAAAACCGGCTGGACCCGCCTGACACCGGCAGGCCTAGACGAAGGCTGGAAGCAGGGCGTTGCGCCCGTCCATCCGGCCATTTCGGCAATGGAAACCCTGAAAACCCGGCTGGAAAGTTTGCCGGATGCCCGCAGCGGTTTACTGCAACATGCCTGCCGCTGGATAAAAAATCGTTTTGACCTCGAGCAGCAAAAGCGCGCGCAAATGGGTTTCAACGATTTGCTGACCCGTCTGGACGCTGCGCTCAGCAGCGACAACGGCGCACGACTGGCGGAGATCATCCGTACGCAATTCCCGGTGGCGATGATCGACGAATTTCAGGATACCGATCCGCTGCAATACCGCATTTTCGACGCCGTTTACCGCGTGGCGGAAAATGCGCCGGAGCAGGGGCTGATCCTGATCGGCGACCCGAAACAGGCGATTTACGCCTTCCGTGGTGCCGATATTTATACTTATCTGCGCGCCCGTCGTGATACCGGTGGCCGCCACTACACGCTGGCGACCAACTTCCGTTCTACCCGTGCGATGGTGGCGTCAGTGAATCAGGTGTTTGAACTGGCCGAAAATCGCAAGTCCGGCGAGGGCGCGTTCCTGTTCCGGCGCGGCGCTGAAAATCAGGTGCCGTTCCTGCCGGTAGAAGCCAAAGGACGCGCCGATACGCTGGTAATTGATGATGCCGAAGCCGCTGCGCTGACGCTGTGGTATCCGGAGAATCAGGCGGAAGTATTGCCGAAAAACCAGTATGTCCAGATGATGGCCGACGGCTGCGCCACGGAAATTGTTCGCCTGCTGCGCCTCGGCCAGCAAGGTTCTGCCGGTTTTGGCCTGCCCGGCGAAACGCTGAAGCCAGTAATGCCCGGCGATATCGCGGTGCTGGTGAACACCGGGCGGGAAGCGACCGCAGTGCGCGTTGCGCTGTCGAAACGCGGCGTGCGCAGTGTGTATCTTTCCGATAAAGAATCGATTTTTGAAAGTGCGCAGGCGGGCGAATTGCAATACTGGCTGGCGGCTTGTGCTGCGCCGGAAAACGACCGGTTACTGCGCGCGGCCCTCGCGACACCTTCGCTGAACCTGAGCTGGGAAGCGCTGGACCGGCTCAATCAGGATGAAAGCGAGTGGGAGCGCTACGTTCAGCAGTTTCAGGCGCTGCGTACCTGCTGGCGCAAACAGGGCATTCTGCCGATGCTGCGCCGTCTGATGTGGGAATTCGACGTGCCGCGCCGTCTGCTCGGCCGTGGTGACGAACGTGCGCTGACCGACCTGCTGCATCTTTCTGAACTGCTGCAACAGGCCAGCGTTCAGCTCGACGGCGAGCACGCGCTGATCCGCTATCTGGCGGAACAGTGTCAGGATGAACATCAGGGGGGCGATGCGCGCAAACTGCGTCTCGAAAGCGATGCAGAACTGGTGAAAGTGGTCACGGTGCATAAGTCCAAAGGGCTGGAATATCCGCTGGTATTCCTGCCTTTCGCCTGTGCTTTCCGCGCGGTGAAAAAACAGGACTCACCGCTGAAATGGCACACGGCGGAAGGTGAACTGGAAGTGGCGCTGAGCGCGACGGATGAACAACTGGCGCAGGCCGATCGCGAGCGTCTGGGGGAAGACCTGCGTAAGTTCTACGTCGCGATGACCCGCTCGCGTTACGCGCTGTGGCTGGGCATGGCTCCGCTGAAAGAGTTCGAAAAGAGCGCCTCCGGCTATCTGTTCCACGGCGGCGACGCGATCGATGCGGATGCGCTGCCCGCCAGTTTGCAGGCACTGGAGACAGACACTATTCGCGCCTGGCCGCTGCCTGTTACGGACGGCGCAATCTATCGCAGTGAGCAGTTGCTGCCGGAACTCGGGCCGCGTCCTCCGCTGCGAACGCATAAAGGGCCGCGCTGGTGGGTGTCGAGTTTCTCCGGCCTGCAAATTGCACCGGCAGGCACCTACATGGTGCCGGAGACCCTGAACCGGGAGCCTCGTGGTGAGATCGAAAGCGCAGCGCAGGACAGCTATTTAGAAGATCAGAAAGTATTTGTGGAAGACAAAGAGCCGGTGCCCGGGCTTTTGCAACCGATGACCGGTGAGAATTTGTATGCGTTTCCGCGCGGTCCTGCGCCGGGTAATTTCCTGCACGGTTTGCTGGAATGGGCGGGCGACGAAGGGTTTGCGGCACTGGCGAAGGATCCGGCGAAAATCGCCGATCAGGTCGCGCGGCGTTGTAATACGCGCGGCTGGGAAAAGTGGATCGTACCGCTTTCCGGCTGGCTGACCGCGTTACTGACGCAGCCGTTAGCCCTGCCGGACGGTGAAACCTTCACGCTGGCGGAACTGCCGCCTTATCAGGTTGAAATGGAGTTCTGGTTCTCGCTGACAAAGGTCTCAACTGTTCGCCTCGACAAGCTGGTTCAGCAATACACGCTTGAGGGCGCGGAGCGTGCGCCGCTGCTGGCGGAAGATCTCAACGGCATGCTGAAAGGCTTTATCGATCTGGTGTTTGAACATGACGGGCGTTACTACGTGCTGGATTATAAATCCAACTGGCTCGGAGACGATGCCAGCGGTTATGACCAGGAAAATATGACGCAGTCAATGCGCGAGCACCGCTACGATTTGCAGTTCTCGCTGTATCTGTTTGCGCTGCATCGTCTGCTGAAATCCCGCATACCGGATTATGACTACGACCGGCATATCGGCGGCGCGGTGTATTTATTCCTGCGCGGCAGCCACGCGCCGGGTAACGGCGTCTGCGTTCAGCGGCCGGACAAAGCATTAATGGAACAACTCGACGCTCTGTTCAGCGGCACGGAGGAACACGCATGAAAATCAACAGCCGTGAAGATATCGCACAACTGCTCGCGAGCTGGGTGGAATGTGGCTGGCTGCGCGAACTCGATCGCGCACTGGTGACGTTTCTGGCAAAAGAAGCGCCGGACGCGCATCCGTTATTGTTGCTGGCGACCGCACTGACCAGCTATCAGTTAGGGCGCGGTCATGTGTGTCTGGATTTGCAGGCCACGCTTGATGACAGCGCATTCTCACTCTCGCTGCCACCGGAAGGCGATCACGCTGACGGCGCGGTGATCCGTCCGGCGGCCGTGCTCGACGACCTGAGTTTGCAGGAATGGCTGGCGGCGCTGGTGCACCCGACACTGGTCGGACACCACGAAGGTAATTCGCCGCTGGTGCTGACCGGCCAGCGCCTGTATCTGCGCCGTTACTGGCAGTACGAACAGAATGTGCGGGCGGCAATTGAACAACGTCTGGCGCGCAGTGCGCTGCACACTTTGCCGGTGGAATCTTTGCGTGCGCCGCTGACGGCGTTATTCCCGGCGGATGCGAAATCTGATATCGCCAACTGGCAGAAACTGGCCTGCGCGCTGGCGGCGGGCAGTGCGTTCAGCATTATTACCGGCGGGCCGGGCACCGGTAAAACCACCACGGTGGTGCGTCTGCTGGCGTTGTTACAGACGCTGGCGCTGGAGGAAAATGGTCAGCCACTGCGCATCAGACTGGCCGCGCCGACCGGCAAGGCGGCAGCAAGACTCAATGAATCAATTGCCGGTGCGGTATCGAAGCTGGATCTCAGTGCGCTCGGCAACGGTAATGCGGTGCGAGAAAGTATCAACACCGATGTGGTGACACTGCACCGTCTGCTCGGCAGCCGCCCGGATACGCGGCATTTTCGCCATCATCCGGGCAACCCGCTGATGCTGGATGTGCTGGTGGTTGATGAAGCGTCAATGGTCGATCTGGAAATGATGGCCGCGTTGCTGGCGGCACTCCCGGAACAGGCGCGTCTGATCCTGCTCGGCGATAAAGATCAACTGGCGTCGGTGGAGGCGGGGGCATTACTGAGCGAGTTATGTCAGCGCGCCAACGGCGGCCATTATCTGCCGCATACCCGCGACTGGTTGCAAAGCGTGACCGGCGAACAGGTCCCGGATTCGCTGGTTGATCCCCAGGGTACGGCGATGGATCAGGCTGTAGTGATGCTGCGCCACAGTTACCGTTTTGATGCACAAAGCGGCATTGGTCAGTTAGCGGAAGCAGTAAATGACGGGGATGTGAAAGCGCTGAAACAGGTCTGGAAACATGGATACGCTGACCTGGCGCAACTGACATTGAGCACTGACGATGATGCTGAACTGCGCGACTGGGTGGTGAAGGGCGGCACGAAGCAGTTCCCGGCGGCGGCCAGACGCGAAGGCGTAGAACCTCCGGTCGGCTATCAACATTATCTCAACGTGATGATCCAGGCGCGACCGGCAGACAATGAACCGCCGGAAGCCTTCAACCGCTGGGCGGCCAGAGTGCTTCTGGCCTACAGCCAGTTCCAGCTGCTGTGCGCCTTACGTGGCGGGCGCTGGGGTGTGGAAGAACTGAATCAGCGCATCGCCGACATCTTGCGAAAGGAAGGGTTGCTTAAGGCGTCGATCGGCTGGTATCCGGGGCGTCCGGTGCTGGTGACCCGCAATGATTACAGCCAGCGTCTGATGAACGGCGATATCGGCATCACGCTGGAGATCCCGCATCGTCTTGCCGATGGTACTGTGGTGCCGACCCTGCGAGTGGCGTTTCTGGCCGGAGACGGTACGCAGGATATCCGCTGGGTGATGCCGGGGCGTTTGCAGGCGGTGGAAACCGTATTTGCCATGACGGTGCACAAATCACAGGGATCCGAATTTACCCATACCGCGCTGCTGCTGCCGGAGAATCTCAGTCCGATCCTCACGCGCGAGCTGATTTACACCGGCATTACCCGTGCGCGTCACTGGTTCAGTCTGGGATGTGTCGGGGGAATGAATGCCGTTTTACCGGATGCGGTGAAGCGTCGGGTGTTACGTGCCAGCGGATTAATCGAAAGCGCGTAACGCATACCTGAAGACGAAAATCAGCATTCGTGCTCATGAATTCTGACGAGTTTATGTAGCGTGCGGGCCTTGTTGCCCGCCACTTTGGTGGCTTTGTCCGGATCGCCAGCCACAAATTCCAGCGTCGGTGAGTAATAAAAAGGCAGCCAGCCACCGTAGCCATTCTCCCACTCCCAGCGAACCGGGCAGGGCCACAGAATGTCTTCATGCATGATGTAATAAGTCCATCGCCCATGCGGACGACGAGGTTTTAGTATTTTCATAAACGGGAGAACGGGCTCTTAAAAATCACTCAGGATATTCTGGCTCGCGTAGCGGAAGGTTTCAACCCTCTGACTGGAATGATGCTTATTTAAGCAGTTTTAAGCGGGGTAATTTGCAATACTTTACCCCCAGATCATCGCCGCCCAGCGTAACAGCATCAGTGCGCCACAGATACACAGCAGTACTACGACCATTTTCCAGTGCTTGGTCATCATCCGTTTGGTTACCATTTCTCCTCCTGCAATCCGGACATTGAGTGCGCCATGTGCTGATCAACATAGTGGACAACATGTTCTTTCAGTTCAGGAACGGTCTGATCGGTGAGCCATTCAAACGCCATCAACAGTAAGGCTGCGATGGCAATAACTGACAAAAGTATAACGGCTTTATTGCGTACTTCCATGATTCCCATTGATTCTGAATTGCCTGATTTTTACTTTGCGAGAATAAGCCGCATCGGGAGCGGCTTCAGCATTCTGGTTCCGGAAAGGTTTAGAGATTATACCTTTTCCCCTGATTCGAAACTTTGATCCCGTTTCTGCTCCTCCGGCATTAGTGCTATTTCTTCATGACGGGCTCCCGGGCGGAAACCGTTCTTGCGGGCGCAAACGGCAATAATCAGCCCGGCGACGATAAGCAACTGCATGGCCCACGGAAAGACTGCAATGCCCGCGGTTTCCAGCAGGATCCCACCGGTTACCCCGCCACTGGCAATCGCCAGATTCCACGCCACGACCACCATCGATTGCGCCATATCGGCATGTTCACCGGTAGCGTCAGCAATCGCCGTTTGCAGCAAGGTTGCTGCACCACCAAACGTCAACCCCCACAGCGCGACACACAATGTCACGGTCAGCGGCGAAAAGCGGCTCAGCGCCAGCACGAGTGATAGCAGGGCAAAGGCTATCAGGCTGACCAGCAGGGTGCGCCGCAAATGTTTATCCACCAGCATGCCGGTGATACCAATGCCTGCCAGCGCGCCGAGGCCGAAAACCAGCAATATCTGATCGGCCCGTGCATCAAGCCCGGACAGGCGCAGGAACGGCACGATGTAGGTATAAAGCAGGTTGTGCGCCAGCATCCACAGCAGGATCACCATCAGAATACTGCGCACGCCGGGCATCATCATTACCTGTCTTAAAGGCTGGCGTTCCCCTGCGGCCTGCCCCGGATAGTCCGGTACTTTTTTCACCACCCAGACAATCAGCAGCAACGTGATGGCGGACATCACGCCGAATGCCATGCGCCATCCGAGCGCGGAACCCATCCAGGTGCCCAGCGGAACGCCGACAGATAGCGCCAGAGGTGTGCCGACCATCGCCACCGACAACGCACGCCCTTGCTGATGCACCGGGACCATCCGCCGTGCATAACCGGCCAGTAACCCCCACGCCAGCCCTGCCGCCGCGCCGGCCACCCAGCGGGCGAAGAGCGTCAGGACATAATTCGTCGAGAAGGTGGTGAGGGTATTAAAAATCAGAAAGCCAAAGATTGCCGTCAGCAATGCAGTGCGGCGGTTCCAGCCCCGTGTCAGTGCCGCCAGCGGGATGACGGCCATCAGCGAACCGGCGGCATACAGCGTCACCAGTTGCCCGGCCATCGCCGGTGACACATTAAGATCCGCTGCAATTTGAGGTAGCAATCCGGCGGGCAAGGTTTCGGTCATGATGGCGATAAAGCCGGTCAGTGCCATCGCCAGTAAAGCTGAAAGTGGCAGGGGAGATTTCAAGGCAATGGAATTCATGACTGCGCTCCATACACCGCATCGCGCAGTTCAGTGACGAACGCACCTGACATGCCTTCATACAGGGTATTGGTCAAGGCAACGACGCTCAGTCCGGCGGTACGGTCAACGAACCAGGAATGACCGTAAGCCCCGCCCCAGCGCCACGTGCCGGTTGATTCCGGTGAAGCGGCAGCCTGCGGGTCACGTAATACCGAAAAACCTAAGCCAAAGCCCAGACCCGGGGATTCCGGCAGTTCGGCTCCGCGAGTTTGATCCCGTCCCATTTCATCGACCAGCGCGGACGAGATCAACGGAGCGCCGCCAAGACGCAACATTTCCAGCATCTTCAGTACGTCAGCCGCGCTGCTGACCATACCCGCGCCGCCGGAAGGATAAGCCTGAGCATCGAGTGCGCGCGAAGGTGAGTATTCAATTCCCACGGTATTGTCGAAAGCGGCGACTTTTTCGCCTTCACGCAGACGATGGGGCTGTGGCACATCACTGACATACGGCGTAGCCAGCCGCGCCGGGTCATGTGCGAAGAAACCGGTGTCATGCATGCTCAGCGGGTCGGTCAGTTGCGTTTTTACCACTTCAGCGAGCGGTTGTTTGCAGACCTGTTCCAGCACTGCGCCCAGCACATCCACGGCCAGCGAATACCCCCACGACGTGCCCGGTGTATACAGCAAAGGCACATCCGATAAACGTCGCAGATTTTCCGCCAGCGAAATGCTGCTGCTGTCCATTCCGTCAGAAACCCCTGCGCGGGCATAGGGGCCGTTTTCGTCCGGCTCAAAAAAGCGGTAACTCAGCCCGGCGGTATGACTTAATAACTGCCGTACCGTGATGCGTGCCGGTTGTCCGTCTGGCAGGGTAGGGCGAAACTGCGGCAACCCTGTCTGAATATCGTCATCCAGCGCCAGCTTCCCCTGGGTGATCAGTGCCATTGCCACGGTGGACACAATCGGCTTGCTGACCGATGCCAGACGGAAAAGCGTATTTTCAGTCATCGGTTGGTGGCTTTCCCGGTCGGCAAAACCGGCAGCCTGGTGGTAAACCACCTCGCCGTGAAGGGCGACCATGACAACGGCACCGATCAGTCTTTGTGACTGAATAGCCTGAGCGATAACGCAATCAAGTCGGGATTTCAACGCAGTGGAATTCATGGGATATCTCAGCTTCAGAAAGTGTTAAATCACGATAGAGATCTCCTCAGTGAGGAAAAAGTAGGGTAGGTTTCCATAATATACGGACGATGATGTCCGTAATCGGGGGCAGTAATGGAAAATCTCAGTAGCCTGAATACCTTTGTACAGGTGGCAGAAACCCGCAGTTTTGTGGCAGCCGGGCGAATTTTAGGCGTATCGGCGTCGGCGGTGGGTAAAAGCATTGCGCGCATGGAGACCAGGCTGAATGTGCGGCTGTTTCACCGCAGCACCCGCAGCGTGACGCTGACCGTCGAAGGGACGCTGTTCCTCGAACGCTGCCGGCGCATCGTGGCGGAACTCGAGGCGGCAGAAAGCGAGCTGTCGCAACTGGCGGAAAGTCCGCGCGGCAGGTTGCGGCTGAGTTTGCCTCAGGTCAGCACGCTACTCTTGCCGGTGCTGGGCGAGTTTATGCGTCGTTATCCTGATATCGGGCTGGATCTGGATTTCACCGACCGCATCGTTGATGTGGTGGAAGAGGGGTTTGATGCCGTGGTGCGCACCGGCCAACTGGCTGATTCGCGATTGTCGATGCGCAAGCTGGGTACTTTTCATCATTTACTGGTCGGCGCGCCGGATTATTTTGAACAGTATGGTACACCTGCGAAGCCGCAGGAACTGGTTGAACACCGTTGTCTGCATTTTCGCTTTCCTAATAGCGGAAAGCTCGAACCATGGCCGCTGCCGGAATATCAGGATTTATCGCTGCCGGTATCGATGGTTTGCAATAATATTGAAACGCGCCAATGTTTTGCCCTGCAGGGGCTGGGCATCGCCTGTCTGCCTGATTTCAGTATCCGCAAGGAGCTGGCGGGCGGGCAACTGGTGACCGTGCTGGATGATTACGTGAAGCGCAGCGGTGATTTTTACATTTTATGGCCCTCCGGCGGTTATATGACGCCGAAGTTGCGGGTGTTTATTGATTTTCTCAGTGAACGGGTTTTCCCTGAAAATCCCGAGCTGGCGCTGCTATGTCCTCATTAAATCTGTTGTTAACTAAGGGAGTGTGTGATGAGTCATTCTGTCTTAATTGAACGCTTTTCTGCCGCCGATCAGCGCGGTGTGGTGGATGTGATTTTACCGATCCAGAATCAGGAATTTGGCATTGTCATCACCGAAGAACAGCAGCCTGATCTGCATGACATTCCGCAATTTTATCAGCGCGGCGCCGGGGATTTCTGGGTTGCCCGCTATGAAGGGAAAGTCGTGGGCACGCTGGGACTGAAAGATATCGGCAATGCGCAGACAGCACTGCGCAAAATGTTTGTCAGCGCGCCTTTTCGTGGCAGGGAGTACGGCGTGGCCACATTGTTACTCAACACGTTGCTGCATCATGCCCGGGAGAAAAATGTGAAAGATATTTTTCTCGGCACGACAGACAAGTTTCTGGCGGCGCATCGCTTTTATGAAAAGAACGGTTTTAAGGAAGTCACGGTGCCGGATCTGCCGCCAGCCTTCCCGCTGATGGCGGTAGACAGTAAATTTTACCGGCTAACCTTCTGATTTTTAATACTGTCAGTTTGCTGTCGTGTCCGTGTCAGGTTGCTGTCGTGTTGATTTCCGATCCTGCGTTGCATGCTGATTGGGTGTTCAACATTCACTCTACAGGTAAAAATTATGAATCAGAGCAAAATCAGGCAACTTCGCATTTCCCGTGCATGGTCTCAGGAACAACTGGCAGAACTTTCCTCACTGAGCGTGCGCACGGTGCAGCGTATCGAAAATGGTGAGCAGGCCAGCCTAGAAACCCTCGGCGCTATCGCAGCAGCCTTTGATATCAAGGTTTCTGAACTGACAGAAAACGATGCGAAAACGGGCAGTGCTTCAGGGCAGGCGCTTGACGACCAGATAGAAAAAGCCAGATATCAGGTAGCGGAAGAAAGCAGTTTTTATCGTTCCGTTCTGTTGTGGGCGGTGATCAACGCCGGTCTGTTCGCGATAAACCATTACACCTCGCCGGATTCAGTCTGGTTCGTCTGGCCCCTGTGTATCTGGGGCGGCATTGTGTTGTTGCGGGGGTTACGCATTTTTGTTTTTCGCGGATCAGTGGAGCGCTGGCAGAAGGCGCGTTTACAGAAGTTAATACGCAAGCTCTGATCCGGAAAAAATGCTACTAAAGCGCCCGTGTTAATCGTAAGCAAAACTGCCCTGACTGAGACATATCAAAACCCTTGCCGGACATACTGCTATCCTCTGTAATATTCAGGGTCATTAGCTCAACGGACAGAGAATGGATCAGCAGCGGCGGTTTGCATTTAATCTTAAGAGACTGATATTGCTTCTTGCACTGGTGAGTACGCTTGTCACCTTGCTCAGCAGTTATCTGGCAATTTTTCAGGTAGAGAAGAAGCTCCTTACCGAATCCTCCCTCAGGGCGAGTCAGTCGTTCGCCACACGACTGTCGCTGACGGCTGATTTGTTTTTCAATGCCGCAAACAAGCAGGTGGCCTATAGCGCCGATTTACTCGGCGAGCGGTTTAACAATGTTGATGCACTGACTGAAGAAGCCGATCGTTTGCAGTTGCAAAGTAAGCGCTTCAGCTCGGTGCTGGTGGTGGATACCACCGGCGTCGTGCGTGCGGCTTCACGAAACTCTGCGGCGATGGTCGGTTTAAAACTGGTGTCTGATGCCAATACCGCTGCGTTGAAAACGCAAAATCCAGTGCTCAGTTCCCCCTTTCTCACTCCACAGAATAATCACATCATTGTGCTTTCCTCACCCATCCGTAATGCGCGTGGCGGCTATCTCGGGTATCTGGCCACCGAAATTGACCTGAGCAAAGGCAGCATTGTGGATACGCTGATTAATGCCCGCAATTACCGTAAAGACGCCTATATCTATGTTATCGACCGTGAAGGCGACGTGTTGTATCGCGACGCGTCAGGCTGGAGTGAAAGCGCGCCACAGGGGCATGTGAACAAGGCACTTTTGGGCGGACGGGAGCAGGGTTTTTTGCGTATGGAAAACCTGCAAGGCGAAGAGTCTCTGGCGGGTTTCTCTACGGTGGAGGTGGCGGGCTGGACGGTGCTGGTGCTGCATCCGGCGAAAGCCGATGTGATGCTGCTGTATCACGTAATGATGCAGGTTTTGATCTACACGTTGCCGATCGTCATTCTGGTGTTCATCTGCATCTGGCTGCTGACGCGCTATATTTCGCGGCCGCTGCGACAGCTTGCCTCAAAGGCTGACACCATGGACTCACATGATGTCTCCGAGGAAATTCAGCAGATCAATGCCTGGTATTACGAAGCATCGAAGCTGAAAACGGTGATGTTGCAGGGGATCCGGTTGTTGCATCAGCGTATCGAACAACTGAGTACCGAAGCCCATACCGACCCGATGACCGGGCTGCTGAACCGGCGCGGTTTTTATGAGGCGGTGGATAAACAGCTAAAGGAATCGTCGCGCGTTGCAGTCATCACCCTCGATATCGATCACTTCAAAAAAGTAAACGACACTTTCGGACATGACGTGGGCGATAGGGTGATCACTCAACTGGCGCGCCATATTCTGAGTAATTCGCGGGAAGGCGATCTGCTGTGTCGCATGGGTGGCGAGGAATTTTTACTGCTGCTGCCCGGCGCGTCACTGACGCAGGCCACCGGGCTGGCCGAGCGTTTGCGCAAGCAGGTTGAAATGCAGCAGTTTGAGGGGGCCGGTCAGGTCACGATTTCACTCGGCGTTACCCTGTTCTATCCCGGAAAAGCCAATATTGACGGGGCATTGAAAACTGCGGATAAAGCGCTGTATCAGGCCAAAAATAAAGGGCGTAACTGCGTGGTGAATTTGTAGATTGGATGAGGCTAAACGGTCAGCCAGAAGGATGAGAAAAGGCTCAGGCATCGCGCCTGAGCTTTGACTTAGCGTGAACCCGGCAGCAGGGATTCAGTGCATTTGAAGACATCTTCGCGGAATTTGCGTGAGGCATCATCCAGATCAGCCTGATTGGCGACATCTGCACGGTTGGCTTCCAGCGCCTGATTGACCGCGAGGGTGAACGCATTTTCCTGGCTGGCATTCAGCACATTCCCCACGCTGCCAAACAGCAGACGCATGGCGGAAATCTGCACCAGCAGCTCACGGTTTACGCGCTCAAGCTGGTCAACACGTTTGTTCAGGGTCTCGTCATTCATAGGTGTCTCCTTATTTAATTGCCGCACACCATAACAAAAGCACCGCAATGAAAAAACCGTCTTACGGCGGGCGGGTCTTTGTCTGGTGGATTAACGCACCATTTGCTGCATCTGACGGCTGAGTTGCATCAGTTGCGCATTCAGCGGAACCAGTTGTTGCTGGATGGCGTTGTATTTATCCAGTTGTTTCTGGTTGGCGAATTGCAGACGGTTGCCGGTGATGGTGACGTTTTTGCCCTGACTTTTGATGAAGTCGGCCTTCGCTACAATCAGGTTCAGCACCTGCGGCAATAAATCAAACACCTGCTCAGTGATGGCTGACGGTTTAACGATGGTTTTCTCATACACCTGATCGTAAACCTTCTTCAGGTCTTCCGGCTGTTTCAGCGCTGCATGCTGCGTATCGGCCTGGGTTTTCAGCAGCACGATTTTCTCTTTCCATCGTTCACTGCTGTCAGCCATTTTCTTCAGATCATCGCGCTGCTCAAGCAGGTTACTGACGCTGTTTACGCCGTTCATACCGGCAAAAACCGGCACCAGCGAAGAATCCAGTTCGATATTCATCTGATGATGAAAACCGGTGATAATCGCGTAATCTTTAGTGTAATCGCCAAAATCTTTTTTCTGCGCTTCGGTCAGTTGCGGGACGGCCAGCACGGGTTTATCGAGGATCCGCGACTGAAGAAAATCTATAAAGGCTTTGCGTTGTGCGGGTTCTTTATCACCGCAGCCGCTGAGGACAACAATCATCAGCAACATCATAAAAGGGAGCAAAAATACGCGGTGTGAGGTCTGTAAGCGGGGCGCTGAGTGCATCATTTCCTTGTTCCTTTATCTCCATCATCAGAGCCTTAACCTTAACGCATAAAGATAATTTTTTGCTAGATCAGCATAGCTATCTTCGCTAACGTCACTCTCAGAGTCATTTATTCAGGGAATGTATCACTTTGAAGCATAAGTCATTTTCGATAAAACAGTTTGCGCCGGTGCTGGCCATGATGATCCTCGCGGGGTGTACCTCGACGAAAAAAAGCGCAACGCCGGTGCAAAATCCGCATGACGTGAAAGCGGATATCGTGCGGCTGATGCCGACATCAGCCCCCGACAGAAAAGGTTGGGCGACCGATATTACCGCCGCTTTGACTACGCAGAACATTCCGGCAACCACCGAAAATATCTGTTCTGTGCTGGCGGTGGCGCAGCAGGAATCCAATTTCAACGCCGACGCACCGGTGCCGGGATTAAGCAAAATTGCGTGGAAAGAGATTGACCGGCGCGCCGATGCGGTTCATGTGCCCAATTTCTTGGTGCACACCGCGTTGTTGCTGAAATCCCCGAACGGCAAATCCTACAGCGAGCGGCTGGATAACGTAAAAACCGAGAAACAGCTGAGTGCGATTTTTGATGATTTCATTGATATGGTGCCGATGGGGCAGAAGCTGTTCGGCAATCTGAATCCGGTGCATACCGGCGGGCCGATGCAGGTCAGCATTGCGTTTGCCGAGCAAAACGCCAAAGGCTATCCGTATAAAGTTGAGGATTCAATCCGCAATGAAGTGTTTAGCCGCCGCGGCGGCGTGTATTTTGGCGTCAAACATCTGCTGGGGTATCCGGCGAATTACACTCAGCCGTTATACCGCTTTGCCGACTTTAATGCTGGCTGGTATGCCAGCCGCAACGCCGCATTCCAGAGTGCGGTAAGTAAAGTGTCCGGCATTCCGCTGGCACTGGACGGTGACCTGATTAACTACGGCACTGATAAACCGGGCGGCACAGAGCTGGCGGTACGCACACTGAGCAAACGTCTGGACATCAGCAATTCGGCCATCCGTAAGGCACTGGAGAAGGGCGAACAACTGGAGTTTGAAGAGACCCGGCTCTACAAGCAGGTCTTCGCGCTGGCGGATAAAACCACCGGAAAAAGACAACCACGGGAAATGCTACCGGGCATCACGCTGGAAAGTCCGAAGATTACCCGCAAGCTGACTACCGCGTGGTTTGCTAAGCGGGTAGACGGTCGTCGTGCGGATTGCATGAAAAGAGCGGGAGGATGATTCTTAAAGCCTGCCGGAACCGGGCAGGCTTTCTCATTATTTAATCGGGCTACAGCCGTTGTCACGGGCGGCCTGAGCGATATTTCCGGTTGGAATAAATCCGCCGGTAATATAATCCCGTTGAAATAAAAGCTTGCTTAATAAATCCGCCTGTGTGTAAATAGCGTCAACGGTTTGTGGTTAAGACCTATTTATGTAAGACATTTTAGTAAAGCAGTTCCTGGTTCAAGTGATGTAGCAAATCCTTTCTCCGACGAATTTCCTTCTCTGATGCATCCATAAGTATTTCAAATAAAAACAGACCTATATTGCCCTATGGCATCATAAAATAAAAACGAAGAAGGTATTTTCTATGTCTAATAAAATGACTGGTTTAGTAAAATGGTTTGACGCTGGTAAAGGTTTCGGTTTCATCTCCCCTGCAGACGGCAGCAAAGACGTGTTCGTTCACTTCTCTGCAATCCAGAGCAATGATTTCAAAACCCTGGACGAAGGTCAGAACGTTGAGTTCACCATCGAAAATGGTCAGAAAGGCCCATCAGCGGGTAACGTTGTCGTTCTGTAATGTCGCCTGATATTGAAGGCAAACACTCTGCAATAGCGAAGATGGGTTAAACCCGGAGCAGCCAGAATAATTGTTTCAATATCGACATTATCAATGACAAAAATAAACCCTGGCCAACGCCGGGGTTTATTATATATAAGCTTCTGAATTTATTTCCGGGAGCCATAACAGAAAAGCCAGTTGGATTATTTCACCTGTTGTTTTTTCTGTTATGAAATGGCCGTGCTCAGGCCGCGCAATGTCGGAGTGTTCGATGGACGCTTGCGCCATAATATGACGGCCGGGAAAGCACCGGCAAATTCCCTTTATCCTTTGGGCTGGTTCTGCGTTGGCCGCCATCACTCACCCCAGTCACATACTGATGTATGCTCCCGGGGACGTGTTCTGTTGCCGCCTTCCTGCAACTCGAATTATTCGTGAATAAGCTTTGTGTTCAATCCCGATCCCAATCCAACCTCAATTGCTGCCTTTGCCGAAAAACAGGCAAAAAAAAGCCCGCACGCGGCGGGCAAAATAACAGGGTTCTACAGGGGTATTACACAGGGACATCACACAACATTTGATGGATTTAAGATATCAAACCTTGTGTATGGTTTTGTCATCGCCCGGTAAGGTTAATCCAGCAGATGTAAGCCTTATTTGTCCGCATAATGCGTAATCACCTGATCAATTTTGCTGTCCGCCAGCGCAATGCCCTTCTGTATCAGAGACTCAGAACCGATGCTTGCCAGCACGATAACCACGGCAACAATCATTAATCCTTTGTATGTCATGATGAATCCTTCCGCATAGCTTAATGAATGGCAGCATTATGCGACGATACGGCAAGTATCGCCACAGGAAGAGAAAGCAGAGGGAAAGGCGTTATGCGCCTAAATGGCCGACAGTGAAATACGTGACCAAACCAACGATCACCAGCAGCGCAATCGCAGAGGCAGTATAAAGAATGATGCGTTTAGGGCTGTAAAATGCCATGAAATGTCCTTATTTATCCGTCGTCGTTAACGCTGTTTACTCACAGAAGTTCCATCATCAGGGCCATCACATAACCGATCCCGACAGAGCCTCCTGCCATCATTAACCAAAAAGCAGTGGCCTTCATTTCACACTCCTTGTGCGGGACGAATTGTCCCAATCATTTGTTTCATGATGCAATTATAACAAACATATAATCCATATGGATAAATATGTGCTTTTATTTTAAGCAATGTGTCTGAGAAATCCCTTTCTGAACTGTGAAGCATCTCGCTAATCTGCCCAAAAGCAATGACGAAGCAGGGGAGATGATTGTGCTTATGCACATCGTTTAATGCATTGATAATATGCGGTAATAAGGCCAGTGAGTCCTTGCGGGTGATCAAAGCTTGGGCGACTGCACAATGGTAAATCCCGGTGTACACATCTTACTTAGTGTTGCAGTTGTTCATAATTTCAAAGCTAAGGGAACACCATGAACGGTCATGAAAACAAAGCGGTACGCAGTGCAAACCGCAAATTCTTTGCCCGCACCATTCCGATGCTCATCCTGATGTTGATCATTAACCAAATCGACCGCACCAATGTCGGATTCATCAAGCATAGCCTGGAAACCGACGTAGGCATCAGTACGGCAGCGTTCGGCTTCGGTGCCGGGCTGTTCTTCGTCGGTTACGCGCTGTTTGAAATTCCCAGCAACATGCTGATGGACAAGTACGGCGCGCGTGTCTGGCTGACGCGCATCATGATCACCTGGGGTGCGGTGGTCTTTGCCATGGGCTTCGTCACCACACCGATGCAATTCTACGTGCTGCGGTTTCTGCTCGGTGTCGCCGAAGCCGGTTTCTTCCCGGGGATCCTGTTCTATTTCCGCAAATGGGTGCCGAATGTTTACCGCGGCCGTGCCACGGCGTTGATCCTCACCGGTTCAGCAGCCGCGTACTTGCTCTCCGGCCCGGTTACCGGTGGCCTGCTGGAATTGCATGACTTTATGGGATTGCCGGGCTGGCAGTGGGTGCTGTTTATCGAAGGTGCGCTGTCGGTGCTGGTAGGGATCGTGGCGGCATTCTTCCTGGTGTCGAAACCTGAAGAGGCAAAATGGCTGACTGCTGAAGAGAAACTTGCGCTGAGTAATGCGCTGAGCACGGAATCCAGTTCGCGTGATTTACATACGCAGGGGCAGTCGCGCTGGAAGCTGATCACTGACGGCAAAATGGCGTACCTGTGTTTCCTGTTCTTTGTGATGTGCATGACCGGTTACACGCTGGTGTTCTGGCAGCCGGAGATCATCGGCCGCATTCAGGGGCTTTCCCCCTTCCAGATCGGCATGCTGAATTCCGTTCCGTGGATTTGCGCCATTATCGCCATCAATATTCTTGGCCGCGTCAGCGACCGTTTCCGCGGCAGTCGCGAAACCATTCTGGCGCTGGCGTTGATTGTGGCTGCGATCGGCACCTGCCTGTGTACGGTCGGCAGTCCGTGGTTTGGTTTATTTGCGCTATGCGTGGTGTGTATCGGGACGAAATCCAGCGCGGTATTGTTCTGGCCGATCCCGCAAAGTCAGCTACCGTCATCCATCGTGGCGCCGGGGATTGCGCTGATCAATTCACTGGGCAATCTCGGCGGTTTCTTCGCACCGGCGGTGTTTGGTTATCTGCAACAAACCACCGGCAGCACCACTGCGGGTTTGTATATCCTCAGCGGAATTTCGGTTTTCGCCGCTATCACGCTGTTCTTCACCAAAACTCACCGCACGCCAACGCAACCTGAATATCACGCCCCGCAGGGAATGGAGCCAAAACGTCATGTCTGATACGCCTAAAATTGTCGAAATGCAGGTCATTCCGGTCGCCGGTTACGACAGCATGCTGCTGAACATTGCCGGTGCACATAACTGTTATTTCACCCGTATTTTGCTGGTGCTCAAAGACAGTGCCGGACATACCGGCGTGGGCGAAGCGCCCGCCACCGGCGTGGTGCTGAAGATCCTCAATGATGCCATCCCGCATATCGTCGGGCAGAAAATTGGCATCATGAATCAGCTGGTGAGCGATTTGCACAAACGGGATCTGGAGGAAAACCGTCAGCCGAAACCGGTGCTGCCGGGCTTCCGGCCGTGGGATCTCGAACGTCATCACAATGCCGTCGCGGTTCTGGAAACCGCACTGCTGGATCTGATGGGGCAGTTTCTCAATCAGCCGGTGGCGCAACTGCTCGGCCCCGGTAAACAGCGCGATGAAGTGCCGGTGCTCGGTTATCTGTTTTATATTGCAGACCGGCAGAAAACCGATCTGGATTATCAGCCAGGAAAGGCGCTGGCGGGGCAGCATCTGTGGTATCACCTGCGTCATCAGGAGGCCATGAGCCACGAAAAAGTGGTGCAACTGGCGGAAGCGGCACAGGATAAATACGGTTTTAAAGATTTCAAACTTAAAGGCGGCGTGCAGGCGGGTGAAGTCGAAATAGAAACGGTCAGGGCACTGAAAAAACGCTTCCCGCAGGCGCGTATTACTGTGGACCCGAATGCGTCCTGGTCGCTGGATCAGGCGATTTCTCTGTGCAAAAACATGCACGGGATTTTGTCTTACGTTGAAGATCCGTGTGGCGCGGAGCAGGGGTTTTCCGGACGTGAAACGCTGGCGGAATTTAAGCGCGCCACCGGATTACCGGTCGCGACCAATATGATTGCCAACGACTGGCGGCAGATGAGCCATGCGCTGCAACTGAATGCGATCGATATCCCGCTGGCTGATCCCCATTACTGGTCGATGCGCGGGGCGAATACCATCGGCACATTATGTAATGCGTGGGGGCTGACGCTTGGCTGTCATTCGAACAATCACTTTGATGTGTCGCTGGCGATGCTGGCGCATCTCGGGGCGGCCGCGCCCGGCGAGATCACGCCATTTGATACACACTGGATCTGGCAGGAGGGACAGCATCTGACCAAAAACCCGTTGCAGATTAAAGACGGTAAACTGGCGCTGAATGAACTGCCGGGGCTGGGCGTTGAACTGGATATGGATGCCGTCGGCATCGCCCATCAGCGTTACAACAACCTGCGGCACAAAGATCGCGATGATGCGATCGCCATGCAGTATCTGATCCGCGGCTGGGCGTTTGACGGCAAGCGCGCCACTTTGGTTCGCTGACGTCGGGCTGACTGGCGTGTGGTGACTTAAGCGAGTTTTATTTCAAATAATCGGTGCGGGCGTTCAGTTTGTTATGCGCGCTGGCATCGATAGTTGTGGAAGGTCTGGTGCTGCTTTCGCTGGCTTTACGGTTCAGTTCAGAAGCCACTTCCTGAGCGCTGGAAGGGTAAGCCTGAGCGAAACTGTTGAACGTGGTCATTGAGATCATCAGGCCAAAAAGAGCGAGGGTAATGCGTTTCATTTTGCAGGTGTCCGGTCTGTTCACATTTTGTCATAAGGGTACGTGATTCAGCGGCCGATTTTATATGCTTTCTTCATAAGAAACGGGAGCTAATTGTGCTCCCGTTCATCATTTATGCTGTGCTCAGCTGCTGTGTTACACGTGCTGGAGCGTATTATGCGCTTCTTCTGACTTATTCGGTAAGCGAATTGTGGCAGAAAGAACCAATGACACAATCAATAATACAGTGATGATGCTGAAGGTCACTGCGAAGCCACCGAACAGGGAAGCCACCAGTGAGGCAAAGATGCTGCCGATACCGAAGCCCAGATACAGCAGGCCGTAGTTTTTGGTCATGTTGTTCAGGCCGAAGAAGTCGCTGACCAGTGAAGGGTAAACGGTGATGGTTCCACCGAAGCTGAAAGCGACGCAGGCCACGGAGAGGAAGAACATCATTTCGTTCATCTGGGTGAACAGCATCATGCTCATACCGGCCAGCGACACAATCTGCGCGATAGAGATAACGCGGATACGCTGCATTTTGTCAGACAACACACCCAACACCAGGCGGCCGCTCAGGTTAGCAATCGCAATCACGGTTACGGCGTTGGCGGCGGTCAGCGCATCCAGTTTAACCAGGCTTTGACCGATATCTTTCGCCACACCAATCACATACAAACCACTCATGCAGGCGGTCAGGAACATCAGCGCCAGCATCCAGTATTGCGGTGCACGAATGGCTTCGGCCAGGGTGAAATCACGGCTGTCGTTGCTGTTATCGTTCAGGGTGTTTTCCTCACGGGTGACGGCTGATGTTTCCTGTTTCGGCGCATCTTTCATCATCAGTGCGCCGGCAATCACCATCACCATCGCCACACCACCCCAGATCATGAAGGTGTTTTGCAAACCTTCTGTCGCCAGCAGATGACCGCAGACGAATTTGAATAACAGACTGCCCAGCCCGTAAGCGCCGATTGAACAGGCTGAAATCATGCCTTTACGCTCAGGGAACCATTTCACGCAGTTGGTGAGGGTCAGCAGGTAACCGGCACCGTCCGCCAGACCGACCAGCACGCCGGCGCTGATGTACAGCATGATGACGTTATCGGAATGGGCGGTCAGCGCGAAACCGGCGGCCATCAGTAAACCGGCGGCGATGGTGACGGCACGCACACCAAACCGTTCCTGAAGTTTACCCGCAACGGAAGAGGCGAGAGCCAGACACAGACTCAGGATACCGAACGTCAGCGCAACGCGGCTGATCGGTTCGCCGAGTTTTTCGGACAACTGACCGTTAAAGAGACTCCAGGTATAAACGGAACCCAGTGCAAGCTGAGTAAGAATGGTACCGGCCAGTGTCAGCCAGCGGGTACGGTTGTCGTTCTGCATGCCAGATTTGTCACTCATAGTGGGTTCTCCCGAGCGAAGTAGATTCAATTAACTGTGGCTATGATAAGTCCGCGGAATGGATGCGGATGATTTGTGGAGTGAGATGCATGAGTTGCGGAATGAAATGCATCCATGACGGCATGAGTCGCCATTTTCTGGCTAAAATCAGCTCAAAATTGGACTTAAAACACCGCTGCAGGCCTTGCGGGGCGCGGGTTTTAGTTGATCTGGATCACTAATCTGTTATTTAGTTTTTTCAGGCAGGGTTACAAAGGTTTCGTTGTGTCATTGGCTGCATCAGAAAGATTCTGACCGGGGGAGTTTTAAACGATTAATTATTAATAAGGTGAAAAAAACGAGCCGTTTGAGCTCGTTTTTGTTTCTGCGTTCCGGTCTACAAGGCCCCGGTATTCAGCGCGGCATTAATCGCGGCCGCGACGCCGGTCGGGTTTTCCCACATCATCGAGTGACCGGCTTGCGGCACAATGGCGGTCTGAACACCATGTTGCGGCAAAACGGCGACATCCGGTTCAGGCAGTGAAAACTCACCAAACAACACCGTCGCAGGCATTTCAAGCTGATAAAGCTGTTCGCGCCATGATACCGTTTCCCCCTTTACCAGCCCGACCGCCTGACGGTGGATGGCCAGCGGCGAGGCGATGCTCATACATCCTGCCCAGATGTGATTATTCCCGCGTACGGCGACATCAATCAGATGTGTATGGCCCTCGCGCAGATATGCTTCTTCTGAATACTGAGTCACCGCGCGGCTGAAGGTGCCGCCGCCGGCATCCAGATTTGGCTCGGCGACAATCAGGCGCTGGATCAGATCAGGGCGTTGCGCTGCCACCATAATGGCAATGCTGCCGCCCATGCTGTGACCGATTAAATTGACCTGTGGCACACCCAGGCTTTCCAGCCAGGCAATCACACAATCAGTATGCGCCCGGAGGCTGTAGCTGAAATCATCGGGTTTATCGCTGTAACCTGAACCGGCGAAATCCAGCAGCAGCGAGCGACGCGGGCGCAGGGAAGCATCTGTCGCCACCCGTGGAAAATCGCAGGAAGCTGCACAGCCGAGACCGTGTAAAAAGACCAGCGGCACACCCAGCCCTGGTAACTCGTGGAAACGTAACTGCATTTCCATACCGGGTACTTTGAACGATTTCATCTCAATCCTTTGTTAATCACTTAAGTGCAATCTGCGGATTATAGGCAGGATTTTTCTTAGCGGCAGTATAAAAAAGGGGTGAACACGCATCCGGGACTGGCGGCATCATCAATGATGGTGGATTCCCGTTAAGTCATTCAGCATGTGAATATTTTTTTTCCGGACTCTTTCTATCAGCCAGACAAGTGATAGCATGGAACTCTTGCTCACTTTATGGATTTATCTGATGGTCAGGTTAGGCAGTTTTGTGGCGGTTACCCTGGTGCTGGCGTCGTTTTCAGCATCTGCTGTCACTCAGTATCAATGTGTATTAACGCACCACACGCAGTCTGATGATGGCAACGATGTTTCTGAAGTCGTCAATAAAAACGCACAGGTCTATGATGCGGGTAATACGTTCAGCTTTTCTCCGGATGGTAGCAAAATGGTCACCAGCCCGGAACTGACGGACATCATCGGCAAAGACAATCAGCCCATGAAAGCCGGTGCACAAGATAACCTGATGTATATTCACGTAAAAGACAGTTTTGTTGTCGCCACGCAAACCGAAGGTTATGTTTACGGAGATTGCAAAGTGAATACCGCGAAGTAAAAATCCTGGCCACAGCATTTTCTGAATCCGGGCGTTACGTCTGTCCGCAACGCCCTGCAATAAATAGAAACACTCCTGCCAGTTCATTAGCACACTTCTTATAGTCGCCTGTTGCACGACGGGCTATCCTTGCGCACTTTTCCGGTCCCCACTTTTTTTCATTTTCGCCCGCTTCAAGAAGCAGACAAAAAAGGTATTTGCCCGCTTATGGCCTTACTTAACGACGAAATCCGCGACCATACTGCCGAGTCCGTCCTTTTCGTTCGTCGTGCCGTGATCGCATTTATGGTGGTGATCCTCCTGTCGTCTGCGCTGGTGTTTAACCTGTATCACCTGCAGGTGGGCATGCATGATTTTTATCAGACCCGCTCGAATCAGAATGACATCAAAATGCTGCCGATCGCGCCCAGTCGCGGGTTGATCATGGATCGCAACGGTGTCGTGCTGGCGCAAAATATCACCCTGTACCAGATTGAAGTCATCCCGGGAAAAGTGCCTGATCTCAACGCCACGCTGAATGCGCTGAAACCCATTGTCGATCTGACACAGGACGATCTGGACAGTTTTCACGATGCGATGATCCACGGACGTCGCTTTGCGCAGATCCCTCTGAAGCTGGCGCTGACGGATGTTGAAGTGGCGCGTTTTTCCGTCAATCAGTTTGATTTCCCCGGCGTCTCTATCAGCACCTATCAGCAGCGCCGTTATCCGTACGGTGCGGAACTGGCGCATGTTGTGGGTTATGTTTCGAAGATAAACGACAGAGATGCCAAACGCCTCGAGGCGGAGGGTATCGCTGAGAATTACGCGGCTGACCACGATATCGGTAAGCAGGGCGTTGAAAAATACTATGAAAACATTTTGCATGGGCGCACCGGATATCAGGAAGTCGAGGTCGATAACCACGGTCATGTGGTGCGTTTACTGAAAGAGGTTCCGCCGCAGGCCGGGCAAAATATCTATCTGACGCTTGATCTGGATTTGCAGCAGTACATCGAAAAAGTGCTGAAAGGGCAGCGTGCGGCAGTGGTGGTGATGGATCCGCGTGACGGCGGGATCAAAGCGATGGTCTCCAGCCCGAGTTATGATCCGAACCCGTTTGTGAACGGCATTTCCAGTAAGCAATACAGCGCGTTACTGAAGAACCCGGATCTGCCGCTGATCAACCGTGTGACCCAGGGGCTGTATCCGCCGGCCTCGACGGTGAAACCGTTTATGGCAACATCGGCGCTGTTTGAAGGGGTGATCACGCCACAAACCACGTTCTTTGGTGCGCCGACCTGGACGCTGCCGGGTACAGAACGGCATTACCGCGACTGGCTGAAAACCGGTCACGGCCTGCTGAATGTCACCAAAGCTATCGAAGAGTCCGCTGATACTTTCTTCTACCAGGTGGCCTATGAAATGGGCATCGATCGTATTCATACCTGGCTGAGTAAATTTGGTTACGGGCAATCGACCGGTATTGATCTGGATGAGCAATATAACGGTGTGCTGCCGAGTCGTGAATGGAAACTGAAGGTACATAAAAAGGGCTGGTATCAGGGCGACACGGTGTCTGTCGGTATCGGTCAGGGCTACTGGGTGGCGACGCCGATCCAGATGGTGCGGGCGCTGAGCGCACTGGTGAACAACGGTAAACTGGAAACGCCTCACCTGTTATATTCCGCCAAAAGCGGCAAAGTGATCACGCCGTATAAAATGCCGCCGACGCAGCAAATCGCTGACCCGAAATCGCCCATCTGGGGCATCGTGAAAAACGGGATGTTCGGGATGGCTAATCTCCCGAATGGTACCGGTTATAAACTTTTCCACACCGCGCCTTATCAGATTGCGGCAAAATCCGGAACATCACAGGTATTCAGTCTGCGCGAAAATCAGGTGTATAACGCCAAAATGACGCCGGTACGTTTGCGCGACCATATTTTCTATACTGCGTTTGCGCCTTATAAACACCCGACGGTGGTGATGGCGCTGATCATGGAAAATGGCGGCGGTGATGGTGTGGTGGCCGGGCCGACCGCGCGGGCGATCCTCGACCATATTTTCCTGCCGCCGCAGGCGGTGATGTGTGATCCGGCCAAAGCGGATAATCCGGCAGACTGCGAACAACCGGTGCCGGCGCCAAATTCACTCGGTTTCAGTGAGCATTGATCCGGGCGTGTGATCAGAGCATTTCAAAGGGCACGTTGTTGAGCCGGGCAACGTGTTTTCCAATCTCTTCCGTGGTCTTCATGTGACCAGCAGGGACTTTACTGTAGTCAGGAGACTGCCTCTTATCGGCGCCTAACACTCTCGTCACCCGGATGCTTTGAGTTGCGGGGAGCCCGTCATAGAGATTCAGACCCTGGCGGCCGATAATCAGTATTTCATTGTGGGTAAATTGATTACGGATCACTTTATCTTGCGTCATGAGAGCCGCGGGGGTCAAAAGTTGCTGATAGCCACCCTCGCATCTGAAGTCACCTACCCCTCTTCCGCTCTGAATGCACTCCACAAGTCCATAGGGCTGGAGCACCCGCCCTTGGGGGTTACATCCTTCCCGTCCGGCATGGTTCATAAACCACACGTCACGCGGGAATGTCCCGAGGATATTTTGTCGGGGGACGTCAAGAACCAGCGCGATGTTGTGATACATCCCTGTGTAACGAAAAGACTCTGTCGTGAATTTTTTAATATCGTTTAAATCAACCAATGATGTGCTGAAGACATCCCAACTATTAAACAGGGAGGCTGCGTCCTGACGGCAGAACGGGCTTTCTTGCAGTTCAAAGGTATGGACCAAAACATGGCGCTCAGGCAGTACGGCCCAGCTTTGCAGTATGGCTGCTTTTTGCAGATTCCGCGCTTTTATTCTATCGCCCCGCTTTTCCCGCTCAGCTAAATACATTGCATGCGGCGATAATGTCGGGGTTTTCTTTTTGAAAAATGGCATGATATCAATCCTGAAATAGTCAATATTTTATTAAGTCTGCTTTCATCGTTATGGTGTTACATCAGGCGGGATCCTGTACTTATCGAAATTCCTTCAAACTATTTCGTATTCTAATTCGTTGATTTCCGCCACTTTAGCGGCGACTGTTTCTGGTGAGCCTGCATAATAGTCATACATGCTGTTACTCTCTGTCGGTTCGGCAACGACTATTTTGCGCACCCGGATCCTTTGTGTTGCCGGCAGACCTGCATATAACTTAACTCCCGGGCGACCAATAATGAGTACCTCATTATGTGATTCGATAGAGCGTGTTTTTTTATCTTCTGACAGAAGCGACTGAGGTGTCAGCAGTCGTTGATATCCACCTTCACAATGGTAATCTTCTTTGCCTTCTCCCCGGAATATCGCCCGACTCAGGGCTGAAGCATCGATAATTCTTCCCGCTGCATAGTCATTTTCACGCCCGATATGATTAGGAAACCAGACGTCAGTCGGATGCGTCCCAAGAATATTTTGCACCGGGACATCCAGAATTAAGGCTGTGGTGCAATACATCCCGGTATAGCGTTTAATTTTGGTTAAGGGTTTAATATCTTTTAAGTCAACCAACGAGGTGCTGATAATATCCCAACTGCTTAAAATAGACTCTGCGCGGTGCTGGCAAAAAGGACTTTCTTCACCCTCAAAGGCATGAACCAGCAAATAGTTTTTCGGCAGGGAACGCCAACTGTTGAGTATTTTTTCCTTATCTCCAGATGAATATTTAATATCCTGCTTTTTAATAAAATGAATTCCTGATTTTTTATGTGAAAACATAATAATCTCGCGGGTAAATTTTAGGGGAATATGGTGGGGAATATAACATATGAGTTTTTTTTAATGACTTAATCACTTCTTAAGAATAATGATATTGCAGCTTCTCTTTAACGGGAGGTATAAGCGGCCGTGAAACCGGCAGATTTTTTCATTGCGTATATTTTCTGCGACGGAACGCCGTCATCCCCCTGCGAAACAGCGTGTGTCATAAAATGGCGACAATCACGTTATGTGCTGTCGTCATTTGGAGACATTTAAGATATTGATAATTAATCGTTTTAATTACTTCATCGAATACTGTTGGGTTTCGGCGACACTCCGGGTGTTTTTTAAACGGGTTATTGCGCGTCTTGCAGATGCCTGAAAACACATTTAAAATAAAAAACCTTTAAATTCATCTGCTTGATAATTAAACTTTAAAGTTGGCACGCATCCTGCTAGAATCGGGCAGTTGCTCATTCACCTGATTATGATTGGCTCACGCGAAAGCGTTGATATGCTCATAATGTCCGAATGACGCCAAAGAAACGGTGCCTATCGTTCACCCGACCGATAATCGTTGCGCAAGCACGTTATCAAACATCGAACGACACGTTGAGTGAGGCACCACCTCTTCCGGTTTGCAGAACATCCGTCAGGATGTTCTGCAACACCAACCCCTCTGAAGTCTGCCTTTTTGTTTCCCAATCCTTTTACATATCCTCTCTGACACTGGCTGTTCAAACCGTTGTCCGCTAGCATGACGTTATCGGTGGTCAATGAGATGAATGCGTTGAAAAGAGGACGTTTATTCCCCGGCTCGTTACGTCAGCTGGTCTTAATGGCTTTCCTGCTGGTGATGCTGCCGTTGCTGGTGCTGGCCTATCAGGCCTATGACAGCCTGGATCAGCTCAGCCGGCAGGCGGCGCGTATCAACCGCACCACGCTGAGTGATGCGCGTCGCAGTGAATCGATGTCCGGCATCGCGCTGGAGATGGAGCGCAGCTACCGCCAGTATTGTGTCCTTGACGATCCGACCCTTTCCCGCCTTTATCAGAATCAGCACAAGCAATATGCCCAGTTGCTGGATGCCCATGCGTCTGTGCTGCCGGATTTACGCTATTACCAGACGTTGCGCACCTTACTGACTCAACTGACACAACCGGCCTGCCTGAATAACTCGCCGGATAAAGATTCCTCTGCACGGCTGGAAAATTTCTCGCGCACCAATGCCGAAATGGTTCAGGCGACGCGGGAAGTGGTGTTCTCGCGCGGACAGCAACTCCAGCGCGCGATTGCCGAACGTGGTCAGTTCTTTGGCTGGCAGGCGCTGGTACTTTTTCTGCTCAGTGGCGCGCTGGTGGTGCTGTTCACCCGCATGATCATCGGGCCGGTGAAAGGTGTTGAACGAATGATCAACCGGCTGGGCGAAGGGCGTAATCTGGGCGATGTGACCCGTTTTAAAGGGCCGCGGGAGATCCGCTCGCTGGTGCAGCGCATCGTCTGGCTGAGTGAACGTCTTGCCTGGCTGGAATCACAGCGCCACGAATTCCTGCGCCATATTTCTCATGAACTTAAAACCCCGCTCGCCAGTATGCGTGAAGGCACCGAACTGCTGGCAGATGAAGTGGCCGGGCCGCTGACGCCGGATCAAAAAGAGGTGGTGGCTATCCTCAATAGCAGCAGCCGTCACCTGCAAACGCTGATTGAACAACTGCTCGATTACAACCGCAAGCTGGCTGATGCGCCGACGCTGAGTGTGTTTGTCGATCTTAAAGCGCTGGTGGATGACGTCGTAACGGCTAACAGCCTGCCCGCCCGCGCCAAGAAAATCCGCAGTGAAGTGATGATCGGTGCACCCCGGTGTCTGGCGGAACCGACCTTACTGAGGCGGGTGCTGGATAATCTCTATTCCAATGCGGTGCACTACGGGGCTGAATCCGGTACTATTTGGGTCCGTAGCCGGCAGGAAAACGGACGGGTGATAATCGAGGTGGCGAACACCGGAATACCGATCCCGCAGGCCGAGCGCACGATGATTTTTGAACCTTTTTACCAGGGTAGCCAGCAGAGGAAAGGGGCTGTAAAAGGCAGCGGTCTGGGGTTGAGTATTGCTCAGGACTGTATTCGCCGCATGCATGGAGAGCTGCAACTGGTTGCCGTTGAGGATGCGGACGTCTGTTTTCGTATCGAATTGCCCCTGACGGCTGAGAAGAATGAATAATGATGAAATTTTCAGGCTGGCTGCATGTGCTGTTACGCTGCCGGGTAATCTTATTGAGCATACCGCTGGTGCTTGCAGGCTGCGCGCCGCATTCCGCCAGTAATCCCTATTATCAGCAAGTTTCCGATCAGGTCGTGCCTGACAGCAAAGTGATCGACTTTCGCATTGCGCCCTGTGAAACCCTCTGGGCGCTGGATGACAGCGACGCGCTGACCAATTCGCTGTACTGGTTACGGGCGATGGACTGCGCTGACCGGATGAGTGATGCGCAGGCGCGTTACCAGGCGCAGCAGATCCCGGCCACAAGTTGGGAACAGGTGTTTAAACAAAGCATCCTGCTTGCCGGCGCGGATCCCGATCAGCAACAGCGTCGCGCATTGCTGGCGAAAGTGAGCGAGTACCGTGGCCAGATGCCGGGTTCGATTCGCCCGCTGGTGCAGTTATGGCGTGAACGTCAGAATTTGCAGGTGGTGCTGGGGGATGAAAAAGCCCGCAACGCCCGTCAGCAGGTGATGAATGAAGAAAAACTTCAGACGATGATCGCCGGACAGCAGGTGCTGGAAAACAATCTTGCGGATACGCGGCGTAAACTGGAAAACCTGACCGACATTGAGCGTCAGCTTTCCTCGCGTAAACAAATTCAGGGAGATTTGCCGGATAACGACGCCAGCGTACCTGCGAAAGCGACATCCGGTAAGCCGGTCAAACCTGCCGAAACCTATGCGCCGCCCGCTAAGGATCAGAACGCCAAATGACGATACGTAAAGCTGCCAGCTTATTGCTGGTTGATGACGATCCCAGCCTGTTAAAACTGTTGGGCATGCGCCTGACCAGCGAAGGTTTTCGCGTCACCACGGCGGAAAGCGGCGCTGAAGCGTTGCGTTTGCTGCATCGCGAACGTATTGATCTGGTGCTGAGCGATTTGCGCATGGATGAAATGGACGGCATGGCGCTTTTCGCCGAAATCCAGAAATTCCAGCCCGGCATGCCGGTGATCATTCTGACGGCACACGGTTCTATTCCCGATGCGGTCGCCGCCACCCAGCAGGGCGTATTTGGATTTCTCACCAAGCCGGTTGACCGCGATGCGCTGTATAAAGCTATCGATGAAGCGCTGGCGCAGTCCAGCCCGTCAGTCGATGAAAGCTGGCGCGAATCGATTGTCACCCGCAGCCCGATTATGTTGCGTCTGCTTGAACAGGCCAATATGGTCGCACAGTCTGATGTCAGCGTGCTGATTAACGGCCAAAGCGGCACCGGTAAAGAAGTGCTGGCGCAGGCCATTCACGGTGCCAGCCCGCGCGGCAAGAAAGCCTTTATTGCCATTAACTGTGGCGCATTGCCGGAACAGTTGCTGGAATCCGAATTATTCGGCCATGCCAAAGGGGCGTTTACTGGCGCGGTGAGCAGCCGTGAAGGTCTTTTCCAGGCAGCGACCGGCGGCACGTTATTCCTTGATGAAATCGGCGATATGCCCTTGTCGCTGCAGGTGAAATTGCTGCGCGTGTTGCAGGAACGCAAGGTGCGCCCGCTGGGCAGCAATCAGGATGTCGATGTGGATGTGCGCATTATTTCTGCGACGCACCGTGATTTGCCAAAAGCGATGGAGAAGGGTGAGTTTCGCGAAGACCTGTTTTATCGCCTCAATGTCGTCAGCCTGAAGCTGCCGACGTTGAGTGAAAGATCAGAAGACATTCCGCTGCTGGCCAATCATCTGCTGCGTGTTGCGGCGCAGCGACATAAACCTTTTGTGCGCAGTTTTTCGACGGATGCGCTGAAACGGCTGATGGCTGCCAGCTGGCCGGGCAATGTGCGCCAGTTAGTGAACGTCATCGAGCAATGTGTGGCGCTGACGTCTGCACCGGTGATCAGCGAAGCGCTGGTGCAACAGGCGCTGGAAGGTGAAAATACCGCGCTGCCGACGTTTGCCGATGCACGTAATCAGTTCGAGCTGAATTATCTGCGCAAGTTGCTGCAAATCAGCAAAGGCAACGTGACGCAGGCAGCACGTATTGCCGGGCGTAACCGCACCGAGTTTTACAAGTTGCTGTCCCGTCATGAATTAGAAGCGACGGATTTTAAAGAGTAACGGGAATTTACTTTCAGAGGCTTGAGGTACATTCCTGCCGCTGAACTATGATACCTTTAGCGCCTTCGCATGCCTCCGGCATCCGAAACCAGATTGTGAACCATGCTGCCGCTCAGGAAGGCGGAGAGCAAACGAATGATTATAAGGGTCCGCCATGAAAAAGATTGATGCGATTATCAAGCCATTCAAACTCGACGATGTCCGTGAAGCACTGGCTGAAGTCGGGATTACCGGGATGACCGTGACCGAAGTGAAAGGCTTTGGCCGTCAGAAAGGTCACACAGAACTGTACCGTGGTGCGGAATACATGGTCGATTTCCTGCCAAAAGTGAAAATCGAAATTGTCGTGGCGGATGACATCGTGGATACCTGCGTGGAAACTATTATGACCACCGCGCAGACCGGTAAAATCGGCGACGGTAAAATCTTCGTGTTTGATGTGGCGCGTGTGGTGCGTATCCGTACCGGCGAGCAGGACGAAGAAGCGATTTAATGTTTCATCAGGGCGGGTAATACGATGTTACCGGCCCTGAGTTTTTCCTCTGTTATTCCCCGTTTCCTCCTTCCTGTCTTGTTATACCAATCTTTTTTTAACCACATCACTTCTCAACTCTTTGTTTATCCAGTTCTTAGCGGTTAATTCTGTTCATCAGCCCCCAAAGTTCCTCTCCGCCAATAACCACAAAAAATGCTATTTGTTAGTTTTGTGTGAAATTTGTGGGGTTTTTATTGTGACTTCATTGAAAAAGTGAGAGTAAAATCACGTTTGTTGTTATACCAGTTCAGATAACCTGTCAGATACGTTGTAATCACCCACTAAAACAATTCAGGGTGAAAGTATCAGGCGGCCGGAACTGGTGTGGATTGATCTCCGTTGATCGTGGTTTTCACACCCATTCAGAAGGCTTTGCAATGTCACAACCAGAAAAACCCATACGCATTTCCCGGCGCGTATTTTTAGGGGGCGCACTGGCGGCGCTTTCCGTTCCGTTGATGAATAAGCTGCTGCTCAGCCCGGTCTATGCCGCGCCGGTTGCCGGTTTGTCACAGGCAAAACAGGATTTCACCCAACTCTCGCGGTATCTGACCGGTCACGACCGGCTGGACCTGGCCCTTTCTGAACGTTATTACCAGACGATGTTAGCGCTGTATCCGGACTTCACCGCGCAGGTTCAGGCGTTGCAGGCGTTTATTACGGCGAATCACATTGATGCCGCTGAACTGCAAAAAGCGCTCGATGCACAGCAGCCCGCGCTGGCGAAATTGCCGCGCAGCATTCTTCAGGCGTGGTATCTCGGTGTGGTCGGCGATGGCAAACAGGCGGTTTGTCTGGCGTATGAAAATGCGCTGATGAATGTTGCGGTTCGCGATCACCTCAATCCGCCGAGTTATGCCTACGGCGCTTACGGCACCTGGGCAAAACAGCCTGTCTGAAAATAACGTTCAAAAAGGGTTAAACAATGAGTGAACAACTTTCCGCTGACGTCGTCGTCATCGGCTCGGGGATCTGCGGCTCGCTGGTCGCACAGCGTCTGGCAAAACAGGGCATCTCCGTCATTATTCTCGAATCCGGCCCGCGTATTGATCGCGGTACGCTGACTGAAAACTTCCGTAATTCGCCGCGCAAAAAAGACTTTATGTCGCCATATCCGTACTCGGACTGGTCACCGCATCCGGTATATAAACCGGAAGATAATGATTATCTGCAACAGCAGGGGCCGTATCCTTTCCCGGCGGAATACATCCGCATTATGGGCGGCACGACCTGGCACTGGGCGGCGCAGGCATGGCGTGTTCTGCCTAATGATATGAAGATTAAAACACTGTACGGCGTCGGGCGTGACTGGCCGTTGTCGTACGAAGAGCTGGAACCGTTTTATTACGAAGCCGAAGTGAAAATGGGCGTGTCCGGTGCGCCGAATAACGGTTCACCGCGCAGCCAGCCCTTCCCGATGGAACCGGTCGCTGAATCCTGGCTGCAACAGCGTTTCCGCGAGCGTCTGGCACCGGGCGGTTATGAGGTGATCGTTAACACCACCGCCCGTAACAGCCGTAACTATGACGGCCGTCCTGCCTGCTGTGGTAACAACAACTGCATGCCGATTTGCCCGATTGACGCGCAATATCACGGCGGCATCGCCGCGCAGGCGGCTGAAGCGGCGGGTGCAAAACTGATCACCAGCGCGGTGGTTTACCGTCTGGAGCATGATGAGAAAGGCCGTATTGTTGCCGCGCATTATTACGACCCGGATAAAGGCGAACATAAAGTTACGGCGAAAAACTTTGTGCTGGCGGCGAACGGCATCGAAAGTCCGAAACTGCTGCTGATCTCCGCCAGCGATAAATATCCTGACGGGCTGGCAAACAGTTCCGGCACCGTCGGGCGTCATCTGATGGATCACCCGAGTAACTCACTGACCTTCGAAACCGAAGAACCGTTGTGGGCGGGGCGCGGGCCAATGAGTCCGGCGTCTATCAACAGCCTGCGCGACGGCGATTTCCGTAAAGATTACGCCTCGTTCCGTATCGATATCGCCAACTCATCTCAGGTGCAGTCGGTAACGCAAGATCTGCTGGCGGAAGGCGTTTACGGCATCAGCCTGGATAACGAAATTCGTCGCCGTGCCTCGCACCAGACCAGCCTGAAAAACGTGATGGAGCAGTTGCCGAATTACGATAACCGCATCATTCTCAGCGACAAAAAAGACAAACTGGGTATCCCGAAACCGGCAGCGATTTACCACATGGACGATTATGTGCATCGCGGTATGGCGCGCGCAGTGAAGGAATATACCGAGATCGCCAGACTGATGGGCGGCACCAATTTGCGCTTCAGCAAGCCGGGCGTTTATGGCAACAACCAGCATATTACCGGCACGATGAGCATGGGGCATGACCCGAAAGATTCCGTGGTGGATGCGTTCGGACGTACTCATGACCATGAAAATCTGTTCATCACCAGTACCGGTGTCATGCCGACCTCGGCCACGGTCAATTCGACGCTGACCGCTGTCGCACTGGCGTTACGCACTGCTGATCATCTTGCCAAAACTGCGCTATAGGCTGACTGACATGACTCTGAATCGTTTAACTCAAAAACGTCTGACGGGCGCGTTGCTGGCCTTTGGCCTGAGCCTGACGGCGGGCACAGCTTATGCCGCGTTATCGCCGGAACAGGATGCGCTGATCAGGAAAGGCGAATATGTCGCGGTCGCCGGGGACTGCGTGGCCTGTCACTCCACCGAAGGCGGCAAACCGTTCGCCGGTGGCCTCGGACTGGCAACGCCACTGGGCACTATTTACTCGAGCAACATTACGCCGTCTAAAAAAGACGGTATCGGCAATTACACGCTGGAGCAATTTGAACACGCGGTGCGTGATGGCGTGCGCGGTGATGGTGCGAATCTGTATCCGGCGATGCCGTACACCTCGTATGCCAAAATCAGCGATGACGACATGAAAGCGCTGTACGCCTACTTTATGCAGGGCGTAGAGCCGGTGGATGTGCCGTCAACGCCGACGGCGCTGCCGTTCCCGTTCAACGTGCGTTTGTCGATGGCAGGCTGGAATTTACTGTTCCTCGAAAAAGGCGCGTTTAAAGCCGATCCGTCGAAAAGCGATCAGGTCAACCGTGGCGCGTATCTCGGCGAGGCACTGGCGCACTGCAGCACCTGCCATACGCCGCGTAATGCGCTGATGGCGGAGGAGGGCGATAAAGCGCTGGGTGGCAGCAGTCTGGGCACCTGGTTCGCGCCGAACATTACGCCGGATGCGGTCAGCGGGATTGGCAACTGGAGCACCGGTGAGATCGCCGGTTACCTGAAAACCGGTCACGCGCCGGGTAAAGCGCAGGCGGCAGGGCCGATGGCGGAAGCGATCGACCATAGCCTCAGCCATCTGAGTGACAGCGATTTGCAGGCAATTGCCGTCTGGCTGAAACAGACCACGCCGGTCAGTCAGCAAGGGCAGGCGAGAGCCGCAGACCAGTTCGGATCACCGGCAAATTATGCCGATACTTTGCGTGGTGTTCCGCGTCCGGCTGATGCCGATAAAATGAGTGGCTGGCAGGTTTATGATGGCTATTGTGCCAGTTGCCATCAGCCCGACGGCCGTGGCAGCAAGGACGGTGGCCTGCCGTCGCTGATCAATAATACAGCGCTCGGGCACCTGAACAGCGACAACCTGGTGATGGCGATTCTGCATGGCGTGCAGCGCGGGCCGGAAAGCAAAGATGTCGCGATGCCAGCGTTTGAGCATTTACTGTCGGATACGCAGGTCGCTACGCTGAGCAATCAGTTGTTGCGGCAGTTTGGTAACGATCAGGCGAAAGTGACATCTGACCGCGTGAAAGAATTGCGTGCAGGTGGCAAACCTTCGCCGTTGCTTGAACTGGCGCACTGGGGCATGGGCATTGCGGGACTTGTGGTTATCCTGCTGATTGCGCTGTTCTTTGTACGTCGCCGACGTCGTCATTAATCTGTACTGAACAGCAATAAAAAAGGCTGACATTCTGTGTCAGCCTTTTCTTTTCGTGCAGGGATTAAAGGACTTTGTGCGGACCGAAACATTCGTAATGAATGTTGGCTTCGCTGATGTTCATCGCCAGCAGTTGTTTCGCTGCAAACTGCATAAAGCCGACCGGACCGCACAGGTAGAAATGCATCGCCGGATCGCTCAGCTGTGCGCTGACTTTGCTCAGATCCATCAGCCCTTCATACTGAAAATCTTCACCGGGTAAATCATTCGCCTGTGGCCGGTTATACCAGACATGGCTTTCCAGTTGCGGCAGGTTTTTCTGCGCGCTTGTCACTTCACCGGCAAATGCGTGCACGGCACCGTTTTCAGCCGCGTGCAGCCATTGTACCGGCGCATGATGTCCGCGTTCTGCCAGCGTATTGAGCATACCCAACATCGGCGTCTGACCAACACCTGCAGAAATCAGCGCCACCGGCGTGGTATCGCTGATATCCATAAAGAAATCACCGTGCGGGGCAGCAAGATGAATGATGTCGCCCGGCTGCGCAAAATTATGCAGGAAGTTGGATACGGCACCTTGCCCTTCGCGTTTTACCGCGATGCGGTAGGTTTTGCCGTTCGGTGCCTGGGTCAGGGAATACTGGCGGATTTCCTGATTTTCCAGTGAGGCATCGCGGATATATACCGCCAGATATTGCCCTGGCTGGAAGTCGGCCACCGGTTTACCGTCGACAGGTTCCAGCAGGAAAGAGGTAATCAGCTCACTCTGCGGTTGTTTTTCGGCGATGCGGAATTCACGCGTGCCGCGCCAGCCACCCGTTTTTTCTGCGCTGTCCTGATAAATCTCGGTTTCACGGTTAATAAACACATTCGCCAGCACGCCATAGGCTTTGCCCCATGCATCCAGCACTTCCTGACCCGGACTGAACATTTCATCCAGCGTTGCCAGCAGGTGAGCGCCGACAATATTGTATTGTTCAGGCTGGATGGTGAAGCTGGTGTGTTTTTGCGCGATGCGTTCCACTGCAGGCAGCAGCGCCGCCAGATTTTCAATATTGGCGGCATAAGCGCAGATGGCATCAAACAGCGCCTGACGCTGATCGCCGTTGCGCTGGTTGCTCATATTGAAGATGTCTTTCAGTTCGGGATTATGCGCAAACATACGGTCATAAAAGTGTGCGGTCAGTTTCGGACCGGTCGCAGCGAGCAAAGGAATAGTGGATTTAACGGTGGCGATAGTGGCTGAATCAAGCATGGTGAACACCTTGTCTGTGATGATTTTATTTAAACATGTATTTTAAATGCATCTTATATAAACCCACTATTTCTGTAAACACCCCCTAAAGGGGTAAGGGCTTTTCCCGACAGGGGCTGAGTCACAAAGCTGAAATTTGTACATGTTCAGGTGAATATTTATCCCTTGATTATGGACAGATGTTCGCAGATCAAAGCCTTGCTGTATCTGGAGCCAATCGTTTGCCTAAAAACCTCAAACTGACCCTATCCGAAGGCCGCTTAAACATTTACACTGTGGCGCAGAACCCGGAAGGGGCGTTTATTTTTAGTTTGTTGAGTCAGGAGATGCGGATGTTAAAGCGTGAAATGAACATTGCCGATTATGATGCTGAGCTGTGGGCAGCAATGGAAAAAGAAGTTGTTCGTCAGGAAGAACATATCGAGCTGATTGCGTCAGAAAACTATACCAGCCCGCGTGTCATGCAGGCTCAGGGTTCGCAACTGACCAACAAATATGCAGAAGGCTACCCGGGCAAACGTTATTACGGTGGCTGTGAGTACGTCGACATCGTTGAACAACTGGCTATCGACCGTGCAAAAGAATTGTTCGGTGCAGATTTCGCCAACGTTCAGCCGCACTCCGGCTCACAGGCAAACTTCGCGGTGTATACCGCACTGCTGCAACCGGGCGACACCATTCTGGGGATGAACCTTGGCCATGGCGGTCACCTGACGCACGGTTCACCGGTTAACCTTTCCGGTAAACTGTATAACGTGGTGCCTTATGGTATCGACGAAAGCGGCGACATCGATTACGAAGACGTGAAACGTCAGGCCGAACTGCACAAACCAAAAATGATCATCGGCGGCTTCTCTGCATTCTCCGGTATCGTTGACTGGGCAAAAATGCGTGAAATCGCCGACAGCGTTGGCGCTTACTTCTTCGTTGACATGGCACACGTTGCCGGTCTGATTGCTGCGGGCGTTTACCCGAACCCGGTTCCACACGCACACATCGTGACCACCACCACGCACAAAACGCTGGCTGGCCCACGCGGCGGTCTGATTCTGGCGAAAGGCGGCGACGAAGAGTTCTACAAAAAACTGAACTCTGCTGTCTTCCCGGGTGGTCAGGGCGGCCCGCTGATGCACGTGATTGCCGGTAAAGCGGTAGCACTGAAAGAAGCGATGGAACCTGAGTTCAAAGCTTACCAACAGCAGGTGGCTAAAAACGCACAGGCAATGGTGGCTGTAGTTCTGGAACGCGGCTACAAAGTGGTTTCCGGCGGTACGCACAACCACCTGTTCCTGATGGATCTGGTCGATAAGAATCTGACCGGTAAAGAAGCCGATGCCGCTCTGGGTCGCGCTAACATCACTGTGAACAAAAACAGCGTACCTAACGATCCGAAGAGCCCGTTTGTGACCTCTGGTGTGCGTATCGGTACCCCGGCTGTGACCCGTCGTGGTTTCAAAGAAGCTGAAGTGCGCGAACTGGCTGGCTGGATCTGTGACGTGCTGGACAACGTGAACGACGAAGCAACGATCGAACGCGTTAAACAGAAAGTTCTCGACATCTGTGCACGCTTCCCGGTTTACGCGTAATATTTGCGAAGCCGTTAAGCTGCTAAAACCCGCTACGGCGGGTTTTTTTATGGGCATGTATCAGAATTTGTGAGCTGGCAGACATTACGGGAGTATGAAAGCGTCTGCGGATTGCTAGCGATTGTGAGCTTTGTCAAAGTATTGGCCTCACACCGGAGGATTTATGGAATTGCGTTCCACGCGCTGGCTTGCACTCAGTTATTTCACCTATTTTTTCAGTTACGGTATTTTTCTTCCTTTCTGGGGCCTGTGGCTTAAAGGTGAGGGGATCTCCTCCGAAAGCATCGGCTTGTTGCTGGGTGCTGGTCTGGTCGCCCGTTTTCTTGGCACGTTAATCATTTCTCCGTCCATCAAAGACCCGTCTTACCTCATCACCGGTTTGCGTATTCTGGCGCTGCTTACGCTGGCGTTTGCCGTCGGGTTCTGGTTTGGCAACGGCTGGGCGTGGCTGATGATCAACATTGCCGGTTTCAGTCTGTTTTTCGGTCCGCTGGTGCCGCTGACCGATGCGCTGGCAGGCACGTTGCAACGCCAGATCAATATGGATTACGGCAAGGTGCGTGTCTGGGGCTCCATTGCCTTCGTGATTGGATCGGCGGTGACCGGCAAGCTGGTTGAGGTCTACGGTCATAAGGCGATTTTGTACACACTGACCGCAGGCGTGGCCGCGATGTTGCTCGGTATGTTGCTGCGCCCGAGCGTGAAGCCGGTGGGAGAGCCGCGTACCAGCGGTGCGCCGGGTATTTCGTGGAAAGCGTTGCTTGGCGAAAAACCAGTCTGGCGTTTCCTGTTATGTGTGACGCTGTTGCAGGGCGCCCATGCGGCGTATTACGGTTTCAGTGCAATTTACTGGCAGGACGTGGGCTATTCTTCCACGACCATCGGCTATTTGTGGTCGCTGGGCGTCGTGGCGGAAGTGCTGGTCTTTACCTTTAGCAAACAGCTGTTCAGCCGCTGGTCAGCGCGGGATCTGCTGCTGCTTTCGGCCTTGTGTGGCGTGGTGCGCTGGGGAATGATGGGCGCGTTTACCGCGTTGCCGTGGCTGATTGTGATGCAGATTCTGCACTGCGGCACGTTTACGGTTTGCCATCTGGCGGGCATGCGATTTATCGCCGCACGACCACGTGATCAGGTGATCCGCCTGCAATCGGTGTATTCCGCACTGGCGATGGGGGGCGGCGTGGCCGTGATGACCATGGTATCCGGTTTCCTGTTCGAACATCTGCATGCCGGATTGTTCTGGGTGATGGCGCTGCTGGCGGTGCCGGCGATTTTCCTGCGTCCGGTGGTTACGCCGTCAGCGCCGGTGACGTCAGCCCGTTAGGGGGCTTCGAGCAGCGAGCGGATACGTTTACGCTGCTCTTTGGCCAGCGGTAGTTGCGTGTGGATCACCAGCGGGTCGGCGTCGGTGCTGCGGGTGGCGTAAGGGGTGACAATCAGCGCTACGCCACTCGGCGCACCAAATTTATAGAAATCCGCCAGCGTCTGATATTTAATGTTCAGCGGCAGCAGCGTCGCTTCGCGAATTTGCTGCTCGACCGCTTCTTCCAGCTGCGGATTGTCGTGCGTCAGCAGCAAAATTTGTTTTTCCTGCAAGGCATTACCCTGCATCAGCCACGCGCCGAAAGTGATCGCCACCAGCCCGATTTCATCCTCAGAAAGCGTAATCAGATATTCGTGTTCGAAACCCTGCAACGCCTCGCGGGTGGTTCGCACCAGACGCGGATACATGCGGTTCACTTCTTCCTGCATCAGATTGTCGATGCCGATGCCAAAATGACAGCGTTCGATCGCCGGGCCCAGATGGGCGAAAAGCTGGCCGACCAGCCCTTCGTAACTGCTGAATTTCATCCCGGCGATATCCTGAAAACGCGCCACCATATTTTCAATATCTAATAACAGCCGCTGATCTTCCGTCGAACCGGAACTCTGATAACTGTGGATTTTCAGCATGCGTAACATCAGGGTGAAAAACTCACATTCGCACTCATCCAGCCGGCCGTTGCTGAGTTCCTGTAACTGAATAAACAGTTCGCGGGCGGCAGGATATTCGGGCTTTTCGCGCAGCCAGCGACGCTGTTGTTCGGTGAAGCGTAAGCCGGTCGGGCCATTGTTTTGCCACAGACAGTATTGCAGGCAGATGAGCATCAGCTGGCGGTCGTGTCCGCTCAGGGGTTTGGGTAATAACGCGCCGCAGTCTTCCAGCATCATGCCAAGAATGTCGGTGCGCAGAGCAGCCTTCGGGCAGGCCTGGCCTTCGAAGGCGATATGCAGCCAGGGAATAAAATGGCGGGAAACGAAGTCCGGTGAAATGCGCAATGTACGGCGCAAGCCCTGAAATAAACACAGCCTTTGAGCGAGCGTATCGCCCTGAATGCGGCATTCTTTTTCGCTGTACTGCAGCACATCAAGCTGGTGGATCCGCTGAATTTCGCAGGTCACTTCCGCCAGATCTTCCCACGTCATGTCTAGCCCGACGCCGTTAATTTCGCTGATGATCTCCAGCTGAACCGCCGTCAGCGGCGCGTACAGCATCAGCAACACGTGGCAACGGCGTTGCGTAGCGGAAAGCGCAGGGGAGGGCTGTTTTTCTGGATTCATATCACCTGCCGAAAAGGTATCGCCTGAAATTATTAGTCAAGCATAGCAAAGCGAATGCCCGCAATAAGGCGCGGGGATTGGCTTTTACTCCGGCTTACAACTCAGATCACAGATATTTTTGACGACCGGTTAAATGCACAGCAAAATACTGTTACTTAGTAACAATATAATGGCGCCTGATATGGAAATGACGTTACACCAGGCCCGGAACCGGCCTTTCTCCCGTTACGCCAAATGGCTGGGCGTTGCGCTGTTCTGTCTGCCCGCAACGGTGCTGGCGCACCCGCACAGTTTTATTGATATGCAGACCACGCTGGTGGCGAATGAAACCTCGCTGACCGGGCTGAAAATGGTCTGGACGATGGATGAAATCACCTCGGCAGATTTGCTGTACGACGCACAGAACGCCAAGCCGGGGTCGGATATCTGGAAGAAACTGGCGGCCGAAGTCATGGCGCGGGTGCTGAGCCAGCATTACTTCACGGATTTCTATCGCGACGGAAAACCGGTGAAATATCTGGATCTGCCCAGTGAATATCAGCTTTCCCGTAAGGGCGATCAGGCAGTGCTGGAATTCGTCCTGCCGCTGGCCAAACCGCAAGGGCTGGAAGGCAAACCGATGGAATTCTCCACTTTTGATCCTTCGTATTTTGTCGATATGACCTATAAAGACAAAACCGCGTTGCATCTGCCACCGGCGCTGGAAAAACGCTGTACGCTGGCGCTGTTTACGCCGAAGCCGGATGCCTCGCTGCAAAATTATGCCCTGTCACTCGATAAGGCTGATGCCCCGCCGGAAGACATGGATCTTGGTCAGCAATTTGCTCAGAAGGTCACGCTGGAATGTCATTAATCTCCACGCCATCGAAAACCCTGTCCTGGCGCGATCTCTGGCCGCTGGCAGTATTTCTGTTGCTGCTGGCGGGCGGCGCTTCCCTGTTAATCCATTACTGGCCGCGTATTTTGCTCAGCAGCATTATCTGGCAGCGGGAGTTACATCAGGAACTGGCGGGTCTGCTGCGGCAGGTGAAAGAAAATCCGATGCAGGCGGGTATGACGCTGGCCGGTTTTAGCCTGATTTATGGCGTGATCCACGCCATCGGGCCGGGGCACGGCAAAATCGTTATCACCACCTATCTGGCGACGCATCCTTCGCGACTGAAAAACAGCCTGAAGCTGACCTTCGCGTCGGCGATTGTGCAGGGGCTGGTGGCAATATTATTGGTCAGTGTGGTGCTCGGCGTGCTGCAACTGTCTTCGCGTCAGCTGCATCAGAGCAGTTTCTGGATGGAGCGGGGCAGTTTCATTCTGGTGATGTTGCTGGGGTTGCTGTTGTGCTGGCGGGCGCTTAAACGGATGTGGCAAACCATCAACAGTTTGCGTCCGGTTCACGCCATGAAAATCCACAGCCTGTCGCCGATGGGCAATGAAACGCATGTCCACGACGAACATTGCGGTTGCGGCCATCAGCATGTGCCAAACGATCAGCAGCTTCAGGCGGGCGGAGATTTACGCACGCAGGTGGCGATTGTGCTGGCGATGGGATTACGCCCGTGTTCCGGCGCGATCATGGTATTGCTGTTTTCCAAGGTGATTGGCGTCTACAACTGGGGCGTGATTTCAGCCATTACGATGGCTATCGGCACCTCGCTGACCGTCTCGCTGATTGGTGTGCTGGTGTTTTACAGCCGTGCGCTGGCAGTGAAACTAAGCGCAACCCGCACGCCTGCGGCGTGGCAGCGGATCACCTGGTCACTGCTGGCGCTGACCGGCGGAATTGTGCTGCTGGTGGCGGGCATTTTGCTCTTCAGCACGGGCGGCGGTGATGTTTCGCCGATAACCGGCGGGCCATTCAGGGGATAACCTCCTGTACATAAACAACAGACATAAAAAAACGGACGCCCGAAAGGACGTCCGTTTTTTTTAACTGATACTCAGCGGAATTAACGCTTCAGCGCTTCGCTCAGTTCATCACGCATGGTCATCAGAATACCTTTAACGACGCGTGGGTTGCCGGCAACGATGTTGCCTGACGAGAAGTGGTTGTGGCCGCCAACAAAGTCAGTCACCACGCCGCCGGATTCACGAACCAGCAGTTCACCGCCGGCGAAATCCCAGGGCTTGAGGGCGATTTCGAAGAAACCGTCAACGCGGCCAGCGGCCACGTAGGCCAGATCCAGCGCAGCAGAACCGGTGCGGCGGAAGTCTGCACATTCGGTGAACAGTTTGCCAACCACATTCATGTAGCTGGTTGCGTGTTGTTTTGCTTTGAACGGGAAACCGGTCGCCAGAATGGTGCCGTCGAGATCTTTCGCGTTAGTACCGCGCAGACGGTAACCGTTCAACTGTGCGCCCTGACCACGGCTCGCGGTGAACAGTTCGTTACGCATTGGATCGTAAACTACCGCGACTTCAGTGCGGCCTTTGATGCGCACGGCGATAGAAACAGCGAAATGTGGGAAGCGTTTAACGAAGTTGGTGGTGCCATCCAGCGGGTCGATAATCCATTGTACGTCTTTGTCTTCGCCTTCCAGCTCGCCACACTCTTCACTGATGATGGTGTGTTTTGGATAGGATTTGCGAATAACATCGATAATCATGTGTTCTGCATCGCGGTCTACGTTGGTAACAAAATCGTTGGTACCTTTTTGTGTAGATTCTACAGAGTCTGGCGTTTCGTAATGTTTGGCAATCAGGTTACCGGCCTTGCGCGCAGCGCGCACGGCGATGGTGAGCATCGGATGCATGGATATCTTCCAACTAGGATGTTAAAGAACGGGAATACGGGAAACGGCGCGCAGTATAGCAGGGGTTCTGAAAATTAACTACCGTTGTGTTAGGCTGTTGTGATTTTCCGTCTGGTTAAGAGTTCCTATGCTGCCCAATATCCGCATTGTATTAGTAGAAACGTCCCACACTGGCAATATGGGCTCTACCGCCCGTGCTATGAAAACCATGGGCTTATCAAGCCTTTATCTGGTGAATCCGCTGGTAAAACCTGACTCTCAGGCTATCTCTTTGTCTGCCGGAGCCAGTGATGTCATCGGTAACGCGACAATTGTTAATACGCTTGATGAAGCGCTGGCTGGCTGTAGTCTGGTGATCGGCACCAGCGCACGTTCCCGCACACTGCCTTGGCCGATGCTTGAACCGCGCGAGTGCGGTGAGCACAGTGCGAAAGCCGCACAAACCGCGCCGGTGGCGCTGGTGTTTGGCCGTGAACGCGTCGGGCTGACCAACGAAGAACTGCAAAAATGTAACTATCACGTGTGCATTCCGGCAAACCCTGAATACAGCTCGCTGAATCTGGCGATGGCTGTGCAGATTATTGCCTATGAAGTACGCGTCGCACATCTGGCCTTGCTGGAAGCGGCAAAACCGCAGATTGAATATGAAGAAACGCCGTATCCGCTGGTCGACGATCTCGAACGTTTTTATCAGCATCTGGAAAAAACCTTGCTGGAAACCGGCTTTATTCGTCAGGCACATCCGGGGCAGGTGATGAGCAAATTACGCCGTCTGTTTACCCGTGCACGACCTGAATCTCAGGAATTAAACATCCTGCGCGGTATCCTGACGTCGATTGAAAAGACTCATAGCAACAAAGAATAAGTATCGGAATTTGATTATAAAACACCGGTTTGTGGTTTTTTATCAAAGGGTTGCCGATTATCAGTAAATGACAGAAATCGTGCGGTTCTGCCCGCTCTGTAATACTTGAGTAAATTACTAGGTTAAATAGTTGACTGTTTTACTCGGGAATGGCAGACTCGTTTGCATGTTCCGCACTATTGAATTTCTAAGTCATTTAAACAGGTAACCATGCTATGAGACTGACATCCAAAGGCCGTTATGCCGTGACCGCTATGCTCGATGTTGCACTGCATTCCCAGGAAGGACCAGTACCACTGGCTGACATTTCTGAGCGTCAGGGTATTTCCCTTTCTTACCTGGAGCAGCTTTTCTCGCGCTTACGCAAAAATGGTCTGGTTGCCAGTGTTCGTGGTCCGGGCGGTGGTTATCTGTTAGGTAAAGATTCTGGTGATATCGCCGTTGGTGCCGTGATTACTGCCGTTGACGAATCTGTCGATGCGACCCGTTGCCAGGGTAAAGAAGGCTGCCAGAATGGCGAACGTTGCCTGACTCACACCTTATGGCGTGATCTGAGCGAACGCATCAGCGGCTTCCTGAACAATATTACGCTGGCAGAGCTGGTCAATAATCAGGAAATCCTGGAAGTGGCTGACCGTCAGAACGGTGAAACCCGTCGTCAGCCGAATGGCCGCCAGATGGAAACTATCAACGTCAATCTTCGAGCCTAATCCCTGTCATCCTTCGCGTCGCCTCGGGGTTTGCTCCGTTGCCGCCTTGATGCGACACGAATGATTTAGGGGAAGCATGTGAATTTTTACGTTACTCAAAGCCCGCGGAAATGCACATTTCCGCGGGCTTTTGCTTTTCTGACGTCAATTCTTACCGATTAGTGCCCGCAAAGCGTCATTTCCCTTTTAAGAAGCCGTGAACCCGTTTTAAACTGGATGTCGTTTTTTAATTCTTTCGTTCGAAGCCGAACGCGCAGTCCGGAGCTTACCTGCCATGAAATTACCTATTTATCTTGATTACTCTGCCACCACGCCGGTTGATCCGCGTGTTGCACAGAAAATGATGCAGTGTTTAACACTGGACGGTACTTTCGGTAATCCGGCTTCCCGTTCTCACCGTTTCGGCTGGCAGGCTGAAGAGGCGGTGGATGTGGCGCGTAACCAGATTGCCGAGCTGATTAATGCCGATCCGCGTGAAATCGTCTTCACGTCGGGCGCCACCGAATCTGACAATCTGGCGATTAAAGGTGCCGCCCACGCGCACAGCGCGAAAGGCAAACACATTATTACCAGCCAGACTGAGCATAAAGCGGTGTTAGACACCTGTGCTCAACTGGAAACCGAAGACTTCGACGTCACCTATCTGTCGCCGCAGGCAGATGGTTTTATTCCGCCAGCGGCGATTGAAGCGGCGCTGCGCCCGGACACCATTCTGGTGTCCATCATGCAGGTGAATAATGAAATCGGCGTGGTACAGGATATTGCGACCATCGGCGAACTGTGCCGCAGTCGGGGCATCCTTTTCCATGTGGATGCGACCCAAAGTGTGGGCAAGATTGCGATTGATCTCAGCGAGTTGCAGGTTGATCTGATGTCGTTTTCCGCGCATAAGATTTACGGCCCGAAAGGCATCGGCGCGCTGTACGTGAGTCGTAAACCGAAAGTGCGGATTGACGCGCAAATCCACGGCGGCGGTCATGAACGCGGCATGCGTTCCGGTACATTGCCGGTGCATCAGATTGTCGGGATGGGCGAGGCTTATCGTATCGCCAAAGAAGAAATGACCGCCGAAGTAGCGCGTCTGACTGAACTGCGCGATCGTTTGTGGAAAGGCATTCAGGCGCTGGATCAGGTGTTTCTGAACGGCACGCCGAAACATGCGGCACCGAATATTCTCAACGTCAGTTTTGCCGGTGTAGAAGGGGAGTCTCTGATCATGGCGTTGAAAGATCTGGCGGTATCGTCAGGTTCGGCTTGTACGTCTGCCAGCCTTGAGCCTTCCTATGTTCTGCGTGCTCTGGGATTAAGTGAAGAACTGGCGCACAGCTCCCTTCGCTTCTCGCTGGGGCGCTGGACAACGGAAGAAGAAATTGATTATGCGATTGCGCTGGTGGTGAAATCTGTCCGCCGCCTGCGTGAGTTGCCACCTGTTTATACGAAATGAAGTGCCACCCGATGAAAGGGTGATTTGCCTGTCATTGAAAATGAATATTCATTGAAGATAAAAAACATCAGGAGTGCTGTTATGAGTTCCGAAGTCACGACCAATGAAGCAATGTCCGTATTCCTTTCTTCCCAGCCTGCTGATGCGCGCTGGGGCGAAAAAGTCACACTGAGCACCGATTCCGCCGGTATGACCATTCATTTGAATGGCGGCGATGTGCTGACGGTCATTGCCCGTGCCGCGCGTCGTATCGACGGTCAGGGTGTTAAAAATGTTAAACTGGCGGGTGAAGGCTGGGATCTCGAAAATAGCTGGGCATTCTGGCAAGGCTTCCGTGGCCCGAAAGGCACACGCAACGTTGAATGGGCAGAATTGTCCGAAGATGACGCGAACACGCTTAAACAACGCCTGAAAATCATCGACTGGGTACGTAATACCATTAATACCCCGGCAGAGGATTTGTCCCCTGAACAACTGGCGACCCGCGCGGTTGATCTGATGTGTGAATTTGGTAATGAAAAAGTCAGCTACCGCATCACCAAAGGCGACGACCTGCGTCAGCAAAGTTATATGGGTATCCACACCGTGGGCCGCGGTTCTGACCGTCCGCCGGTATTACTGGCGCTGGATTACAACCCGGGCGGCGACGCAGATGCACCGGTTTACGCCTGTCTGGTCGGCAAAGGTATCACTTTTGATACCGGCGGTTACAGCCTGAAGCCAAGTGCGTCAATGGATTCCATGAAAGCGGATATGGGCGGCGCGGCCACGCTGACCGGCGCACTGGCGCTGGCAGCGGCGAACGGTCTGAATAAACGTGTGAAACTGTATCTGTGCTGCGCGGATAACATGGTCAGCGGCAATGCACTGAAACTGGGCGACATTATCCGCTACCGCAACGGTAAAACCGTTGAAGTGATGAACACCGACGCCGAAGGCCGTCTGGTGCTGGCTGATGGCCTGATCGACGCTTCTGCGCAAAAACCCGAACTGATCATTGATGCGGCCACGCTGACCGGCGCGGCGAAAACTGCGCTGGGTAACGATTATCACGCACTGTTCAGCTTTGACGATGCACTGGCAGGCGAACTGCTGGAAAGCGCGAAAGCCGAACACGAACCGTTCTGGCGTCTGCCACTGGAAGAATTCCACCGTTCTCATCTGCCATCTAACTTTGCTGAACTGAACAACATTGCCGGTCCTGCACACACTGCGGGCGCAAGCACAGCCGCTGCGTTCTTGTCTCATTTCGTCACTGACTATAAGAAAGGCTGGCTGCACATCGACTGTTCCGCAACGTACCGCAAAAGCGCAGCGGATCAGTGGTCTGCCGGTGCGACAGGTCTGGGGGTGCGTACCGTCGCCAACCTGCTGTTAGCCAAGGCGAAGTAAGTTTTAGAAAGCAATGCATGCATGAAGCACAACGGGGCGCTTAACAGCGCCCCGTTTTATACCACTAGCGGAGTTAAGAACCATGAGTGTCCCACACGATCATCTCCCTGCCAGCGCGGCGGCGACCGACGGTGAAAACGAGCTGGAGCGCCTGCTCCGCCTGTCTGTCACCGCGCCTGCCTGGCGTCCGGCGTTTTATCAAACTTTGCTGGAGTCCACCGTGTTTGTGCTCGGTGATGCAGGGCAGGATGACGCTGAAAAGCAGGGCAGTGTGGCGATTACCGCAGGCAGTGAACTGAATGTTTTGCACTGGGAAAAACAGGACGGCAGCTCGATCATTCCTTTCTTTTCCTCTGTGGAGGTTCTGGAAAAAGCCAGTGCCGGCGAAAGCCCGGATGAGCAGGCGTTTGTCGCGCTGCCTGCCCGCGTGTTGTTTGAAATGACACAAGGGGAGGAGTTGTTTCTGAATCCGAAGTCGGAGTACGGCAAGGAATTCACCCCGAACGAGGTCACGCTGTTGCTGAGCAATGGCGGGTTAAATGCGCCGTCTGAGCTGGTGCTGGATAAAGAAAGTCAGCTGCTGATCGGCCAGCCGGAGGAGTATCCTTCCGCCATGATCGACGCGCTCACCACGCTTTTCACTCAGAAGAAACCGGTGCGCCGTGCATTTATGGCGCTGATCCACGATAAAGCCGTGGATGAACAGCCAAACCTGCTGATTGGCGTCGAAGCGGACGGTGATGAGCAGGAGATTGACGCGCTGATCCGCGAGGCAGGGAATGTGGCGAGTGAAACCTCTCCCGACGAGCGTCCGGTGGATTTCTGTATCGTTTCTGAAAAAGAGCGTGGCATCAGCCATTATCTGATCAGCCACACCCAGCCGTTCTATCAGCGCAAGTGGGGAAGCTGGTTACGCAATATTATTCCTTCGTCAGGACAGGCATAAAGTGAGAGGACACCAGGGGAAAGCACCGTTTTGCCCCTGTTTTGTTTGCGGGAAATAGGTGGTTTAGGTTCGATAGTGAATTAATCACACATTTTTTTAATTAAATGTTGTGATTCGGGTAGGCAATCGTAACTTCGCTCCCTATAATCACCGCCATTTTACGGCAGGTATAACATTAAATTAACCCGCCCTACCTATAAAAGTCAGACAGAGGTTTTTTCATGACTATCGAACGCACTTTTTCCATCATCAAGCCAAACTCCGTAGCTAACAACGACATCGGTGCTATCTACGCACGTTTCGAACGCGCTGGCTTCACCATCATCGCGTCTAAAATGCTGAAACTGACGAAAGAACAAGCTGAAGGCTTTTACGCAGAACACAAAGGCCGTCCGTTCTTCGACGGTCTGGTTGAGTTCATGACCTCTGGCCCGATCATGGTTCAGGTTCTGGAAGGTGAAAACGCGGTTCAGCGTAACCGTGACATCATGGGCGCAACTAACCCGGACAACGCACTGGCTGGCACCCTGCGTGCAGATTTCGCGGATAGCTTCACTGCTAACGCGGTTCACGGTTCTGATGCTGTAGAATCTGCACAACGCGAAATCGCTTACTTCTTTACCGAAAGCGAAATCTGCCCGCGTTAAGATTTTTGAGTCACCGTTGCTGGAAGATAAGCCGCAAATTCACAAGAATTTTGTAACTGTACTTTCCAAACATGGCAACCGTGCCCTAAAATTTGTACAATGTTGCGCCCCGAATGAGCCAGCCTCTTCGGGGCGCAATTTTATTTGCAGGCCAGCCGTTACCTTTCGGGCCTGGCTCTGCACTTCCAATACGCCATAACGTGTAACAACGAGGCCATTTTCATCATGTTAGAATCCAACACGTCCGAGCCAATTTTGTCTGAAAATAACGCTGTTTCCGCAGAAGCCGTGAATACTGTCGTGCCTGCTGCCGCAAAAATTAACCTTCTTGACCTTAACCGCAAGCAAATGCGTGAGTTCTTCATCAACATGGGCGAAAAACCGTTCCGTGCTGATCAGGTCATGAAGTGGATGTATCACTACTGCAGCGATGATTTCGAGCAAATGACCGATATCAATAAGGCGCTGCGTGAAAAGCTGGCCCGCGTTGCAGAAATTCGTGCACCGGAAGTCGCGTCAGAACAACGTTCAACTGACGGCACCATCAAGTGGGCGATTCAGGTGGGCGGACAACTGGTTGAAACCGTGTATATCCCGGACGGCGACCGTGCGACGCTTTGCGTTTCCTCTCAGGTCGGCTGTGCACTGGAATGTACTTTCTGTTCCACGGCGCAACAGGGCTTTAACCGTAACCTGCGTGTGTCCGAAATTATCGGTCAGGTATGGCGTGCGGCAAAAATTATCGGTGCGGCGAAAGTGGCCGGTACGCGCCCCATCACCAACGTGGTGATGATGGGCATGGGCGAACCTTTGCTGAACCTCAATAACGTGGTTCCGGCCATGGAAATCATGCTCGACGATTTCGGTTTCGGTTTGTCAAAACGTCGCGTGACGCTTTCCACATCGGGTGTCGTCCCTGCGCTGGACAAGCTGGGCGATATGATTGATGTCGCGCTGGCGATTTCCCTGCACGCACCTAACGACGCCATTCGTGACGAAATTGTGCCGATCAACCGCAAGTACAATATCGATACCTTCCTGGCCGCTGTTGAGCGTTATATTAGCAAATCCAACGCCAATCAGGGCCGCGTTACCATCGAATACGTTATGCTGGATCACATCAATGATGGCACCGAGCATGCGCATGAACTGGCTGAGCGTCTGAAGAATACGCCATGCAAAATCAACCTAATCCCATGGAACCCGTTCCCGGGCGCGCCGTATGGCCGCAGCTCGAACAGCCGTATTGATCGTTTCTCTAAAGTGCTGATGGATTATGGCTTTACAGTTATCGTGCGCAAAACCCGTGGTGATGACATTGATGCCGCGTGTGGTCAGCTGGCCGGTGATGTTATCGACCGTACCAAACGTACGTTGAAGAAAAAAATGGCAGGCGAGCAACAGATTTCCGTAAAAGCCGTCTGATCCCAATGGGCTTCGCCACGGTGTTCCGTCGAAGCCCGCTGTTTTATTGTCGCTGGCAGGGTAAAGGGAATTAAGCATGGCAATGAAGGGCAGTGTGAAAATGCTGATCGCCGCAGGCATGACTGTGGCTTTACTGGCGGGATGTTCCAGTTCACCGAAAGAAACGCAACAGGCCAGCGGCGCAGCACAAACGCGTCTCGAACTTGGCATGGCGTACCTGAATCAGGGGAACATGGAGGCGGCCAGGCAGAATCTGCAGAAAGCCGTTGACGGTGCGCCGCAGGATTATCGGACACAGCTTGGCATGGCGCTTTACGAGCAAAAAAACGGCAATCAGAAAGCAGCGGAAAGCCGCTACCAGCAAGCGTTGCAGCTGGCGCCGCAAAATGGGACGGTCTTAAATAATTACGGTGCGTTTTTGTGTAGTTTAGGGCAGTATGTACCCGCACAACAGCAGTTTAGCGCCGCAGCTAATGCGCCTGATTACGGTCAGGTTGCTGACAGTCTGGAAAATGCAGGCTACTGTTTTCTGAAGGCCAATCAGAATGAGGAAGCGCGAGTGTTACTAAGCCGGGCATTGAAAGTGGATCCCGATAAAGGCGCACCCTTGCTGACTGAGGCAACCAAAGAATTTGGGGAAGGGAACCGCGCTCAGGCGAAACTATTACTGGATGTATATCAACATGTTCTGCCAGCCACTGCCGACAGCCTCATGTTACAAATTCGATTCGCTGCGTTAGCGGGCAACCCGGATAGCGTTCAACGCTACGGTAAGCAACTTGCGCGTAGTTATCCACAATCTAAACAGTACCAGCAGTTCTTAGCCAATGAATACTGAAGCCCCTCAAGAAAATAATGCAAAACTGACTACAGGCGAACGTCTGCGTCAGGCTCGTGAACAGTTAGGTCTTAGTCATCAGGCTGTTGCAGAACGCCTGTGTCTGAAAGTCTCAACTATTCGCCAAATCGAAGAAGAAACGACGCCGGCCGATCTTGCGCCGACTTTCCTGCGTGGTTACCTCCGTTCCTATGCAAAACTGGTTCATGTCCCGGAAGAAGAATTATTAGGTCTGATCGGTAAACAAGCGCCGATTAAAGTGCCTAAAGTGGCTTCAATGCAGGGATTCTCTCTCGGTAAGTCTCGCAAAAAACGCGATGGCTGGCTGATGGGCTTTACCTGGCTGGTAGTGTTTGTGGTGATTGGCCTGACCGGTGCGTGGTGGTGGCAAAATCATCAGGCGCAACAGCAGGAAATCGCAACAATGGCCGATCAGTCATCGGCACAACTGAATCAGGATAACGGCCAGGGGCAAACTATTCCTCTGGGCGACAATGCGAATTCTGCACCGACAACAGAAGATACTTCTTCTGACCCGGCTCCTGCTGCAAACACAACACAGCCGCAGAATTCTATCCCGCTGAATACCGCACCGGGCGCAGCAGCAAGCAACGCACCGGCAGCATCAGGTACGCCAGCGGAGCAAGCGCCTGCCGCGGTTTCAACCAGTCAGCCTGCAACAGCTGAAAACGGTCTGCCAACCGGTGATGCACAAACTGCGGCAGCAGGTGCGGATCCACAAGCGGTGACCTTTACCTTTAAAGCTGACTGCTGGTTCCAGATTGATGACGCATCAGGGAAAACCCTGTTCAGCGGCATGAAGAAAGGCGGAGAGACCTTCAGCGTGAAGGGCACTGCGCCGTATAAACTGAAAATCGGTGCGCCGGGGGCGGTGGATATCCAATTCCAGGGCAAGCCGGTTGATTTAAGTCGTTTTGTAAAATCAAGCCGTGTTGCGCGCCTGACCTTAGCTGCCGAGTAATCGGCAGTTTGTCAGACGATTGCAACGATGGAGAGTGAAGTAATGCATAACCAAGCACCCATTACCCGTCGCAAATCAACCCGGATTTATGTCGGCAAGGTGCCTGTAGGTGACGGAGCACCGATTGCGGTGCAATCGATGACCAACACTCGCACCACAGATGTCGCGGCGACAGTCGCACAGATCAAATCACTGGAACGCGTCGGTGTCGACATTGTTCGCGTTTCTGTGCCAACCATGGATGCGGCAGAAGCATTCAAACTTATCAAACAGCAGGTTAATGTCCCGCTGGTCGCTGATATTCATTTCGATTACCGCATCGCCCTGCAGGTTGCAGAATACGGCGTAGATTGCCTGCGTATTAATCCAGGTAACATCGGTAACGAATCCCGCATCCGCTCCGTGGTGGATTGCGCACGCGACAAAAATATTCCTATCCGTATCGGTGTGAACGGTGGCTCCCTGGAAAAAGATATTCAGGAAAAGTACGGCGAACCTACGCCGCAAGCGCTGCTGGAATCGGCGATGCGCCACGTTGATATTCTTGACCGTCTTAACTTCGACCAGTTCAAAGTCAGCGTAAAAGCCTCTGACGTTTTCCTGGCTGTTGAGTCCTACCGCCTGCTGGCTAAGCAAATTGTTCAGCCTCTGCATCTGGGAATTACCGAAGCCGGTGGCCTGCGTGCAGGTTCCGTTAAATCAGCCATTGGTCTGGGCCTGCTGCTCTCAGAAGGTATCGGCGACACGCTGCGTATTTCGCTGGCGGCTGATCCGGTTGAAGAAGTCAAAGTCGGATTCGATATCCTCAAATCACTGCGTATCCGTTCCCGTGGTATCAACTTTATTGCCTGTCCGACTTGTTCGCGTCAGGAGTTTGATGTCATCGGTACCGTGAATGCGCTGGAACAACGTCTGGAAGATATCATCACGCCAATGGACGTTTCGATCATTGGTTGTGTGGTTAACGGTCCGGGCGAAGCGCTGGTTTCTACCATGGGCGTCACCGGCGGTCATAACAAAAGCGGTTTCTATGAAGACGGTGTCCGTCAGAGAGAGCGTTTTGATAACAATGATATGATCGACCAGTTAGAAGCAAAAATTCGCGCCAAAGCGGCGATTATGGATGAGAGTAAACGTATCGTTATCAATCATCTTGAAAAGTAACATCGGTTGCAGGTGTCAGCGTACATCTGCATTATTATATTGAACCCGACTGGGGTAATGGCGTCTGTGCGTTGAACCACAAGCCACAAAGCCCCTATAATCGGGTTCATTTTTTATAAAACGATAGAGAACTGACGTGGCAAAGAATATCCAGGCCATTCGCGGCATGAACGACTACCTGCCAGAAGACACAGCCCTGTGGCAACGTATTGAAGGATCGTTGAAACAAGTGCTTGGCAGTTACGGCTACAGTGAAATCCGTATGCCGATTGTAGAGCAGACCCCATTGTTTAAACGCGCTATCGGTGAAGTGACTGATGTCGTGGAAAAAGAAATGTATACCTTTGAAGACCGCAACGGCGAAAGCCTGACGCTGCGTCCGGAAGGTACGGCGGGCTGCGTGCGCGCCGGTATTGAACATGGTCTGCTGTACAATCAGGAACAACGTCTGTGGTACATCGGTCCGATGTTCCGTTACGAACGCCCGCAAAAAGGTCGCTATCGTCAGTTCAATCAGTTGGGTGTAGAAGTCTTTGGTCTGCAAGGGCCGGACATTGATGCCGAATTAATTCTGCTGACCGCCCGCTGGTGGCGCGCGCTGGGGATTTCTGAGCACGTGGCGCTGGAACTGAACTCTATCGGTTCACTGGAAGCCCGCGCGGACTATCGTGATGCGCTGGTGGCTTTCCTTGAGCAACATAAAGACAAGCTGGATGAAGACTGTAAACGTCGCATGTACAGCAATCCGCTGCGTGTTCTGGACTCCAAAAATCCCGATATTCAGACGTTATTAAATGATGCACCGGAGCTGGGTGATTATCTTGATGAAGAATCAAGAGAACACTTTGCAGGTCTGTGTGAACTTTTAGAGCAGTCTGGTATCCCATATACGGTTAATCAGCGACTTGTGCGCGGTCTGGATTATTACAACCGCACCGTGTTCGAATGGGTAACCAGCAGCTTAGGCTCACAAGGGACTGTGTGTGCGGGTGGCCGCTACGACGGTCTGGTCGAACAACTGGGCGGTCGTGCAACACCGGGTGTCGGTTTCGCCATGGGGCTGGAACGTTTGGTATTACTGGTTCAGGCCGTAAACCCGGACTTCAAAGCACCGGCAACCGTCGACACCTACGTGATCTCATCCGGTGCTGGCACGCAAAGCGTGGCTATGCAACTGGCTGAAACACTGCGTGATGCGCTGCCTGAGCTGAAAGTTATGACTAACTACGGTGGCGGCAATTTCAAGAAACAGTTCGCCCGTGCTGATAAATGGGGTGCGCGTGTTGCCCTGGTACTAGGCGAAACTGAAGTCGCTAACCAGCAGGTCGTCGTAAAAGACCTGCAGAGTGGAACGCAAGAAACGCTGGCGCAAAGCGAAATCGTCGCGCGTCTGGCTTCGATGTTGGGTTAAGGAGAAGGACACTGTGGAAGTCTATACCACTGAGAATGAACAGGTTGATGCTGTACGTCGCTTCTTTGCCGAAAACGGTAAAGCGCTGGCCATCGGCGTTGTTCTGGGTATTGCAGCCCTGGGCGGCTGGCGTTTCTGGCAGAGTCACCAGGACTCTGCCCTGACGGAAGCTTCTGCGTCTTTCCAGCAAGCTAATCAGTCGCTGACCAGCAATAACGCGAAAGGCGTGGCTGATCTCGAAAAATTTGCTCAGAGCAATGACAATAATTACGGCGTATTTGCCGCCCTGCAACTGGCTGATCATTTTGTCGGAACCAGTGATTTCGCCAATGCTGAAAAGCAATTAGTGCAGGCGCAAGGTCAGGCCAAAGAAGATAATTTACGTTCGCTGGTGAACTTACGTCTGGCGCGTGTCCAGATGCAGCAAGGCAAATTTGATGATGCACTCAAAACGTTAGACGGCGTGAAGGGTGAAGGCTGGACGGCTATGCAACAAGGCATCCGTGGTGATGTTTTGCTTGCCAAAGGCGATGCAAAAGGTGCTCGTGAAGCCTACAGCAAAGGACTTGATTCTAAACCCTCTCAAACGCTGCAAACCGTGCTGCGTATGAAATTGAACAACTTAGCCAGCTAAGGGGAACCCCGATGCAATTGCGTAAAACACTCTTGGTAGGATGGGTTTCTGTTGCCCTGCTAAGTGGCTGTTCATTGTTTAACAGCGAAGAAGACGTGGTCAAAATGTCTCCTCTGCCAAAAGTTGAGAACCAATTCACACCGACGCAAGTGTGGAGCAAATCCGTAGGCGACGGCATTGGCGAATTCTACTCCAATCTGCGTCCGGCCTGGCAGGACAGCACCATTTTTGCGGCTGACCGTTTTGGTCTGGTTAAAGCACTCGACGCTGACAGTGGTAAAGAAAAATGGAGCGTCAACCTGTCTGAAAAGACCGGCTTCCTCTCCCGAAATATTTCTGCACAGCTGTCTGGCGGCCTGACAGTTTCAGGTGATCACGTTTACGTTGGCAGTGAAAAAGCTATCGTTTATGCATTGAACACCACTGATGGTAAAATCGCCTGGCAGACCAAAGTGGCGGGGGAAGCATTGTCCCGTCCGGTTGTCAGCGATGGTCTGGTTCTGGTTCACACCGGCAATGGTATGTTGCAGGGTCTGAATGAATCCGACGGTACCATTCAATGGACCGCTAACCTCGATATGCCAACGCTGTCTCTGCGTGGTGAATCAGCGCCTGTAGTAGCCTTTGGTGCTGCAATCGTCGGTGGTGATAATGGCCGCGTCAGTGCTGTACTGATGAAAGAAGGTCAGCTGATCTGGCAACAACGTATTTCTCAGACTACCGGTACGACTGAAATCGACCGTCTGAGCGATGTGGATACCACGCCGGTTATTGTTGATGGCGTTGTTTATACGCTGGCATACAATGGCAATCTGGTGGCGATGGATCTGCGTTCTGGTCAGATTATGTGGAAACGTGATGTTGGTTCTGTGAATGACATCATTGTCGACGCAGGCCATATCTATATGGTTGACCAGGATGACCGCGTGATGGCGCTCGATACTCAGGGTGGTGTCAGCGTGTGGCGCCAAAGTGAGTTGCTGCACCGTAACCTGACGGCACCGGTGCTGTATAATGGTTACATTGTGGTCGGCGATTCCGAAGGCTATCTGCACTGGATCAACACCACTGATGGTCGTTTTGTTGCTCAGCAGAAAGTCGACAGCGATGGCTTCCTGAGTGCGCCGATTGTGGCAAGCGACAAGCTGGTTGTGCAGGCGAAAGGTGGCGAGGTTTACTCCTTCACCCGCTAATACTGCGACCGGCATCTGGTCCTGAGGTCGGTTGACCCCGGGCTTTAAAACGGCTCCTGAATTGCTCAGGGGCCGTTTCGTATTCTGAAATCCGCGTAATCCCCAATGAGAGATTACGCTGTAACAAATTGAATTATAGTGGTTTGCAATGAAATTCAGCAGGCCAGCTATTTGCGTTTAGCACCACCTATAAAAACACTGAGGCTTCAAAATGATACCTGTCGTTGCGCTTGTTGGGCGCCCGAATGTGGGTAAATCCACTTTATTTAACCGTTTAACCAAGACGCGTGATGCGCTGGTGGCGGATTTCCCGGGGCTTACGCGTGACCGCAAGTATGGTCGTGCCGAAATTGAGGGTAATGAATTCATCATCGTGGATACCGGCGGTATTGACGGTACCGAAGATGGCGTTGAAACCCGCATGGCAGGGCAATCTCTGCTGGCTATCGAAGAAGCGGATATCGTGCTGTTCATGGTGGATGCGCGCGCGGGCCTGATGCCTGCCGATCAGGGCATTGCCCAGCATCTTCGCAGCCGTGAAAAAGCCACCTTCCTGGTGGCGAACAAAACTGACGGGCTGGATCCGGACAGCGCAACCGGTGATTTCTACTCACTCGGTTTGGGCGATGTGTATGCTATCGCGGCTTCACACGGCCGTGGCGTGACGCAACTGATCGAACACGTACTGATCCCGTTCGTGGGTGAAAAGCCGGAAGAAGTCGAACTGACCGAGGAAGAAGCTAACGCAGCTTACTGGGCCGAGCAGGAAGCCACCGGTGATGAAATCCCTGAAGACGAAGAAGATAATTTCGACCCGCAGTCTCTGCCAATCAAGCTGGCTATCGTCGGACGTCCGAATGTAGGTAAGTCCACACTGACTAACCGTATTCTGGGCGAAGAGCGCGTCGTGGTTTACGACATGCCGGGCACGACCCGTGACAGTATTTATATCCCGATGGTGCGTGACGAGCGTGAATACGTTCTGATTGATACCGCCGGTGTGCGTAAGCGCGGCAAAGTGACTGAAACCGTGGAGAAATTCTCGGTAATCAAAACCCTGCAGGCGATTGAAGATGCCAACGTAGTGATGCTGGTTATCGATGCCCGCGAAGGTATTTCCGATCAGGATCTCTCGCTGTTAGGCTTTATCCTCAACAGCGGGCGCTCACTGGTTATCGTGGTCAACAAGTGGGATGGCATGAGCGAAGAAGCGCGTGCTCAGGTTAAAGATCAGCTGGACCTGCGTCTTGGTTTCGTTGATTTTGCCCGCATTCACTTCATCTCTGCCCTGCACGGCAGCGGCGTTGGCAACCTGTTTGAGTCAGTAAACGAAGCGTACACCTGTGCAACCACGCGTGTGAGCACCTCCTTACTGACCCGTATCATGCAAATGGCGGCTGACGATCACCAGCCACCGCTGGTCAATGGTCGCCGCGTGAAACTGAAATATGCTCACGCCGGGGGCTATAACCCGCCAATCGTGGTGATTCACGGTAATCAGGTGAAAGACCTGGCTGATTCCTATAAACGCTATCTGATGAACTATTTCCGTCGTTCACTGAAAGTGATGGGAACGCCAATCCGCATTCAGTTCAAAGAAGGTGAGAACCCGTATGAAGGCAAGAAAAACTCGCTTTCTCCTCACCAGCAGCGCAAGCGCCGACGTCTGATGCAGCACCTGAAAAACAAATCCTAAACGAATGGGGTGCATGAAAATGTACCCCTTTTTTTCGTCTTAATTTCCCCGCAAGGAGCTGGCTGGATGTTCTGGCAGACCTGGAGTTTTGCATTTGGTGTTACGGTCCCAAACTTACTGATCTTGTTGCTGGGCGTGGTGCTCCGCCGTACCGGCCTGATGGACGACAGTTTTAACGAGAAAGCCAGCCGGCTGGTGTTCAATATCGCCTTACCTTGCCTGCTTTTTTTCAGCGTGGCGCAAGGGCATGATTCCTCAGGCTCAAATCTGCCGCTCGCCATTTATGGTGGCCTTGGCACCGTCGCTTCATTTCTGTTGCTGGAACTGGTGGCGATAAAACTGGTGAAAGACCCGCGTGAGCGCGGTATTTTTGTGCAGGGAGGATTCCGCGCCAATACCGGCATCGCGGGTCTTGCTTATGCCTCGCTGGCCTTTGGCAGCGAAGGTATTGCGCTGGGGTCGATGTATCTGGCGGTCACAGTGATCCTCTTCAACGTGCTTTCCGTGATTACGCTAACCCGTAGCCTGAAAGGCGGGCAGGGGAATAGCATCGGGCTGAAGCCGATTCTGCGCGGCATTATCACCAATCCGCTGATTATTGGTCTGGTGCTCGGGCTGGCGTTTAAGTACAGCCATTTACCGATGCCAGCGACCATTGCCAGCACCGGTGAGTTTATTTCAGGGATGGCGCTGCCGCTGGCAATGTTATGTGCCGGTGCCAGTCTTGACGTGAAGGCGATGTTCCGCAGTTCTCACGTGGCGGCCTGGTCTTCCGCGTCACGTGTGATATTTGTGCCTGCGCTGATGACCTTCGGGGCATGGCTGTTTGGCTTTCGCGACGCGGCGCTCGGCGTTATATTTCTCTTTTCCTGCACACCGACCGCAGCGGGCAGCTACGTGATGACCCGTGCAATGGGCGGCAACGCGACGCTGGCGGCGAATATTATTGCCGTCACCACGCTCGGATCATTTTTCACTACCGCACTGGGTCTGTATTTACTGCGGACGCTGGGTGTTATTTAGAGGGATAGACGATGGATGCACTTTGTCCGGTTTGCAGCCAGCCGATGAGCTGGGTAAGTGGTCACTTTCATTGTGACGCCAGCCATGGCGACTATCAGCAAATCGCATTATGCCCGGATTGCCAGCAACCGTTGCAGGAGCTGAAAGCCTGCGGCGCGGTCGATTACTTCTGCCAAAACGGGCACGGGATGATTTCTAAAAAAAGGGTACGGTTTACGTATTCGCCTTATTCCGCAGAGTGATCGTCAGGGGGAGCCTGCTTCCATAAATTCACCAGTTCCTCGGGCGTTTCGGTTTCAGGAATAATCACCACCAGGCTGGCCGAATGCGCTTGCGAAGCATAGTAAATCTCCAGCCGGAAATAACGCTGGTCGCCATGACCGGCGTTTTCTTTTTCCTGAGCATAGGGCAGGGCTTTGTTGATGAGCTGGCAAATTTCCCGCCGCTTATCATCACTCATACCTGAAAGTTCGACCCGTCGCGGCCCGCTGAGTTTCGGGATAAACGCAATGCCGCCTTCGCGGTAAATCTCAATGACCGCATTACTTTCCAGCGAATCTAAAGGTTTCATTTACATCACTCCGACCTGCTCCCAGGCTTCACGAACCGCTTGTGCAACGGAAGCGTCAAAGCGTTTTTCCGCATGCTGAATCGTCAGTTGGGCGAACGTGACAAAGTCTGCATTTTTGGGCAGGGATTTATCACAAACCGTGTCATACCAGACGTAACCTGCACGTTCCCACGCGTTACCACCCAGTTTAGTCGCTGCCAGATAGAACGCGCGGTTAGGTATGCCTGAATTAATGTGCACACCGCCGTTGTCATCGCGGGTATTCACATAACCCTTCATGTCCGCCGGTTGCGGATCTTTACCCAACAGCGGGTCATCGTAAGCGGTACCGGGATGAGACATAGAACGCAGGCCGGAACCGTTAATGCCTTTCGCCAGCAAACCTTCACCAATAATCCAGTCGGCTTTATCGGCAGTTTGTTTCAGGTGGAATTGTTTCACCAGCGAACCAAACACATCCGACATCGATTCGTTCAGTGCGCCGGACTGGCCGTTATATTCCAGACCTGCTTCCGTTTCGGTGACCCCGTGGGAAAGCTCGTGCCCGACAACGTCGATAGCAATCGTGAAGCGGTTAAAGATTTCGCCGTCACCGTCACCAAACACCATCTGCTGCCCGTTCCAGAAGGCATTCTGATAGCCTTTGTCATAATGCACCGTGCCGAGAAGCGCCAGCCCTTTGTTATCAAGGGAATTTCGCTGATAGGCCTGCCAGAAGAAATCATAGGTCACGCCAAGATAATCATAGGCTTCATCCACCGACACATCGCCGTTACTTGGCTGACCTTCCTTACGCACGGATTCCCCCGGTAGTCGGGTGGTATTTTTGGCGTCATAAATATCACGCTCAACCTGACCCGCTTTGGCTGTCACGATCTTCTGCGGTTTGGCGTAGGGCTGTGCCATCAGGGTATTCACATGTACCAGCGTCTGTCTGGCACATCTGCGCTGGGGCTCTGAACCGTGTTCAATAATACGGTTAAGCATGTAGGGCGGGATAACGCTGTTGTAACGCTTTGCTGAACTGTGATTCATCGTGAATCTCCTTATCAAGAGTCACCCGAAGGTGAAAACAAGGTGTTCTGACCGTCTGATACTGAAAGCCGGCTAATGAATAGTCATCACCGTCAGTATAGGACTGCTGAGCGTTAAGCCTGTTAAAGATGAGATTTATCTGTCCGGCTGCGGGTCATACAACGTATGTGAATGACAAATCACAGCGCGTCCGCTGGCTTTTCTGACCGATTCGCGCACCACCAGTTTTCCCTGCAACAGCTGCGTTGTGTGAGGCGCATCGGGGCGCAGCATGCGCCGTTGCAACAGGGAAATCGCTTCGGCACCGAGTTCATCGCGCGGCACATGCACCGCTGTCAGCGGCACATCGTGAATTTCTGCAAGATTGAATCCGTCAGTGCTGATAACGCTGATATCCCCGGGCACGGAAAAGCCGCGTTTAGCCAGCGCGGCTACCACGCCGGAAGCCATAAAATCGCCACCGGCCAGGATTGCGGTCGGCAGCGGCTGGCCGGGCGGCAAGGCATCCAGAAATTCCAGCAGCGCCTGTTCGCTTTCCTGGGCACCGAATCCTGAGGTATTCAGCAAATGCTGGCTGTCACTGAAAACCTGATGATGGCGCGTGAACGCCTGTTTAATCCCCGTGAGCCGAAGTTCCATCGTATGACGTCGCAGGCACTGCACGGTCACGATATGTGTGTGGCCCTGAGAAAAGAGATAGTCGCAGGCGAAATCGCCCATCGTCTGATGATCGGGGCTGACACTGTCATGGCGCATATGCCGGTCATGGCAATTGACCAGCACGCAGGGCTTGCCCATGTCAGCGGCCAATTGATGAATGTGAGGATCGTCGATACCGACCAGTAATACGGCTTCGGTTTGCGGATCGGTCATTTTGGCGATGAACAGCGCAGCATCGGCGTTTTCTTCTTCCATCGCACAATAACGGACGCGCACTTCATGATGGGCTGTGGCAGCCAGAATGCCCTGGATCACCTTGTAGTAAAAAATATCGCTGCGCACATCAAAGGCGCGGGCGGGAGCGAAAATCAAAATGTTGTTGAGCATCAGCCTGCCGGTGGAAAGGCCATCGAGAACGCCCTGAGATTTGGCACACTCAAGCACGCTGTCGCGCGCCTTGCTGCTGGTGTTATTTTTTCCGGCTAAAACCCGTGAAACGGTACTGATCGACAACCCTGTCTGGTCGGCAATTTGCTGGATATTTAACTTTCCTTTCAAACTGTGATCTCCTTCAAAATCGTCCATGCAAAAATTTTCATATCAGAAGATGTGCTTCCCGTGAGCTTTTATCCTCCCTGACTTCCCCGTCCAGTTATAGCGTGAAAGCTTTTGCAAAAAATCACGTTTCCCTCACAAATCCGGCTGCCTACTCTGCAGAAGTACCTCACATGACACATCATCTGCGGCCAGGCCGACGGGTGGGAGAACGGACATGACAATTCAAATAAATACCGGGACAGCTGCGGTTGCAGGACGCAGAAAGATAAAGGCTTTACGCTGGTGGATGCTGGCGCTGTTTCTGCTCGGCGTGACGGTCAACTACGTCACCCGAAATTCTCTGGGGTTACTGGCGGCTGAACTGAAAACCAGCCTGAACATGACCACGGAACAATATTCTTACATCGTCGCGGCGTTTCAGGCGGCGTACACCATTTTCCAGCCGTTGTGCGGCTGGCTGATTGATGTAATTGGCCTGAAGCTGGGCTTTCTGATCTGCGCCTCAATCTGGGCGGTGGTTTGTATGCTGCATGCAGGGGCGGGCAGTTGGATCCAACTCGCCGTTCTGCGCTTCTTTATGGGCAGTGCCGAAGCGGCGGCGACGCCGGCCAACGCCAAAGCGATTTCCGACTGGTTCCCGCGTAAAGAGCGTCCGGTTGCCGCAGGCTGGGCAGGCGTAGGCTTCTCGATTGGTGCCATGCTGGCCCCGCCGATTATCCTGGTCGCGCACGTGTCATTTGGCTGGCGTGGTGCGTTCCTGTTCTGCGGCGTGCTGTCGATGCTGTGGGTTCTGCTGTGGTGGAAGTTCTACCATTCACCGGAAACGCATCCGAACCTGAGCAAAGATGAACTGGCGCTGATCCGTTCAGATAACGAGCCGCAACAAACGCGTCTGCCGTTTATCAAATCGCTGAAAATTGTCTGTAAAAACAAGAAATTCTACGGTATCGCCATTCCGGCATTTCTGGCTGAGCCTGCGTGGGCGGTGTTCAGCTTCTGGGTGCCGTTGTATCTCGCCAATGAACGTGGGATGGATTTAAAACACATTGTGATGTTTGCCTGGCTGCCGTTCCTGGCCGCCGACCTCGGCAGTATTGCCAGCGGCTATCTCACTACGCTGTACCGCAAAGTGTTTGGCTGCACCCGCATTAACTCCATCGTCGCCAGCTCCGTCACCGGCGCATTTATGATGCTGTCGCTGGCGCTGGTCGCCTTGACGCAAAGCCCGTATGCCGCCATCGCCCTGATTTCCATCGGCGGTTTCGGTCATCAGGTGATTTCCTGCATGCTGAGTGCCGTCGTGGTGGAGACATTCGATAAGAGCCAGGTGGCGACAGTTAACGGCATGCGCGGTTCTTCGGCGTGGATCGCCAGTTTCCTGTTTTCACTGCTGATCGGCGCCGTTGCCGACAAAATGGGTTTCAATCCGCTGTTTATCGCGATGGGTTTCTTTGATTTGATCGGCGCAGTCTTCCTGGTTGCTCTGATCGCTGAACGCCGCAATCCGGCAAAAAGGGAGAGTCTATGAAGACGTTAAAACACTGGGAGCTTGCCGGGCAGGATGAAGCAGGCGTGGATTTGCGGGTTGATGGTAAACATCTGTTTTCTCTGCGTGTGCTGGAACAGGGTTTAATCCGCGTATTCATCCAGCGAAACGGCGAGCTTGCGCTGGATCGTACCTGGAGTATCGCACCACAAAATGATGCACCATGGGAAGGGCGTGACCGTCTGAGCAACGAAGGTTTTTCAGTGCCGGGTTATCAGCTCGAACAGGGCGACGATTGCCTGACACTGACCACTGAGGCGCTGCGCGTCACGGTGCATCAGCCGTTGTGGCTGGAGTGGGAATATAAAAATGAGGCCGGTGTCTGGCAGCCGCTGGTAAAAGATCGGAAAACCGGTGCGTATATGCTCGGCGTGAAAAACGAAGCATCGGCGCACTATCAGCTGCGTGAGGCGCAGGATGGCGTGTACGGACTGGGCGAGAAAGCCGGTGATCTCAACCGTAGCGGCCGCCGCTTTGAAATGCGTAATCTGGATGCGATGGGTTATAACGCCGCCAGCACCGATCCGCTGTATAAGCATATCCCGTTTACCCTGACGCGGCGCAATGGTGTCAGTTTTGGCGTTTTCTACGACAATCTCAGCAATGTCTGGCTTGATCTCGGCAATGAACTGGATAATTACCATCTGCCTTACCGTCGTTTCAGTGCCGAAGCGGGCGATCTGGATTACTACCTGTTTGTCGGCCCGACGTCACTCGACGTCACCAAAAAGCTGGTGCGCCTGACCGGTAAAACTACCTTTGGGCCGAAATGGAGTCTCGGTTACAGTGGCTCGACCATGTATTACACCGATGCGCCGGACGCCCAGCAACAGCTGATGAAATTCATCACGCTGTGTCAGCAACATCAAATTCCCTGCGATTCGTTCCAGCTTTCATCGGGTTACACCTCAATCGGCAACAAGCGTTACGTCTTTAACTGGAACTACGACAAAGTGCCTGAGCCGGAAGTGATGTCGAAAGCGTTTCTTGACGCTGGTATCCGTCTGGCGGCCAATATCAAACCTTGCCTGTTGCAGGATCACCCGCAATATGAACAGGTTGCTGAGCAGGGTTTATTTATCCGCGACAGCGAAAGCGACGTGCCGGAACGCTCAGTATTCTGGGATGACGAAGGTTCCCACCTCGATTTCACTCATCCGGCCGCTGTGCGCTGGTGGCAGAAAGGCGTGACGCAACAGCTGCTCGAAAAAGGCATCGGTTCGACGTGGAACGACAACAACGAATACGAAGTCTGGGACAGCGATGCGCGTTGCCACGGTTTTGGCAAGTCTATCGCCATCAAACATATCCGTCCGGTAATGCCGCTGCTGATGATGCGTGCGTCGTTTGAAGCACAGCAAAACTTCGCGCCGGAAATCCGGCCGTATCTGATTTCCCGCTCAGGTTGTTCCGGCATGCAGCGTTACGTGCAAACGTGGAGCGGTGATAACCGCACTAACTGGCAGACGCTGCGCTACAACACCCGCATGGGCATCGGCATGAGTTTATCCGGTTTGTATAACGTCGGGCACGACGTCGGCGGATTCTCAGGGGATAAGCCGGATGCCGAACTGTTTGTCCGCTGGGTGCAAAACGGCGTGATGCATCCACGTTTCACCATTCATTCCTGGAATGATGATCACACGGTGAATGAGCCGTGGATGTATCCGCAGGTGACGCCGCTTATTCGTGATGCCATCCGTCTGCGTTATCGCTTATTGCCTTATTTCTACACCTTGCTGTGGCAGGCTCATGCGGATGACGAGCCGATGCTGCGCCCGACATTCCTCGACCACGAGCACGACAAAAACACCTTCGCGGAAACCGATGACTTCCTGATGGGACGTGATTTGCTGGTCGCCAGCGTGGTGGATGAGGGGCAGCGTGAGCGTAATGTTTATCTGCCTGATAACGGAATGGGCTGGTGCGATTTCTATACCGGCGAATGGTTTGCGGGCGGGCAGACAATCACCCTCGACGCACCGCTGGACAGATTGCCGCTGCTGGTGCGCGCCGGTGCTGCATTGCCGCAATCTTGCCGTCTGGCGCATGTTGAGGCCAGTAAAGATATGCTGCGTGAATTGCATGTGTATCCGGCACCGGGTCAGGTGACATCGTCAGGCATGCTGTTTGAAGATGACGGCGAAAGCCATCGCTGGGAGCAGAATCATGCGCTGTGGCTGAACTGGGATATCGCCAGTGACGATCAGCGAATCAACATCACGCTGACGCAGCACGGCGATTTCAAACCGGCGTGGAAAACCCTGAGCATTGTGCTGCCGCAAAGCGAACCGCGTGAAGTTTGGGTGAATGGCGTGAAGACAAATAACTATAATCTGTAAGCTTTTCAATCTCCTCCCCCTGCGAAGGGGGAGGATGGGGGAAACCTAACGCTTATTTAACCGCACGTTTACGCACCTTCTTCTCTACCACAATCGATTTCACTTCACTTTCAATCCAGCCATCGGCCAGACGTGTTTTCAGTGTATCGCCCGGTGCAGTCTGCGTGGTTTTCTTCAGCAACGCGCCTTGCGGCGTGGTCGTCACGCTATAGCCGCGGGCGAGTGTCGCCAGCGGACTGACGCCTTCCAGTTGCGTACAGGCAGTACCGAAACGCTGACGGCTTTCGGTCAGTTGCGATGACATCGCCTGTTGCAGCCGGTACTGAAGCTGCTGAACCCGCTGCTGGGCGCGGTGAATACGCGGCTGCGGTTGCTGTTGTGTGAGGCGTTGCTGCAAACGGTCGGTGCGGCGCAGCATCTGACGCAGCTGGTTTTGCATGGCTTCATCAAGACGACGGCGCAATTTGAACAGCGCCGTTTGCTGACGCGCCAGACGTAAATGCGGATGCTGCTGTTGCAGGCGGTGATTCAGACGCGTGAAGCGCTGCGTCAGTTGTGCGAGATAATAATCCATCGCCATTTCGAGGCGCTGCTGCTGCGACTGGATCTGGCGCAGCAATTCCAGCTGATTGCGGCTGATCAGTTCGGCAGCAGCAGATGGCGTCGGCGCACGTAAATCAGCAACAAAATCGGCAATCGTCACATCGGTTTCGTGGCCGACGGCGCTGACGATCGGAATGCGGCTGGCAAAAATCGCCCGTGCCACGCGCTCATCGTTAAAGCTCCATAAATCTTCCAGCGAACCGCCACCGCGCCCGACAATCAGGACATCGACTTCTTCCCGAGCGTTAGCCAGCTCAATGGCGCGGACGATTTGCCCCGGCGCATCCGCGCCCTGAACTGACGTCGGATAAATAATGACGGGTAACGACGGGTCGCGACGCTTTAAGACATTTAACACGTCATGCAGCGCGGCGCCGCTGGCGGAAGTAATCACACCCACGCATTTAGCAGGCGAGGGCAGCGGTTGTTTAAACTGTGCATCAAACAGACCTTCGGCGGCCAGTTGCTGTTTCAGCAGATCGAATTTTTGCTGCAATAAACCGTCGCCAGCTTCCTGCATACTTTCGGCAATCAGCTGATAATCGCCACGTGGCTCATACAGCGTAATGGTCGCGCGGACTAATACCTGCTGGCCATTTTGCGGGCGGAACGTTGTGCGGCGATTCGTGTTGCGGAACATGGCACATTTGACCTGAGCGCGGTCATCTTTGAGCGTAAAATACCAGTGGCCGGAGGACGGCTGAGAGAAGTTTGAAATCTCACCGGAGAGCCAGACCTGACCCATTTCGTTTTCCAGCAACTGTCGGACCGTCTGATTCAGGCGGCTTACGGTAAAAATAGGAGGCGAAGAAGGTAGCGACATGTGATCCAGATCAAATTCAAAAACAGAGACTTAATCGAACGATACTACATGCCCGCAAAAGGTAATCAAGAAGTTTTTGAAATAGTTCTGGTCGAAATGCCTACTCACCTGTATACTCCCGCTGCAATATTTTATCTTTTCCGCATCCACCTTGGTGAGATATTGCCCATGCTACGTATCGCAAAAGAAGCACTAACGTTCGACGACGTTCTCCTTGTTCCAGCCCACTCCACAGTTTTGCCTAATACTGCCGACCTCGGTACTCAACTGACCGCTAAAATCCGTCTGAATATCCCTATGCTGTCCGCAGCGATGGATACCGTGACTGAAGCGAATCTGGCGATTGCTCTGGCGCAGGAAGGCGGCCTCGGATTCATTCACAAGAACATGTCTATTGAGCGTCAGGCGGAAGAAGTCCGTCGCGTGAAGAAGCATGAAAGCGGCGTTGTTGCTGACCCTAAAACCGTCACGCCATCGACCACTTTGCGTCAGGTTAAAGAACTCACTGAAATTAACGGTTTTGCCGGTTATCCGGTCGTGACTGAAGAAAACGAACTGGTCGGTATTATTACCGGTCGTGACGTGCGCTTCGTGACCGATCTGGAACAGCCTGTCACTGCGGTCATGACGCCGAAAGAACGTCTGGTCACCGTCAAAGAAGGCGAAGCCCGCGAAGTCGTGCTGCAAAAAATGCACGAAAAACGCGTAGAGAAAGCACTGGTGGTTGACGCGCAATTCCATCTGCTCGGTATGATCACCGTAAAAGACTTCCAGAAAGCCGAACGTAAACCGAATGCCTGTAAAGATGAGCAGGGCAGCCTGCGCGTCGGTGCAGCGGTTGGCGCAGGTGCGGGCAACGAAGAACGTATCGATGCGCTGGTTGCTGCCGGTGTTGACGTTCTGTTGATCGACTCTTCTCACGGCCATTCCGAAGGCGTTCTGGAACGTATCCGCGCAACCCGCGCGAAATACCCGGATCTGCAAATCATTGGCGGTAACGTTGCAACTGGCGCAGGTGCTCTGGCACTGGCGAAAGCAGGCGTGAGCGCGGTGAAAGTCGGTATCGGTCCTGGCTCCATCTGTACTACCCGTATCGTGACCGGCGTGGGTGTTCCGCAAATCACTGCCGTTTCTGACGCGGTTGAAGCGCTGGAAGGCACCGGTATTCCGGTTATCGCTGACGGCGGTATCCGCTTCTCCGGCGACATCGCAAAAGCTATCGCTGCCGGCGCAAGCTGTGTGATGGTCGGCGGGATGCTGGCGGGTACTGAAGAATCTCCGGGCGAAATCGAGCTGTATCAGGGCCGTTCATACAAATCTTACCGCGGCATGGGTTCTCTGGGCGCGATGTCCAAAGGCTCTTCAGACCGTTACTTCCAGACTGATAACGCTGCTGACAAACTGGTACCGGAAGGTATCGAAGGTCGCGTGGCGTATAAAGGCCGTCTGAAAGAGATCATCCACCAGCAAATGGGCGGTCTGCGCTCCTGTATGGGGCTGACCGGTTGTGCTACCATCGACGACCTGCGCACCAAGGCTGAGTTTGTCCGCATCAGCGGTGCCGGGATCCAGGAAAGCCACGTACATGACGTGACGATTACCAAAGAGTCACCGAACTACCGCATGGGATCCTGACCCTAAAGACAGCGAGCTAAAGGCTCGCTGTCTGCTTTTAAGATTGTTAGAAAATTTAACCTGTTGTTTTAACGCTTTTATTGCTTTCTGGAAAACGCCCCCTCATGAGCGAAAATATTCACAAGCACCGTATCCTGATCCTCGATTTCGGCTCCCAGTACACCCAACTTGTTGCGCGCCGCGTGCGTGAACTGGGTGTCTATTGCGAACTCTGGGCCTGGGACGTAACCGAAGCCCAAATCCGCGAATTCAATCCGAACGGGATCATCCTGTCCGGCGGCCCGGAAAGTACCACCGAGCATGACAGCCCGCGTGCACCAGACTATGTCTTCGAAGCCGGTGTACCGGTTCTGGGCGTCTGCTACGGCATGCAAACCATGGCGATGCAGTTAGGCGGCCATGTTGAAGGCTCTAACGAGCGCGAATTTGGTTATGCGCAGGTTGAAGTTCAGACTGAAAGTGCGCTGATCCGTGACATTCAGGATGCCCTGAGCGAGAACAACAAACCGTTGCTCGACGTCTGGATGAGCCACGGCGATAAAGTGACGGCCATCCCGTCTGATTTTGTGACCGTTGCCAGCACTGAGACTTGCCCGTTTGCCATTATGGCCAACGAAGAAAAACGCTTCTACGGTGTGCAGTTCCACCCGGAAGTGACGCATACCCGTCAGGGCCTGCGTATGCTTGAACGTTTCATCATGGATATCTGCGAGTGCGAAGCACTGTGGACGCCAGCAAAAATCATTGAAGATGCCGTTGAACGTCTGCGTGTGCAGATTGGCGACGATCATGTGATCCTCGGCCTGTCCGGTGGCGTTGACTCTTCCGTGACCGCCATGTTGCTGCACCGCGCCATTGGCGACCGTCTGACTTGCGTATTCGTCGATAACGGTCTGCTGCGTCTTAACGAAGCAGATCAGGTGCTGGAAATGTTCGGTGACCGTTTCGGTCTGAACATCGTTCATGTCGCTGCGGAAGAGCGCTTCCTGTCTGCGCTGGCAGGCGTTGATGAACCTGAGGCCAAACGTAAAATCATCGGCCGCGTCTTTGTTGAAGTGTTCGATGAAGAAGCCTGCAAGCAGGATGAAGTGAAATGGCTGGCGCAGGGCACCATCTACCCTGACGTGATTGAATCCGCAGCCTCGGCCACCGGTAAAGCGCACGTGATCAAATCGCATCACAACGTGGGCGGTTTGCCGAAAGAAATGAAACTGGGTCTGGTTGAGCCGCTGAAAGAACTGTTCAAAGACGAAGTACGTAAAATCGGTCTGGAACTCGGCCTGCCGTATGACATGCTTTACCGTCACCCGTTCCCGGGCCCGGGTCTGGGCGTTCGCGTGCTGGGCGAAGTGAAGAAAGAGTACTGCGACCTGCTGCGTCGCGCCGATGCTATCTTCATCGAAGAACTGCATAAAGCCGACCTGTATAACAAGGTCAGCCAGGCCTTCACCGTCTTCCTGCCAGTCCGCTCCGTTGGTGTGATGGGCGATGGACGTAAATACGACTGGGTCGTTTCCCTGCGTGCAGTAGAAACCATCGATTTCATGACCGCGCACTGGGCACACCTGCCGTACGATTTTCTTGGCCGCTGCTCCAATCGCATCATCAACGAAGTCGACGGTATCTCCCGCGTTGTCTATGACATCTCGGGCAAACCACCGGCAACGATTGAGTGGGAATGATTTCGCGTCTGGCAACAGTCTGCACGCTAAAGCAATAAATACCTCTAAGCCCGCGTAACTGCGGGCTTTTTGATATCTGTCAGATATCAAATGGCCGTTTCAACTTTATCATGTGATTCTTTCCTGAGTTTATTCAACTGTACCTGTACTATCTTTAACCGGTGGTGCAAAACGATGCAGTGCTAATGGACGACGGATATCTATCGTAAAGGTAGTCGTACTCACTCTTATATTCAGGCCTTATAGTTTCTCTATGGAATCGAATCCTCACGCGCCGTTGGCCAGTTTTATTGATCTCATGATGGATGCTGTTTTTGCGGTTGATGCCCATGCCAATATCGTTTTTGCGAGTGCATCATGCGAACGTATCTTTGGCTATACGCCGAAAGAAATGATCGGCAAAAACATGTTTGACATGATGCTGCCTGAAGATCGGGAAATAACCCGAAACTCGGTGGTGGGGATCATGTCTGGCAATCCTCAGTTTCATTTTGAGAACCGTTACATTCATAAGAATGGACAAGTAGTCAACATCATGTGGACGGCACGCTGGTCACCGGCTGATCAATTGCGCATTGGGGTTGCCCGAGATATTACCGAACGCAAACGATCCGAATTGTTGCAGTCTGCGCTTTATTCTATTTCTGAAGCTGCACATACCGCCGAAGATTTACTCAAGTTATTCCAGCGCATTCATGAGATCGTCGGCACGCTGCTGCCCGTCGATAATTTCTCGGTGACGCTCTACGATGATGAAACCGGTAAACTTAGCTTCCCTTATCATGTGGATCAGTTTCTGCCGAGGCCAGACCCCTTTACCCTGATCCCAGGTACGTTCTACGCAGAGATTATTCATACCGGTCTGCCGCTGCTGCTCACACCTGAAACGATGGTTGCCCGCATGGAAGAATTGCGGGTCTCTTTTGGCATGAATCCATTCTGCTGGCTGGGTGTTCCGCTCAAGTCGCATAAGGGCACGATTGGCGTGCTTATGGTCAAAAGCTACCCGGGGGGTGTGTGCTACAACGAACAGGATCAGGAGTTACTGCAGTTCGTTTCGACTCAAATTGCGACTGTCATTGAGCGTCAGCAAATGCAGGCTCGGCTGCAGTATATGGCGCAGTATGATCCACTGACCGACCTCCCGAATCGTGGTTTTTTGCATGACCGCCTGAAAGTCGCGCTCTCAACAGCACGTCGGGAGCAAGGTCAGTTGTCGCTGTTATACATTGATCTCGACAAATTTAAACAGGTTAACGATACGCTTGGCCATGGTATTGGGGATTTACTGCTGCAGGGGGCCGCTGCGCGCCTGAAGTTGTGTGCGCGCGAATCGGACACCGTCGCTCGTGTCGGCGGCGATGAGTTTGTGGTTTTGCTTCAGGGGGGTTCCTTACCCGCGTCTGCTCGGGTAGCAGAAAAAATCCGTGACGCTTTCAATCCTCCTTTTACCCTGGAAGGCCACAGTTTGACCATCACGCCCAGTATCGGAATCGCACTCTATCCGGAGCATGGTAACGATGAACGTCAGCTTCTCGAATATGCCGACAACGCCATGTATTTAGCCAAAAACGGCAAAGCGCATTGAGAAAATAGCGATCAAATGGGAATAAGTTTTAGAGACATCTGCTATTTAAAATCCACAAAACGCCAGTGTGATTAAATTATCCACTGGCATTTTTTATGCCTGAAATTCTCTCAGATCGTTATTTCAAATGCGCCGCAAACCCATTTTTCTCCGGCGCAATTTCCGGTTTCAATATCAGTGACGGAATAGCGTAATCGCCGCCATTCTGCTGGCGGAATGAAATGGGTGTCGCGCTTTCTAATGTATCCAGCCGGTGAGACATCTCCGCGCAAGTTTGCGCATAGCGGGTTTCATCCATGCGTCCGGTGCGGTAGAACACCAGCGGCGGCAGTACGCTGAAGCCCGGATAGTGCAGGATGCCGTGATGGATCGGGAACAGCAGCTCGTCGATAGGGCCATTAATCCCACGCGCACTGTAATGCGGTTCCCACCCGCCGGTCGTGACCATCAGCATGGCGCGTTTACCGGCCATTTTGCCTTCTCCGTAACGGTCGCCCCAGTGCGTGTCGGAATGTTCACCGACACCGTAAGCAAATCCGTAGGCATAAACGCGTTCCACCCAGCCTTTCATAATCGCGGGCATTGAAAACCACCATAGCGGGAACTGAAATATCACGGTATCAGCCCACTGTAATTTTTCCTGTTCGGCGCCAATGTCATGGCTTTGCGTGCCATTCTGGTAAGCGCGCTGTGAATTCTGCGAAGGTTGAAAAGGCCCTGGTGAAGGCTCGGTGTTATCTCCGGCATCCAGCGCAGCTTTCCATTGCATGGCATACAAATCCGATATCTGCACATTGTGCCCGGCGGCCTGCAGGTGACTGACCGCAAAATCTTTCAGCGAGCCGTTCAGTGATTGTGATTCAGGGTGGGCATAGACGATCAATACATTCATGACGAATTCTCCGCTAAGTGGTAAACGCAGAGTAGGTTGTTGTCAGGTATAGTTGAAATGAATTGATCATATAGCAGGTATAGCGATGAGTAATTTCGGCCGTTTGGATCTCAATTTGTTGCTGACGCTGGATGTCCTGCTCGCCGAGCAAAACGTCACGCGTACGGCGCAACGCCGTAATCTTTCACAACCTTCAGTCAGCGTTCAGCTCGCGAAGTTGCGGGAATTTTTTGATGACCCTTTGCTGCTGCCGGGACCACGGGGGATGCGGCCGACCGCGCGTGCTGATGAATTACGTGAGCCGCTGCGACAAGCACTGGCCGCGCTGGAGCAGGCCGTATCTGCGGGTGAAGTGTTTGACCCCTCGACGGCAAAGAATACCTGGAATCTGGGGGCGGCAGATTATGGCGAATCGACCATTGTGCTGCCCGCGTTACGGGCATTACGTATAGCCGCACCTTCTGCACGGCTGGCTATTTTTGAAACGTCACCTGCGCGGATTATCCGCAAAATGGAGCAGGGTACGCTGGATCTCGCATTCCATACCGGCGAGGCGGTGATGAATGGCCTGCACAGCCGATTAGTGTTTGCTGAACGTTATGTTTTGGTGAGCAGAAAAGGACATCCGCAGGTTAAAGGCAAGATATCGCGTTCAGCGTTTTGCGCACTGGAACATGTGATCGTTTCACCTGATGGTGGGGGTTTCTATGGCAATACCGACATCGCGCTGGCGGCCACTGGATTATCGCGCCGCGTCGTCATGTCAGTGCCGCATTTCCTGTTTGTCGTTCAGGTGCTGATGACCACTGATCTGGTGGCGATGTTGCCGGAACGTCTGGTACGTGGAAATCCTGCTTTGCAGGTTACTACACCGCCGCTGGATGTTTCGGGGTTCGAGATGTACATGGTCTGGCACGAGCGCGCTCATCGTGATCCTGCACATCAGTGGCTGCGTGAGTTTATCGCTGATTCAGTCTGAAAAAAGGCAGCCTTACGACTGCCTGTGTCTGACGGTGCGGAAAACCGGAACTTATTCGTTGAACAGCTTGGTATCATTCGCCAGGCTATCTACCACAACTTTTAAATCGTTAGCGGTAACTTTCTGCTTATCATTGGAAACTTGTTTACCGAATCCTTTACGCACGACTTTGATCACCGGTTTGCCAGTACTGGCGTCGATCAGCTCACCTTCGAAATACACTTCAGTATCACGCGTGCGGTGGCCTGTCGCGGTTTGAGTACCGGCAATAACCAGCGCGACCGGGACGACTTCATAGAACTGCAAACCTTCTGCCGACGTGTTCACACCGGTGATCGCGCCTTTGAAAATCAATGTGCGCGGCCCTGCGTGATCTGTCAGTGGCAGGCGCTCTGCCAGTGCAGGTTTCATGCGGCTGTTGGCGTAATCCAGCACCCCCTGCAAGGTGGCTTTGTCGATCTGCGCCGTAGGCTGCGGTTCCGGGTAGAATTTAATCGGTTCGTATTTGATGTAAGAATAATTTTCTTTCTTAAACGAAGGATCGATCCAGCGCAGAACCGGATTTCCCCCAGCCGTTTTCACTTCCTTAAGGCCGGAATAATCGCCTAAAAAACCTGAGTATTTTTCCGTCTTGGTAATGTGGCTGGTACAACCGGCCAGGAACAGTGCGCCAGTCACTGCGGCGATCTGCATCAGTTTTATTGTTTTCATTCGTACCCTCGAAATATTTTAAGGAAGACCAAGTATGTATAGCACCGCTGCGGAATTTAACCTCTTAACGACAAAGAAAAATTGATATTCATCAGGATCGCGAAAATACGGTTCTGTGAGGTAATCATTTCTTCCTTAATTATTTTTTTGATGAATGAAACAAATAGTATTCACCTTTTGGACTGTCCCCCGTAGAGATGATGTTCCAGCCTTTTGACAGATAAAAAGCGACTGATTTTTTACTCTTTACTAAACATTTCAACGACCCCTGACGGGTAAACGTTTCTTCCGCAGCCTGAAGCAATGCTGAACCTGCGCCGGTTCCCTGATATTGCGGATCAACAAACAGGTTATGCAGGAAATTTTCCTGAGTGAAAATTGAGGCGAATCCCAGTAAATGTCCGTCACGTTCTGCCACCAGAATCGTCTCGCCGATCACTGCGCGGTCAAAATCTTCCAGCTGAAAATCGTCTTCCAGCCATGTCCAGGTATGCTTGCGTGAGGCCAGATACAACGTGCGTAAAAACGGGCGGTCTGCTTCTTCATAAGGACGGACAATAAGTGATGAGGACAAGTAAAACTCCTGAGGAAATTTTTCATCAACGTGTGTTGTTCATGTCTGTTTCCTGATACTGCCAGTGAAGCGGAGTGAGTTCAATTACGTTGGCTGATCGGTTTTTTTAACGCATTTCCTGATTGATCTTCTGACCTCCGCCGCCAATAATGTTCCCTTGACTCGGGGTGCCCGCTGCAAAGCAGGGCTGAGATTTTACCCGTATTACCTGATCTGGATTATGCCAGCGTAGGGAAGTCAGGTATCTCTCCTGATACCGCCTTCCTGAGTGCCGGTGGGGAGATTTATGAATACCCGACCTACCTTCTTGCCCGGCGCCTTAGCCGCCACTTCTCTGAAACGACTCCGCCTTTCAGCGCCGCTGGTTCACTGCCTGACCAACGACGTGGTGCAATCTTTTACCGCCAATGTCCTGCTTGCGCTGGGTGCATCTCCGGCGATGGTGGTTGATCCCGCCGAAGCGGCGCAATTTGGCGCCATTGCCGATGCCTTATTGGTGAACGTCGGCACGCTGACACATCCCCATGCCGATGCGATGCGGGCGGCTATTCACGCAGCCACTCAGGCCGGAAAGCCCTGGGTGCTGGATCCGGTTGCTGTCGGCGGCCTGAGCTGGCGTACAGAATTCTGTCGTGAAATCATCACACTTAAACCTGCCGCAATCCGCGGTAATGCCTCGGAAATCCTGGCTCTCAGCGGCCTCAGTGCGTCCGGGCGCGGCGTGGACAGCGGTGATGATTCCCTTTCTGCCTTACCTGCCGCACAGCAACTGGCGCGGGAGACCGGTGCGGTAGTGGCCGTGACGGGTGAAACCGATTACGTCACCGACGGGATGCGCAGTTGGGCGGTGGCTGGCGGACATCCGATGATGACCCGCGTGGTGGGTACCGGATGCGCATTATCTGCGGTGGTGGCGGCCTTTGTGGCTTTGCCGGGTGATCGCCTGGATAACGTGGCCGCCGCCTGCCGGGTGATGTCCTGTGCCGGCGAGCGCGCCTGTGCGGTCGTGAAGGGGCCGGGCAGTTTCACGCCTGAATACCTCGATAATCTGTATTTAATGGGCGAGGAATGGCTGAATGGCGAGGAAATACAATGAAACGTATTAATGCACTGACGATTGCAGGCACAGATCCGAGTGGCGGGGCGGGGATCCAGGCGGATTTGAAAACCTTCTCGGCGCTGGGTGCGTACGGCACCAGTGTGATCACCGCGCTGGTGGCGCAGAACACCCGTGGTGTGCAGTCGGTCTATAACATTGAGCCCGGTTTCGTTTCAGCGCAGCTCGATTCCGTACTGAGCGATGTGCGGATCGACAGTGCGAAAATCGGCATGCTGGCGAACAGTCAGATTGTGGAGGCGGTTGCGGAGCGACTCAGACATTATCAGCCGCCGTTTGTGGTGCTGGATACCGTGATGCTGGCGAAAAGTGGCGATCCGTTACTGCTGCCGGAGGCCGTGGATGCCGTGCGTCGTTTGCTGATCCCGCAGGCTTCCATTATTACGCCAAATCTGCCCGAAGCGGCGGCGTTACTGGACTGTGCGGTGGCGGCGAATGAAACCGAAATGCGTAAGCAGGGAGAAGCCTTACTGGCGATGGGATGTGGTGCCGTGCTGATGAAAGGGGGACATCTGAGTGATGAGGAAAGCCCTGACTGGTTGTTTGTGACCGGTTCCCGCGAGCGGTTTACTGCGCCGCGTGTGAATACCCGACATACTCATGGCACCGGTTGCACGCTGTCTGCCGCGCTGGCCGCGTTACGTCCGCGTCATCACAACTGGGCCGATACGGTACGCGAAGCCAAAGCCTATTTACAGCAGGCGCTGATGCAGGCCGACTCACTGGAAGTCGGCCACGGTATCGGGCCTGTGCATCATTTCCACCGCTGGTGGTAACCGCGGATTATGCCTGGTGCTGGGTTTCGCTCAGCGCCTGTTCAACCTGATGAAATTTCGTCAGCGCCTTTTGCAAATGAACGGCATCAAACGGGTTCAGCGGATAGAATTTTTCTTCTTTACGCGGGCGCAGCATGACGCGGATTTTAGTTGCTGACATCCGTTCAAACAGATAGCTGGCAATATCGTCGTTCTCCTCGTCCTGCCACGACAGCAGCAATGCCGCATGCTCACCGCTGCGGCGGCCAATAAATTGTCCGTGTGACCACAGCCCTTCAAATTCGCCATCCTTTTGCAGTTTTTTGCCACTGAACCACGGTGATTCAGCCAGCGTCAGGAGGGCTTGCGGCGTGATATCCGCATACAACTGGCGCCACTGCGGGCGGTTGTTATCCATCTGCCAGCAGGCCATGCCGAGATAATCGTTCAGTTCACGCCAGTCCTGTTCCAGTTTCTCCCTGAGTTCAGGATCCTGCACATGCATGAACTGTTGCAGGCCGGTCGCCTGATCACCCAGCTTGTTATAGGCAATAACGGTCATGGTGCGGGGCTTACGGCGGAATGTGACCCACAGCAGTACTTTGGGGATGCGGAAAGTGATGGCCTGAACGGTGAGTTTGTAACGGTTGCCACGTGACATCACCAGGCCGCTGGAAGTGCCCCGTTTGTCCTGATAATTTCTCACCAGTACCACGCTGTTCTGTCCCATCCAGCCCGTGACGTAATGTTCTTTTTCGCTTTCTGCCACGTCCAGATCGTGAACGATCTGGGTGATTTTCTCGTTATCGAGCTGGGAGAGGGACAGTGACTGATCGGCACTGTAGTAGCTTTTTTTCAGGGCGGCTGCGGCTGGCATAAAAGTATCCACGATATTGATGTGGTTTACAGCTTACACCAAGTTGTCATACAGATTTTAGGGATAACCCGCAAAATTTGATCGCTGTCGTTCACTGTTTGTGTATTACAACGTCCTTTTACTTACTCGGCATCAAACCAGTCACTGTTCTGTTCAGCAATCGGGGTAATGGTGGAAATCATTTCCTGCAAATGAATGCGGATAGCTTTTTCAGCGGCGTCCGGGTCATGCGCTTTCAGCCCGTCAAAAATCGCATAATGTTGTGCAATCAGATTTTCCGGCGGTGACACTTTACTGAGTGTCAAAAAGCGCACGCGATCCATTGTCGCTTTGATGTGCTCGACGGTTTCCCATGCCAGGCGGCAGTCGATGATCTGCGCAATCGTGCGGTGGAACTCATCATCCAGCAGCAGGAATTCCTGCGTTTGCTGACTCTTTGCCGCCAGCGTCTGACGCTCAAGATTATGTTCGAGCAAGGCCAGATCTTTATCGGTGGCGACCATGGCTGCACGGCGTACCACGGCGGTTTCGACTGCTTCGCGAATGAAGCGTCCGTCGGCAACCCGCTTGGAGGAAATTTTCATTACATAGGTGCCGCGTTGCGGTAAAACCTGAACCAGCCCGGCTTCGGCCAGTTTGATAAAAGCTTCGCGAACCGGCTGGCGGGACACATTAAAGCGTGTGGAAATCTCTTTCTCCGACAGGAATGCCCCCGGCGCGATGGCACAGGTGACGATGTCCTGACGCAAGGTGCGATAAATCTGCTGATTAACCGGCACATTACTGAGAAATTCAAAGGAGTCTGTCATGGGCAAAAGTTGTCTTTAAAGTCGGGAAACGACAATACTAACATGAGTTTTCTGATGTTTTTGAGATTGTTAGCGCAAGCTTTCATCAAATTATTGGGAGTTTATATGCTCCCGGCAATACAGCTTTTTATAGGCCGCGGGTGTGATACCCAGCAGTTTACGAAATACCCGGCGAAAATACGCCACATCGTTAAACCCCGTCAGGCGTGCCACGTCCGCCACATTGCCGGTATTGGCCAGTAACAGCTTTTCTGCTGCAGCGACACGTTGTTTATGCAGCGCATCCGTCAGCGTCATCTGAAAGGTCAGGCGGAAAACCCGCCCGAGATAATCGGCGTTACAGTGCAGCCGCTGCGCCAGCTCACAGGCCCCCAGTGGCAGATGAAACTGTGTGGTGATCAGCTGACGGGCTTTGTAGGCCAGCGCCACGCCGGGGCCGCCGGGTTCGACATTCTCCGGCCAGGCGCGCGAGACTTCCTCTAACAGCAAAATCAGGAACAGCTCAAGAGAATTACCGCCGCGTTCCTGTTCATATAAAAATAATCTGAACAGCGTTAACAGGGTTTCACTGTCCCTGACTTTACAATGCTGTGGAATATTTAGCTGTAAAGAGGGACTATTTTGCTGTGGTTTAATGATTGCTATATCTTCCACAATATCAAAATGCAGCCAGTAAAATTTTAAATCGGGATCAAAGGTTGTGACGCCTTTATGTTCCCTGCCGGGAAATAACAGTAAACTTTCTCCTGTATGCAAATCAAAACGCGTATTTTCTTCCTGTAAAGACAACGAGCCACGGACGACATAAATTAATTCGTGCGAACTCAGGCGTCGGGTCGGATGTGTGCCAATTCCTCTGGAAATGAACAGGCCACCGTTTTGCACTTTAACCGGGTAATTTACGGAGAACGTAAGCATTTCAGGCATTTTAAGGCACTCATCAGGCAAGTTTTGCCTGACAGTAGCACAGGAAACGTGCACCACCAGCCGGGCATGAAGAGGTTTTGATCTGCTTCACAGATTCTGGGTGTGAGTCGGAATTGTCCCGTTTAACTACTTTTCTCTCCTCTTGTTGGCATGAGAACCCTATGCCAGATTTATGGCGTACCTTATTTCATCTCAGGGCTGATACGAATAATTAGCCTTATTCATTGTGTTCCTACAGCTTATAAATAACGATATAAAAGCGAGGAAAGATAATGCCAACAGATTCAGTTAATACAGGCTCTGCACCGGTAAACGGTGAGGACAGAATACTTTCTGCTAATGCCAAACTTTCTGTCAGTGAAAAAATCGGTTATGGATTAGGTGATGCCGGTGGCACGATAATTACCTGTCTTATCACCAGTTTTCTGACATTCTTTTATACCGATGTTTTCGGGCTGACACCTGCGATTGTCGGTACGCTGTTTATTTCGCTGCGTGTGATTGACGCGATTTCCGATCCGCTGATGGGCATTCTGGCTGACCGCACGCAAAGCCGCTGGGGACGTTTTCGTCCCTGGCAGTTATGGATCGCGTTGCCTATTGGCGTGGTCGGATTTCTCACTTTTACGGTACCCGGCCTGAGTGGCGATGCCAAAATTGCCTACGCCTTCTTCACCTATTTCCTGCTCTCCGTGTCCTATACGGCAATCAACGTGCCGTACTGCGCGCTGATTAACACCATGACCACTGATCATCGCGAAGTGATGTCTTGTCAGTCGTGGCGCTTTGTACTGTGCGGCGTGGCGGGCTTTATGGTTTCCGTCGGGTTGCCGTGGCTGGTGCAGGTGTTGGGTAAAGGCAATGCGGCGGTGGGATATCAGCAGGGCGTAGGGTTGCTTTGCGCGGTTGCTGTGGTGATGTTCCTGTGGTGCTTCTTCACGGTACGCGAACGCCTGCCCCTTGCACTGCTCGGGCAATTCAGCGTTAAGGAACACATTCGCGGCATGCTGAAAAACGATCAGTTGCTGCTGGTTTTACTGATGTCTTTCCTGCTGATCAACGTGTTCAATCTGCGTGGCGGCGGCTACATGTATTTCATCACTTATGTGCTGAAAGGCGGGGCGGGCTACGCCTCTATGTTCTTCGGCATGGTAACGCTGGCATCCATTCTTGGCGCGGTGATCGTCAATCAGCTGACCAAATTTATCGACAGCGTGCGGCTGTATATGTTGACTAATCTGGTACTGGCGGTGTTTTCCCTGATGCTGTGGTTTGTCCCTGCCGGTGAACATTATCAGACGCTGTGGCTCGGTATCATCTTTGTACACTGTGTGATCCTCGGGTTCACCTTGCCGCTGCACTTTTCCATCATGGCGTTCGCCGACGATTACGGGCACTGGAAAAATGGTATCCGTTCCTCCGGCATGAACTTTGCCTTCAATCTGTTCTTTATCAAACTGGCCTGGGCATCAAGTGCCGGGATCATCAGCCTGGTCTTCATTCTGGTCTCTTATCAGGCTGGCGCAGAGCATCAGACTGCAGCGTCACTCGGCGGGATCACTTTGCTGGATACATTGTTGCCTGCGGCGATGCATCTGCTGCTGGCGGGAACGCTGATGTTTTGCAAACTCGATAACAAATTGCTGTCGCGGATGTCGCACGATTTGGCCGCAAAAATCTAATTTACTGTTTTTCAGGAGGTTGTATGCCGTTTTCTCCGGTTGATTCTTTAGAAGTGCCTTTGCAAAAAGTGAATGTTTCCGATGCGTTCTGGCTGGAATATCAGCGACTGGTAAAAGATGTGGTGGTGCCGTATCAGTGGAAAGCGCTCAACGATGACGTCGCCGACGCCGAACCAAGCCATGCGATTGAAAATTTCCGGATTGCCGCCGGGCAAAGTGATGGCGAGTTTTATGGCATGGTTTTTCAGGACAGCGACGTGGCTAAATGGCTGGAAGCGGTGGGGTATTTGCTGGCGAAAACGCCGGATCCTGCGCTGGAAGCAACGGCGGATCAGGTGATCGAGCTGGTCGGCGCGGTGCAGCAACCTGACGGCTATCTGAACACGTATTTCACCGTCAAAGAGCCGCAACAACGCTGGGCCAATCTGGCTGAATGTCACGAACTTTACTGCGCCGGACATCTGATTGAAGCGGGTGTGGCCTATGCGCAGGCGACCGGCAAAACCCGGTTACTCGAGATTGTCTGCAAACTGGCGGATCACATCGCAGACGTTTTCGGGCCGGGCGAACAGCAACTGCATGGCTATCCGGGGCATCCGGAAATTGAACTGGCGCTGATGCGTTTGTATGAACAAACTGCCGAAACGCGATATCTCGAACTGACCCGCTATTTTGTTGAACAGCGCGGCACACAGCCGCATTTCTACGATATCGAATATGAGAAACGTGGAAAAACCTCGCACTGGAATACTTACGGTCCGGCGTGGATGGTGAAAGACAAAGCCTACAGTCAGGCGCATGTACCGGTGGCTTTGCAGACAACAGCCATCGGTCACGCGGTGCGTTTTGTGTATCTGTATGCCGGTGTGGCGCATCTGGCGCGGTTGAGTCAGGATCAGGAAAAACGCGAAGTGTGCCAGCGATTGTGGGAAAACATGACCCAGCGGCAGATGTACATCACCGGTTCAATCGGCTCGCAAAGCAGCGGTGAGGCGTTTTCTTCCGACTATGATTTACCCAACGACACGGCTTACACCGAAACCTGCGCATCGATTGGCCTGATGATGTTCGCCAACCGTATGCTGCAGATGGATTCTGACAGCCGTTATGCCGATGTGATGGAACGTGCGCTTTATAACACTGTGCTGGCCGGTATGGCGCTCGACGGCAAACATTTTTTTTATGTGAATCCTCTGGAAGTGCATCCGAAAAGCATTCCGTTCAACCATATTTATGACCACGTAAAACCGGTGCGTCAGCGCTGGTTCGGCTGTGCCTGCTGTCCGCCGAATATTGCGCGTCTGCTGGCGTCGCTCGGCCATTACATCTATACCCAGCGTCCGGACGGTGTGGATATCAATCTGTATATCGGCAGTGATGTCGAAGCGACCATCGGCGGAAAGGCGTTGCGACTGAAACAGTCCGGCGGTTATCCGTGGGCAGAAGGCGTGCTGATTGAAATCGATAACGATCAGCCACTGGAAGCCACGCTGGCGCTGCGTTTACCTGACTGGTGCGCCAGTCCGCAGGTCACGCTCAATGGCAATCCGCTTGAACTGACCAGCCTGACGCAACGTGGATATTTGCGTTTGACGCAGGAATGGCAGAAAGGCGATCGCATTGAAATGATGCTGCCGATGCCGGTGATGCGGGTGAAAGGCAACGCGCTGTTGCGGCATGTCGCGGGGAAAGTGGCAGTGCAGCGCGGGCCGCTGGTGTATTGCCTTGAGCAGGCTGACAACGGCAGTGAACTGCATAACATCCGCCTGCCGGGTGATGCGCAATTTCGTCTGATTTCCGGCAGCGGATTGTTCGCCGGTAAAACCTTATTGCAGACACAGGGCGAACGCCGGACATCCGTTCAGGCCAGTCAGCAGCCACTGTATCGTTACAATCCGCCAGCGCAACAAACGGTACCGCAAACCATAACCTTTGTGCCGTACTTTACCTGGGCGAATCGTGGGGAAGGAGAGATGCGGGTTTGGGTGGACGAATAAAACCGTCATCCTTCAGCCTGTTTCACGCGTCTGATCCCGGATAACCCCTGGACCAGACGCGCTTTATCCACTTCGGTTAGCTGCGGCGCATGCAGCAGAATCATAATCTCTGATTTATCTTCCTCACTGAACCCGCCGGCCAACAGGCGCTGACTAATGGCGCTCAAAATTTGCTTATCCTGTGCAGAGATGGAGTCCCTGACCCTATCGAGGCTTTTCGGTTTGTCCCCCATATCGGGCTGCGATAACCAGTCAGCAAAATAGCGGTACTGGATAGCTTTGGCGACGTCCATCTGCGCCTGAATAAAAGGAAGCACCGAGTGCGGGTCAAGCCCTGCTTCTTCCGCTTCAGCCTGCGCGAGAGAGAGAACCTTCTTTTCACGCACCAAATCTTCGACCGGTAAATGATTTGCCGCTTTATAAGCCGCCACGTCTTTCATATCCACCATGCGTTCGTTCATCGCCGTTGTGAGAGAAGAGATCGCTGTGGCCGGCACCGATGCCGCATAAACTGAGCCCACCATAAATAACGAAGACAAAAACACCATGATATAAGCCATAACACCCTCAGTTGCGTCAGGAAGAATAAGGAATTTACTTTGCCATCAAAATAATACCGCAGTGTTACAAAGATTCATGCATTACGCCTGAAATGTGCTCTGACGGCTTTTGAGTGATGGGCAGTATGGCAAGCATGGCGTACCGGGTACAGATTGTGCAGATGGCGGAAAGGGCGCTTCTGGAATGAACGGCATCGCGTTAATGTAAGATTACAATCAGCAAATAGGGAAAAATGCCGCTCCCCTGTGGCAGGGAGCAGCATTGGTATTCAGAATATCAGTTGTGAGACAGAGTGGAGTCGGGCAGGTGTTTTGGCGGTTTAATCACGAAGAACACCAGCATTGCACCCAGTGCGGCGACGCCGCCAGCGAGAATAAAGGCACTGTCAAAACGTCCGGTGTTTTGCACAATGAAACCCGTCACGACCGGACCAATGATGCCCGAGACGCTGCCGACCAGATGAATAAATCCGCTGGTGCCGCCGACGCGGGATTTATGCACCACATCCTGAATAATCGCCCAGTAAATCGCACCGGTGGTATACAGGAAGAAAATAGACACTGACATCAGAATGACTGCCGGCACCACGCTGGTGACAATACCGGCGAGGGCGACACAAATAGCCGCGGCTAACAGGCTGACCACTAATATAATTTTACGCGACAATAACAAACGGCCGGTAATATTGAAAATCTTATCAGAAATATAACCGCCCAATGCCAGGCCGACAAAACCGACAATCCACGGAATAACCGTTGTCAGACTCATCTCTTTGATATTCAGGCCATGTGCCTGAACCAGGTAAGCCGGGAACCAGCTGAGGAAGAAAAATAAAATATAGTTGTAGCAGAAGAACGCAAATGCCGTAACCAGAATAATCGGCTGACGTAAATAATAGCCCAGACCATGTGCGGCCTGCGCCATATTCTCTTCTTCGCTTAAATGCTCGTTCTTCATTTCATCAACTAAACGCAATTCTTCCGGTGAAACGCGTTTACTTTTCAGCGGATTATCGGCAACGGTAAAGAACCACACGACCATCCAGACGATCCCGATACTGGCAATGACCATAAACGCCGGACGCCAGCCGAAGGAAATCGCCAGATACCCGACAATCGGCCCGGCCACTGCACCGCCGAGGGGAGAACCGGCGCTGAGCAAGCCCATCGCGGTTGCCGCCTGTTTCTTCGGGAACCAGCCGTTAATCATCTTATTTGCTGAGGCGCAGATCGGGCCTTCGGCCATGCCGAATAATACCCGTAAAATAAGCATGGAATAAAAACCGGTCGCGATAGCGGTCATGCCGCAAAATACTGACCATAAGCCGACGGCTAATCCCATTACCAGCGTCGGACCGAATTTATCCACGGCCAGGCCACCGATAAAGTTAAATATTGCGTAACCAAAGAAGAAGCTGCCAAATATCATGCCGAATTGTTCGGGATTAATGGTCAGTTCTTTTTCTATCATAGGCACAGTAATCGACAGCGCAACGCGGTCGAGGTAATTGATCATGTAAACCAAGAACAGCAAGAATACGATGATCCAGCGTAGGTTCTTAAACATAAATGTATGCTCCACTTGTAGGTGTCGTTTTAATAGTGTTGCGTTTTTATAGGTAGAATATGAGGTACGGGAGGCGGGAAGATATTTGAGATCTTCCCGTCTTGTATAAAAAAAATCAAAAAATCAGAATGTCAGTAAAACCTTGCAGCAGGAACGCTGATCTTTCTCAAACAGCGTTAATGCCGCTTCCACTTCGCTGGCGGGCATCCAGTGCGTCACCAGTTTTTCGGGTGCGATTTTTCCCTGCTCCATCCATTCAATCACCTGGGGGAACCGGTGACTGTTCAGGCGTGAAGAAAACAGTGAAATCTCTTTGCTGGTAATGCTTTGCTGCGTGACCAGGCTGGGCTCGCCGGAGAAACCCATCATACCGATACGTGCTGCCGGAGACGCCAGCAGAATAGCTTCCTGCAAAATCGCCGGATGGCAGGCGGCATCGACGATGAGCGTTGGTCGCACACCTTCAGCGGCCAGTTCATCAGCCACGCTGCGTTCGCTATTGTTGATGATCCAGTCTGCGCCGCTGGCCTGCGCCATCTGCAACCGTTCGTCGATACGGTCAGCGACAATCACTTTCTGCACACCATAAACGCCTTTCAGCACCTGAATCACCGTCAGCCCCATCGGGCCGGCGCCGTATATCAGCGCGGTATCCTGCGGCGTCGGTTGTAGAAACGCCGTGATATTGGCCGCAATAGTAAACGGCTCGACCATACTGGCGAGTTTGTCCGGGATTATTTCCGGCACCACATAAGCGTTTTTCGCTGGCGCACAGGCGTAATCACTGAAACCGCCGTCGCGGTGGACGCCGATAACCTGCAGTTCTGCACAGACATTCGGGCGGCCAATCGAGCACGGATAACAATGTCCACAGCTGACGACCGGATCGATAACCACGCGCTCGCCGATACGTTTGACGTCTACGTCTTCACCGACGCTGTCGATGTGGCCGAAAAACTCATGGCCGATTACCCGTGGATATTTCGCAAACGGATTGTGACCGTGATAAATATGAACATCTGAACCACAGATGCCCGCGTGACTGACCCGAACTCGTACCTCACCGGCGGCAGGTACCGGCAAAGCACGTTGCTCGATGACTAACTTTCCAGGTTTCTGAATAACGACACTGTTCATTTTTCGCTCCCTCACCAGTTCCACAAAGTGCCGTCTTCCAGACGGGCCACCGGCAGATACGCCGGTTCGTACGGATATTTCGCGGCCAGCTTTTCGTCAAACTCAATGCCCAGCCCCGGTTTTTCGCCCGGGTGCATGTAGCCGTTGTCGAACGTCCAGTTATGCGGGAAGACTTCCAGCATTTGCTCGGAATAACCCATGTATTCCTGCACGCCGAAGTTCGGCACCCACAGGTCGAAGTGCAGGGCTGCGGCCATACAAATCGGCGAAAGGTCAGAAGGGCCGTGGGAACCGGTACGCACCTGATACAACGAAGCGAAATCAGCGATGCGGCGCATGCCGGTGATACCGCCAGCGTGCGTCAGTGTGGTGCGGATATAGTCGATAAGCTGTTCTTCGATAAGCTGCTTGCAATCCCAGATGCTGTTGAACACTTCGCCGACCGCAATGGGGGTCACTGTGTGCTGGCGGATCAAACGGAAGCATTCCTGATTCTCAGCGGGGGTCGGATCCTCCATCCAGAACAGGCGATATTCTTCGATGCTTTTGCCAAAGCGCGCTGCTTCGATGGGGGTCAGACGGTGGTGCATGTCGTGCAGCAGATGTTCGTCGAAACCGAATTTATCACGCACGGCTTCGAACAGTTTTGGCGTGAAATCGAGGTATTTTTCCGTCGACCACAACTGCTCTTCCGGCCAGTTACCTTTCGTCGCCGGTTCGTAGGCCAGACCTTTGCCTTTCGCCATGCCGTAAGTCGTTTTCATGCCCGGAACACCGCATTGTGCGCGGATCGCCTTGAAACCGAGCTCTTTATGTTTGGCGTAATCGTCGAGCACTTCATCAATGGAATGGCCGGTGGTGTGGCAGTAGACCATGACGCCGGTGCGGGATGCGCCGCCGAGCAACTGGTACAACGGCATGTTGGCGGCTTTGGCTTTGATGTCCCATAACGCCATGTCCACGGCAGAAATCGCCGACATAGTGACCGGGCCGCGACGCCAGTAAGCGCCTTTGTAGAAAAACTGCCAGATGTCTTCAATCTGATGCGCATCACGGCCAATCAGTTGCGGACACACATGATCTTTCAGATATGACGCGACCGGTAACTCGCGACCGTTCAGCGTGGCATCACCAATGCCAGTCAGTCCGCTGTCAGTGGTGATTTTCAACGTAACAAAGTTGCGTCCCGGACAAGTGACAAAAACTTCAGCATTCACGATTTTCATCGGTTACGACCTTCTGCAGTAAAAGTAGGATGCATTTTCTGTGGTTATAAATACGCCTTATCCTAACTACCATACAAGTATGTTTATCGTTTTTTGCCGGAGAGGATCACACTTTGTGAGGGAAATGTTGCGGGGATTAAAAACAAAACGCCTGCTATTAACAGGCGTGATTTGACGTGAAAGAGCGGGAACTATTCCGCCAGCCGTACCACTTCATCCCATACGGCTTCATCGACCGGGATGCCCAAACGGCGGTTTTCTTCGCGGTTGGAAGCGGCAGTCTGGCCCGGATAACGGACATCGTGGCTGTTTTCTGCGGGGTCGGACTGATTCACATAGTCTGCAACGCTGTCGGCCATGCGTTCGGTGAATTCGGCACCACCGAGTTGTGTCGGGTCAAACACCATAAAAATCTGGCTGGCGCCGGTACAACTGCCTTTGCCTATTTTGTCGATCTCATTGGTGGGCGATCCGGCAGATAACAGCGCGGCCATAGCATCGAGCACAATTGCCAGGCCGGAGCCTTTCCAGTAACCCGTCGGTAAAATACGCATGGAGGCCTCGATTGGGCCAGGATCGTCTGTGAGATTTCCCTCTTTATCGTAGCCGCCGGGGAACGGCAGTTTTTCCTTTTTCAGCCGCGTGACCTGCAATTTACCGTAGGAATATTGTGACATCGCCATATCCAGCACGATCGGGCCTTTGGCCCGGGGCACGGCCATCACGAACGGGTTGTTGCCCACGCGGGGGTTTTTGCCGCCCCACGCAGGCATACAGGATTCAGTATTCGTCCAGCAAATCGCCGCCATGCCTTGTTCTGCCGCATGCCAGCCATAACTTCCGCCACGCATCCAGTGACTGCTGTTTTTCAGTGCGACAATGCCGACGCCGTATTCTTTTGCCATCTCTGCCGCTTTTTCGACGGCAAACAGGGCGTTGGTAATGCCGATCCCGCGGTTACCGTTGTAGATGGCGATGGCGCCAAGAGATTTTTCCAGCGCTGGTTTGGCATGAATATCAATCCAGCCTTTTTTAACGTAATCGACAAAGCGCGCCACACGGTTCAGCCCATGGGATGAAATGCCGTCGCAACTGGACTCTGTGTGGATTCGTGCACAGGTACGTGCGCTTTCTTCATCCAGACCGGCTTTTTGCAGGGCGCGGAAGATGGTCTGTTGCATCATGCTGAATTCAATTCTTGGCATGGTTGGCTCCGGTTGAGAGATCATCAGGCGTCAGAGGGGATAATTCTTCTGTCTGGATAAGAATATTATTATCACCCCAACATTTTTCGTATGGCCAGCCGGTAAGTTGCTCGGCAACTAAACGGGCTTCTGGTGTAACATCGTATTTACTACCGCCGGCTTTCAGACGCTCAATTTCACTGACCAGCAACGCATGGTTATGTCGGGTGAGACGGAATTTCATTGAGCTGTATAACCCTACCAGCAGGAAAATGACGGAACCTGCGCCAAATACCAGCGTGATGCCGTAAACAGCTTCGACCGGTTGCGTTGCGCTTTTCGGTGTAAATCCGTAATGCTGTAATAACAGGCCAACTCCAAATAACGCCACCGCCTGAACGGCTTTGCGTACAAATGTCATTACCCCGGCGAATATCCCTTCGCGCCGTTTTCCGGTCAGCATTTCATCCACATCGGGAATAAAGCTGTAGATATTCCAGCAAACATAACTGGTACCCGAACGGCCAACGCCCATTAAAATGACGGAGAGATAAAGCAGCGCCATATTAAAAGGCAATTGTAATAAATGAATGGCTAAAAATAACCCGACACTGCCCAGCATAAATAGCTGTGCGATGCGGTAAGAAGCCCCGTTGCCTAATTTCATACACAGGAAAATAAACAAGGCGACGCAGACAAACTGCACCAGAGTCATTAACGTCATGGCATTCGACGCGGTCACGGCGTTTTGCCCGAGGACAAAAATAATGTAGTAGGCCAGCACCGCACCGAGCACGTCGAGGGCGACATAACCGCCAAGATACATCCCGACATGCTGACGGAAGGTGCGGACTTTCATTGTCGAAATCAGTGATTTAAACAGATGTTTCATGTCACGGCGGAAAGAAAGTTTTGGTGCAGCGACGTCAACCGGGATCGGACGCTCCCAGGTGTAGAAGTAAAGCATCAGGATCACCACGGCAAACAGCACGCCAAAAATCACCCCCATAATCAGAAATGATGACGATGAATCTTCACCGAGATAGGCAATGATCCGGCCGGGTAACCAGGCCGCTAATATCGCGGCACCGGTAGAGAAGAACATTCTGACGCCGGTCAGTTTGGTGCGCATTTTAAAACTGGATGTCATTTCCGCTGCCAGTGTTTCATAAGGCACAATTGCCAGCGTATAAGCAGCATAGAATAGAATATAAGTGAAAAGGTAGTACCAGAATCCCATGCCGCTGACCCACATAATAATGTAGGTCACCATAATCAGCGGAGCACCAAATAAGAAGAAGAAACCGCGGCGGCCGTATTTTTTACCCAGCGGATTACGATAGAAATTATCCGTGACATACCCCATAAGCGGATCGAAAAAAGCATCCAGCAGACGTGCTGTCGCAATAACGGCACCGGCCTCTGCGGGGCTTAATCCTGCATAGGTAGTATAGAAAAACATTATCCACAGACCCAAAACCGCAAAACAACCGCCGCCGAAGAAATCTCCTCCGCCGTAAGCCAGCATATTTTTTACCGATATCGGTCTTTCTTTATCGTGATTAATCATACTACCCCTGCATTCCGTCACCGGATAAATAAGAGTCGTAAAAAGAAATACGTCGTTTTTGCCCGCAAAAAATTCATGAATGAATTATTCAGCGACATCGGCAGATTAAAATTAGGTAATGCACTTCTACCATACAAGTATGTGAAGTGGGTTTTATCGGATGGGATCACAAAAATAAGGGCAGAATTCCTCTGTACTGCAAGATGGATCACAGTACAGAGAATGAACAATGAGAAGGGGTAATATCAGCCGAGCAGTTCGCATTGAGGGGGTAAGCGGCACTGAATGGCATCAGGCAACACTTCGATACGGAACTGTTTGCCGGTCAGCGGTTCGCCGTCGAGGTTGAAGGTCATGTCGTGCGGCGCGGTGATTTCGAGCCACGGCAGACTGGCAGAAAGGATGTTTTTATTTTCTTCATTGCTGAGCAGACTGCGCAGGAATGAAGGCAGCAGCTCTTCTGATGTCAGAAGGCGTAGCTGCAACAGGCCGTCGTTGATCAGCGCGTCCGGGCAAATTTGTTGCCCGCCACCGGCCTGTCGGCCGTTACCGATGCCGATAACCAGCGCATCGCCTTCCCACTGAAAATCAGGGCCTTTAATTTCGCAGCGGTCAGCTTTGAGCGTATCCAGGCGTAAAAGTCCGTGGATGAAATAGGAAACACCACCCAGAGCTGCTTTCAGTTTTTCCGGTGTTTCCGTAGTGATACGCGTCCCAAAGCCGCCGGTCGCCATGTTGATGAAGAAATGCTGGCTGTTGACGCATGCCAGATCAATATCGACGGCCCGGCCTTTTACCGCCAGTTGTAACGCCTGTTCAGGCGTAGGGGGAATACCGCAGGCGGTGGCGAAATCGTTCGCCGTCCCCAGTGGCACAATCCCCAGTACAGGTCTGACACCGTCAATTTGCGCCAGCGCACCTGCCACTTCGTTAATGGTGCCATCACCTCCACCGGCGATCACGGTTTCACAGCCCAGTTCTATGGCTTCAGCGACATAACGCGCCGCATCACCGTGTTCCCAGGTGACCCGTACTCCCAGCTTCACGCCTTCGGCACGCAGCGCGTTCACCGCTTCGCGCAGTTCTTCGATGGCTGCACCTTTTCCATTTAAAATCAGCAGTGCTGTGGTCATGTACGCTCCTTTTATCTATACATAACAACAATAGATGATTATGACCGTATTTGGCTATCGGATAAATCAGTGAAGCATTCTTTCTGGTATTAAATAATTGCAGTTAAAGTCATTCAATAAAACACTTATTTATCTGCAAATGATTTTTTATTTTGAGGGCGGAAAGAGGTTATTTGTTCACTGAATGGGAGAACAGAGAATTGCCCGAATACCAAAAGAAAAGCCAGCTCAAGGGAGATTGAGCTGGCCAAGGAGGTGGTTCCTGGTATAGTCCGGTGCTTTATTTTGCATTCGAAGTAAATTGCGAATGCATATTAACCAGTCACCCTAAAAATAGATGTGATCGAATTCTTGTTTTCGAAGAATTCCTTATTTTGAATGCGGATTCCGGGTGTCGGTTTCTTCCAGATTACGCAACAAAATAGCGAATTCCAGGCTGACATCTTCCGGCAACGCGACATATACGAAGTGGCCATTACCCGGCGCCACGTCGGTCGGCTGACCTTTTTTGTTGCGCAGCGCTTCCAGTGTGAACTGAACGTTACCCTGCGGCGTCATCATTTCCACACTGTCGCCGACGCTGAACTTATTTTTCACGTCGATTTCTGCCCAACCATCCTTACGGTTACCGGTGAATTCACCGACAAACTGCTGGCGGTCGCTGACGGAGAAACCGTATTCGTAGTTCTGTTGTGCGTCATGCGTATGACGGCGCAGGAAACCTTCGGTGTAACCGCGATGCGCCAGGCCTTCCAGCGTTGAAAGCAGAGTCGGGTCAAAAGGTTTTCCGGCGACTGCATCGTCAATGGCGCGGCGATAAACCTGTGCGGTGCGGGCGCAATAGTAGAAGGATTTGGTACGGCCTTCGATTTTAAGCGAGTGCACACCCATTTTGGTCAGGGTTTCCACGTGCTGTATCGCCCGCAGATCCTTGGAATTCATAATATAAGTGCCGTGTTCGTCTTCAAACGCACTCATATATTCGCCCGGACGCATCGCTTCTTCCAGCATAAAGACTCTATCCGTCGGCTGGCCGATGCCTAATGTCGGTTCGGCGGCTTCAACCTGTTGAACGGGGATTGGCTCGTACTGATGCACGATATTGCCGATGGCGTCTTCTTTGCCTTCCTGAACCTTATATTCCCAACGACAGGCGTTGGTGCAGGTTCCCTGATTGGGATCGCGTTTATTGATGTAACCGGAAAGCAGGCAGCGGCCTGAATACGCCATGCACAGTGCGCCGTGCACGAAGATTTCGATTTCCATGTCCGGCACCTGAGCGCGGATTTCAGCGATCTCTTCCAGCGACAATTCGCGGGATAAAATCACCCGCGTCAGCCCCATTTGTTTCCAGAATTTTACTGTCGCCCAGTTAACGGCGTTGGCCTGCACCGACAGGTGAATATCCATCTGCGGAAACGCTTCCCGCACCATCATGATAAGGCCAGGATCGGACATAATCAGGGCATCCGGCCCCATATCGATGACCGGCTGTAAATCACGGATAAAGGTTTTCAGCTTGGCGTTATGGGGGGCGATATTCACTACCACATAGAATTTTTTACCCAGAGCATGGGCTTCGTTGATGCCGGTCTCCAGATTCTGGTGGTTAAATTCGTTATTACGTACGCGCAGGCTGTAGCGCGGCTGACCGGCATAAACTGCATCGGCACCGTAAGCAAAAGCGTAACGCATGTTTTTCAGGGAGCCGGCAGGGGACAGCAGTTCCGGAACAAAAGAATCGCGGGTAAACATAGTCAATCTCAGTCTGATCACAAGTCAGGGCCGTCCCGGATGCGGGGCGACGAAAGGTCGGAATTGTAACGTCTGAGTTGATCAAAAGCAGCCAGTTCGTGTGGGTATTTGAGGTTTTACGGGGGCAGATCAATTTTTGCATCCTGAGGCTACAACAGGGAATGTGGCAGCCTCAGGACAATCAGGTCAGGCGGTTTGCTGGGTAAGATCACGGATATCGGTACTGGTACCGTTTTTCACGACCGACTGAACGCCTTTCTTCGATGCACTTTCCGTGGAGTACATTTCGCTCACGCCGATCACCTGATGATTTTTTGCTTTCAGCACAAAGTAGAACTGGCCGTCTTTCGAGGGTTTGACTTCGTACTGCGCTTCGTCAGGTGCGTTGGTTTGAACCGATGAAATGCCGTTTTCGGCCGAGGCTTTGCTGGCATACATTTCACTGGTGAGGATAATCTCTCCGTTCCCGGCCTTCAGGTTAAAGTGAAACTGTCCATTCTTCGCTTTTTTCAGATCATAGTGACCATTAGCCATAAAGGTAATCTCCATCAGAGGGGTTATTTTCCAGAGATAAGTGTAGTTAAAGGAAACTTTTTCGCGGAGACAGGAGAAATTTAAGGCATGAAATGTGAACTGGCCGACAGACTTTCAGCAACTTTACAAAACTCAATTGCCGGCCAGAAGCGCGTTAAACCAAATGGCAGGGCTCCGCTTCCCAGCGGTAACCGACGCCGTATACCGCGCGGATAAACGCCTTTTCGCCGTCCAGTGATTCGAGTTTGCGACGCAGATTTTTGATGTGGCTGTCGATGGTGCGATCGGTCACAACGCGGTAATCGTCGTAGAGATTATTGAGCAGCACTTCGCGGGTAAAAACGTAACCCGGTTTGACGGACAGGGTTTTCAGCAGGCGGAATTCCGCTGGCGTCAGCTCCAGTTCGTGCCCCTGGAATGTCGCCTGAAAGCGGGCTTCATCAATATGCAGACCGGTTTCTTTTGCCACGTGCTCATCCGGACGTACACAACGGCGCAGGATCACTTTCACGCGCGCGACCACTTCCCGCGGGCTGTACGGCTTGCAAATGTAATCATCGGCACCGATTTCCAGGCCAAGCAGGCGGTCGATCTCTTCGGTTTTGGCGGTCACCATCATGATCGGGACATCAGAGAACTGGCGGATATCGCGGCAAATCGACAGGCCACTGCTGCCCGGCAGCATCAGATCCAGAAGGATCAGCGCCGGTGGCTGATTTTTAACCAGCGTAATCACGTCGTGCCCGTCCGGTAACCATTGGGTGGCATAGCCGGCGGCTTCCAGGTAGTCGATCAGCAACTGGGCGAGTTTAGGTTCATCTTCCACGATCAGAATTTTCAACGGCGCAGGGCCGGACAGTACAGAGTCGTTCATTCAGTTTCTCAGGCCATGTGGAACAGAAAGGGGCAGGACGATGGTAATGCGCACGCCACCTGCCGGAGAGTGGCTGGCGCTGATTTGCCCGCCGTGGGCTTCGACGATATTCTGGCAAATCGCCAGACCTAACCCCGAGCCGCCGCTGGCGCGGTTACGCGAGCCTTCGGTACGGTAAAATCGTTCAAAAATACGGATCAGTTGTTCATCACTGATGCCCGGCGCGCTGTCCTGGAACATCAGATGCAGCGTTTTTTCGCGAATTTCTCCCAGAATTTCCAGGCCGCCATTTGGGTCAGTATAGCGCAGGCTGTTTTCCAGCAGATTGTTGATAAGTTGCGACAACCGCTGCGGGTCACCAAATACTTCGGCGCTTTCCGGCAGATGGCTGGTGAGCGTTAAATGTTTGTTGTGGAAACGATCGCGCGAACCGGCCTCTGCCAGTTGCACCAGATGTACCACATCAGTGTCGACTTTACGGTACGCCAGCGCACCGGCATCAGACAGCGAAAGCTGGTGCAGGTCATCGACCAGTTTGGTCAGAATCGATACTTCAGATTGCAGTGATTCCAGTGAACCGACTGTCATTTTTCGCACACCGTCCTGCATGGCTTCCAGCTCACCGCGCAATACCGCCAGCGGGGTGCGTAATTCGTGAGAAATATCCGCCATGAATGCCCGGCGCATTTGCTCGTTTTTCTCCAGCGTCATTGCCAGCTGGTTAAAGTCCTGCGCCAGTTTCCCCAGTTCGTCTTCACTGTCGACCTCCACGCGGGTGCTGAAATTTCCTGCGGCAAGCTGGTGGGTGCCATTCACCAGCCGTTTTACCGGCGCGAGCATTCCGCGGGATAAAACCCAGGTTACGGCGGCGGCCAACAGTGCAGTAAAGGCGACAATCATCCAACTGGTCCGGCTTTGCTGGCGCTCAAAGTTGATATCGGCATCGCGGGTCAGGCGCTCAGCAGGTGTGGAAATTACCGAACCGATGACGACGCCATCAACGGTCATCACGCGGCGCGGTCCCTGCAGATCGGGGGGAACAGGCTGATCGTAACCACCGATCCGGCGATCGTGACTGTCGAGGATCCAGAATTTTGTCCGCCAGCCCTGCGGTGGCATTCTCGGGCTGCTGTTTTGTTCAAATGAGCGCATCAGCTGATAGATTAACCGGTCATTTGTTTCCAAAAATTCCCAGTTGCCATGCTGCTTGTACTGCTCCTGCAATGTGTCCGCCAGCAGCTCGACACGCTGTTCATTGCTTTGGCGGATGTAGTCAATAAAGCCCCGTTCGAAGCTCATCCGTACGCCCCAGTTCATGGTGATCAACACCAGCGCGCAGGTACAAAAGATGGCCATAAACAGCTTGGCAGTGATACCAGGTTTCATGATTTTCTCATCGGATCGGGGGAGCCGGCCTCAGCACGACGACGGCTAATGATGGCATTTTTCTGCGTGTCAGGCGGCACTTTGGAAAATACCCAGGCGGGCAGGGCAATCACCAGTGCCATTGACATGTAGCAATACAGGAAAGCGGTGTGCAGGGTGCTGCTGTCAGGCGTAATCGCTTGCTGATGTGCAAACAGGCCAATCAGCAACCCGGCGACGCTGACACCGAGGCTCATCGACAATTGCATGATCATCGACAGTAAGCTGTTGCCGCTGCTGGCAAGGCGCGGCGGCAAATCTTTGAGCGTAAGAGTATTCATCGACGAGAAGCGCAGGGAGTTCACCATTCCCTGGAAGAAAAGCACAATCGGGATCATCCACATGGCGCCATAAATCGCCACCAGCGGGAAGATAAGCGTAATCAGTGCCAGCAGCAAGGTGGCGCTGACCAGTGCAGAACGGTAACCCAGCTGATTTACCAGCCGGACCACCACGCGTTTCATCCCCATGCTGCCCAGCACCATCGGGATCATCATCAGCCCGGCGTGGAAGGGCGTAAAGCCCATCCCGAGTTGCAGAAAGACCGGCGTCATAAATGGCAACATGCCGCTGCCGATACGTCCCAGCAGGCTGCCGATCAGACCGATCTTAAAGGTTGGTGTATGGAACAGGCGCAGGGAAAACAGTGCCGAGAGATTGCCGCGCGCATGCATCCAGTAAATGCCCAGCGCGCCGCCACCGGCCACCACCAGCAATACGATTTCCAGCGCCGTCAGCCCCATGCTGCGGCTGCCTTCCAGTGCCAGCGTCAGCGTCGCCATACACACGGCCAGCATGACAAACCCGCTGATATCAAAGCGCCGGGTCTGCATTTTATAATTTGGCATGATCATTAATGTGGCGATGCAACCGGCCAGACCGACCGGCAGATTGATCAGAAAAATCCAGTGCCAGCTGGCATATTGCACCAGAAAACCACCCAGCGCCGGACCCAGTAACGGACCGACCTGACCGGGCAGTGTCACCATCGTCATTGCTGCCATGTATTCGCTGCGCGGGACAATTTTCAGCACCGTCAGCCGTCCGACCGGCACCATCATCGCGCCGCCGATCCCCTGAACTATGCGCGACATCACCAGTTCACGCAGGCTTTCCGATTGCGCGCACAGTAGCGAGCCGAGCGTGAACAGCACAATGGCTGAAAAGAATACCCACTTCACACCGACTTTATCCGCCAGCCAGCCGCTCGCCGGTAACATCACCGCAACCGTCAGCACATAAGCGACAATAACCGAATGCATGTGCAGCGGGTTTTCGCCCAGACTGCGGGCCATGGACGGCAGGGCAGTATTGACGATCGTGGTGTCGAGGGCCTGCATAAAGAAGCCAAAGGCGACGATCCACAATTGCCAGCGAACCGAAGGTGGCAGCGGCGTGGAAGGCGATAAGGTGTCAGTATTTTCAGATTTCATGAGTCATCGCATCAGCACAATCATTTTTGTGGCATTTCAGGAGGGAATTCACCTGCAGACCGGCTCACAGTGTAGCCAGAATGTTTCAGCAGAAAATGGAGGAAATAAGGAGAGTCTTTCCCATTTTTTGACAATTCCTCTGACAATAAAGAATAGCTTTCAGCCTGACATTTTATATCAAAATGCTAAGGTTGACCTTTGACCATGAACCGTTCGCACGCAAAGTAAGTCTAATCTGAACTTATAAAGGGAGAGAATGATGAGCAAAAGAGAACTGGGTCGTTCAGGTATTCAGGTGCCGCTGTTAACCTTTGGTGGCAATGTATTTGGCTGGACCGTCGATCAGGCTGCCTCGTTTAACCTGCTGGATGCCTTGCTGGATCATAAACTGAATTTCATCGATACGGCAGATGTGTACTCGAGCTGGGTTGAAGGCAACAAAGGGGGAGAATCCGAAACCATCATCGGCAACTGGCTGAAAAAATCCGGTAAGCGTGACCAGATCATTCTCGCCACCAAAGTCGGTAAGCCGATGGGCGAAGGTAAAGTCGGTTTGTCGCCGCGCTATATTAAAGAAGCGGTAGAAGCCTCTCTGAAACGTCTGCAAACGGATTATATCGATTTGTATCAGTCACATGATGACGATGCGGATACACCGCTGGCTGAAACTATGGCGGCATTTGACGCGTTAATCAAAGAAGGGAAAGTGCGCGCCGTCGGGGCATCTAACTACAGTGCGCCGCGTCTGGCCGAAGCGCTTAAAGTCAGCCAGGAAAACGGGCTGGCGCGTTATGAAACGCTGCAACCACAATACAATTTGTATGACCGCAAAGTGTATGAGGAAGCGCTGGAAAAAGTCGTGACAGATAATGGTCTGGGCGTCATCAACTTCTATGGCCTGGCCGCCGGCTTTCTGACCGGGAAATATCGAACCAAAGCCGATGCCGGTAAGAGTAAACGCGGCGAAAACGTGATTGCGCGTTGCCTGAATGAGCGCGGCCTGAAAGTATTGGCCGGACTGGATCAGGTGGCTGAGAAGCATGGCGCACAACCGGGACAGGTTGCACTGGCCTGGCAGATTGCCCGCCCGGGCATTACCTCACCGATCGTCAGTGCGACCTCCCTGCAACAGCTCAATGAACTGGCGCAGGCCGCAACCCTGAAACTCGATGATACCGATATCAGGACCTTAAATGACGCCAGTGCCTGGTAAACCCGGGTTCTGAGATATAAAAAAACCGCCTGATTCAGGCGGTTTGCGTTTATCTGCATCTTTAAATCTTAACGGAACAACGTTTGTGCCCAGCGCGCCAGACCGGCGGTGACCGAGCCAAAATCATTCCCTCCGACCAGCGGGATACCCGGTAACTGAGCCTGCAACGCAGCACGCAATAACGGTGAACGCGCACTGCCACCGGTCAGGTAAATTACATCCGGTTTAATTTCGCTGCTGGCAAGTGCCAGACTGACCTGCTCCTGAATACGTTCCAGTGGCTGAGAAATCGCTTCGCTCAGTTGTTGCTGGCTGATCGTTTCTGCCAGACCCGATTCAATGAAGTCCATTGCCGCCGTTACGCTTTCATGTTCAGACAGTGCAATCTTACTTTCTTCCGCTGCACGAACCAGACGGTAGCTCAGACGTTGTTGCTGAATTTTCAGCAGGCGTTTGATCAAATCAGGCTGTGCTGCATCGCGGATCAGATCACGCAACATGCGGCCATTCGCCACACTATAGAAATCCAGTTGCGCCGGAACGTCGTTGGTCGCGACGGCATTCCAGTAAGGCAGGGCCGGAATAGCGATACCTTTCTGGGTTTCACTGCCCATACCAAATTGTGGTGTCAGTTGCTTGAATGCGGTCATGATATCCAGATCATTACCGCCGACGCGGCAACCACTATGGCCGAGCAGGCTGTTCTGACGCTCTGCTTTATCACGCCATTGTGGCCCCATCAGCAGCACCGAGCAGTCGGTGGTACCGCCGCCGATATCGACAACCAAAACCGTTTTCTCTTCGGTCAGTGTGGCTTCGAAATCCAGACCTGCCGCCACCGGTTCAAACTGGAAAGCGATATCGCGGAAACCTGCGCGTTCAGCCGCACGCTGCAAAATCCCCTGCGCCTGGGCATTGGCCTCTTCACCCCCCATACCCTGAAAGTTAATCGGGCGGCCGATAACGGTCTGTTCAATACTTTCCTGCAAGACGGATTCAGCCTGGCGTTTGATGTGGAACATCATCGCGCAAACCAGATCTTCGAACAGAGCGATCTGTTGAGGTTTCAGGCCATTTGCGCCAAGGAACGATTTTGGCGAACGCACAAAGTACACTTCTTCCGGATCTTCCATATAGGTCGAAAGCGCCTGCAAACCGAAGTTTACGCTGTTGGCATTGACCGGAATATCTTCCTCGCGGTTAAAGCTGATACTGCGACGCAGCAGCGCCAGATTTTCATCACTGCCTGCCGGAACCTGTCCGTGACGGTTCAGCCATTCGCTGACCGCTTCACGTGTCGGCGCACAAAGCATGGAGGGTAAGTAAGGATCGTTATTTTCGAGCGCCAGAAGGTGAGCGTTATTGTCACGCATCACCGCAACGGAGCAATTCGCTGTACCGTAGTCAAATCCAATAAACATCATTGTTCCCCATGCCAAAGAAGGGACGGGACTTTACCGGAGAGAGCGAGATTCATCAAGTCAGATGGGCGGTACAATTCTGAGGAAGTCCCTCTCCTGGGACGGAGAGGGAACAAAGGGCGGAGAATTACTTCATTTCTATCACTTCAATAGCCCCTGTGCTTTCGCGACGACATTATCAGCGGTAAAGCCGAACTCTTTAAACAGTTGCTCTGCGGGTGCGGATTCCCCGAAGGTTGTCATGCCGACAATGGCACCGTTAAGGCCTACATACTTGTACCAGTAATCGGCGATACCGGCTTCAACAGCGACGCGTGCGGTCACAGTTTTCGGCAGAACAGACTCACGGTACGCTGCGTCCTGCTGATCGAAAACATCGGTGGACGGCATGGAAACCACGCGAACCCTGGTACCCAACGCGGTCAGTTTCTCTGCGGCTTCCACCGTGATGCCGACTTCAGAGCCGGTGGCAATCAGGATAACGTCCGGTGTGCCGTCAGAATCTTTCAGTACATAACCGCCGCGAGCTACGTTAGCCAGTTGCTCAGCCGTACGGGGCTGCTGAGTCAGGTTCTGGCGCGAGAAGATAAGTGCAGAAGGACCGTCAGTACGTTCGATGGCGTATTTCCAGGCGATAGCTGATTCTACCTGATCGCCCGGACGCCATGTGTTCATGTTTGGCGTCACACGCAGGCTGGCCATTTGTTCTACCGGCTGGTGCGTCGGGCCGTCTTCACCCAGACCGATAGAGTCATGGGTATACACGAACACGTTGCGGATTTTCATCAGTGCCGCCAGACGAACGGCGTTACGGGCATATTCCACGAACATCAGGAATGTCGCCGAATACGGCAGGAAACCGCCGTGCAGGGCGATACCGTTAGTGATGGCGGTCATGCCAAATTCACGGACACCGTAGTGAATGTAGTTACCCGCTTTATCGTCACCGATAGATTTTGAACCAGACCACATCGTCAGGTTACTTGGCGCAAGGTCCGCAGAACCGCCGAGGAATTCAGGCAGGATTTTACCGAAGGATTCCAGCGCGTTTTGCGAGGCTTTACGGCTGGCAATATTGGCCGGTTTCGCCTGCAATTCTTCGATATATTTCTGAGCTTCGTTTTGCCAGTGAGCGGGAAGTTTGCCGCTCACTCGGCGCTCAAATTCTGCGGCCAGTTCCGGATAGGCTTTTGCGTAAGCCGCAAATTTCTCGTTCCAGGCTTTCTCTTTCGCTTTACCGGCTTCTTTGGCATCCCACTGGGCATAGATATCCTGCGGGATTTCGAAAGGCGGGGAGTTCCAGCCGATATGTTTACGGGTGGCTGCAACTTCATCATCGCCCAGCGCGGCACCATGAGCGCCGTGAGTACCGGCTTTGTTCGGTGAACCGAAAGCAATGACAGTTTTACACAGCAACAGTGAGGGTTTGTCGGTGACTGTGCGGGCTTCTTCGATTGCCGCTTTCACCGCGTCAGGATCATGCCCGTCAATACCGCGGATCACATGCCAGTGATAGGCTTCAAAGCGTTTGGCGGTGTCATCGGTGAACCAGCCTTCAACATGGCCGTCGATGGAGATACCGTTGTCATCATAAAACGCAATCAGCTTGCCGAGCTTCATGGTGCCGGCGAGTGAACAGGCTTCGTGTGAGATGCCTTCCATCATGCAGCCGTCGCCTAAAAAGGCGTAGGTGTAGTGGTTCACGATGTCGTGATTTTCACGGTTAAACTGAGCTGCAAGCGTGCGCTCGGCAATCGCGAAACCTACGGCGTTAGCGATACCCTGACCCAGCGGGCCGGTGGTGGTTTCGACGCCCGGTGTATAGCCGAATTCCGGGTGCCCAGGCGTTTTCGAATGCAACTGGCGGAAGTTTTCCAGCTCTTTCATTGGCAGATCGTAACCCGTCAGGTGCAGCAGGCTGTATTGCAGCATTGATCCGTGTCCGTTAGACATCAGGAAGCGGTCGCGATCGGCCCATTTCGGGTTGGTCGGGTTGTGATTCATGTAATCACGCCACAGCACTTCAGCGATATCCGCCATTCCCATTGGTGCGCCGGGATGGCCTGAGTTCGCTTTTTGAACGGCATCCATGCTCAGGGCACGGATCGCATTCGCAAGTTCTTTACGAGAGGGCATATTCACTCCATCTGTTTTTTTCAAAGCTAAAGTTCAGCGCTTAAATTGAGTTAAAACTAAAGTTGTGCTGACAGCATATCTTCGAGTTTTTTCTGATCGACGGCGAACTGGCGGATACCTTCGGCCAGTTTATCTACCGCCATCGCATCCTGATGATGTTCCCAGAGGAATTCAGCCTGAGTCAGCGGTGCAGGCTTTTTACCCGCCTGAGAGGACGGCTGCAGTTTGCGTTCAACCGGCGCGTCACTGGCTTTTAGCTCTTCCAGCAGGTTGGGAGAAAGGGTCAGGCGGTCACAGCCTGCCAGTGCCAGAATTTGTTCCACTTTGCGGAAACTGGCACCCATGATGACGGTCTCGTAACCGTGGGATTTGTAGTATTCGTAGATATCCCGGACAGATTTCACGCCCGGATCTTTTTCAACGTCGTAAGTGGCATTGGGCTCTTTGGCTTTGTACCAGTCGTAGATACGGCCAACGAAGGGAGAAATCAGGTAGACACCGGCTTCGGCGCAGGCGCGTGCCTGAGCAAAGGAGAACAGCAGGGTCAGGTTACAGTTGATGCCTTCTTTTTCCAGTTCTTTGGCGGCCTGAATGCCTTCCCACGTAGACGCCAGTTTGATCAGAATGCGCGATTTATCAATGCCATGATCCTGATATAAACCAATCAGTTTGCGGGCTTTTTCGATACACAAATCCCGGTTAAATGACAGGCGGGCATCCACTTCTGTCGAGACGCGCCCCGGTACACTTTTCAGAATTTCGGCCCCGATATTGACGGCCAGTTTATCTGTGGCATTGATCACCTGAGCTTCTTTGCTGCCGCCTTGCTTGCGGGCATAGTCCAGCGCGTCTTTAACCAGGTTTTGGTATTGTGGCAGGTCGGCTGCTTTGAGGATCAGCGAAGGATTGGTCGTCGCATCCTGAGGCTCGAAATGACGGATAGATTCAATGTCACCGCTGTCGGCAACGACGGTGGTGATTTTTTTTAGTGCGTCTAACTGGTTCATCTCTTAGCTCCTTGGCGAGAAAAAACGATACAGCAATTAAGGTCGAACGACTCTCTTTCGTAGGGCTCCTACCCTGCATCATCCGGTTAACAAACTGAATGCGCTTTTTCTGATTACTGCAATGGGTCTCAACAATGGCGGCCCCTGTTGCCCGTCAAACTGAGCGTCTGGCGAGAAAAGCGCAAGGACAAACTTTAAGCTTAGTGCATTTTTACGAGACGTCTTCCATGAATGAAAAGTAATCAATGTAACCGCTAATTTTTGGTCGTGATCCGCGTTTAGTCGTGGCAGGGTTATCTATACTGGTCAGCGGGAAAACCAGATGCTGATATTTCCCCGTACCCTACAAAAACAAGAAAAGGATCCTGCAATGGACGAACAACTCAAGCAAAGTGCGCTCGATTTCCATGAGTTTCCGGTGCCCGGAAAAATTCAGGTTTCGCCCACCAAGCCTCTTGCGACACAACGTGATCTGGCGCTGGCCTATTCTCCGGGCGTTGCTGCCCCGTGTCTGGAGATCGCTAAAGATCCGCTGGCGGCATACAAATACACCGCACGCGGCAATCTGGTGGCGGTGATTTCCAATGGTACTGCCGTTCTCGGACTGGGGAATATCGGTGCACTGGCAGGGAAACCGGTGATGGAAGGCAAGGGCGTATTGTTCAAAAAATTCGCCGGTATCGATGTTTTTGATATCGAAGTGGATGAGAACGATCCCGATAAACTGATCGATGTGATTGCCGCACTAGAGCCGACATTCGGTGGCATCAATCTTGAAGATATCAAAGCGCCGGAATGTTTCTACATTGAAAAAAAGCTTCGGGAACGCATGAAAATCCCGGTGTTTCATGACGATCAGCACGGCACCGCCATTATCTGTACTGCCGCAGTATTAAATGGTCTGCGCGTGGTTGGGAAAAGCATTTCCGATGTGCGGCTGGTCGTTTCCGGCGCAGGGGCTTCCGCCATCGCCTGCCTGAATTTGCTGGTGGCGCTGGGGCTGAAACGCCACAACATCACGGCCTGCGATTCCCGTGGTGTGATTTATCAGGGGCGTGAAGAAAATATGGCCGAAACCAAAGCGGCGTATGCCATTGCAGATAACGGCCAGCGTACGCTGGCCGATGCAATCCCGGATGCGGACATTTTCCTGGGCTGTTCCGGCCCCGGCGTGCTGACGCAGGAGATGGTGAAAACCATGGCCAAAGATCCGCTGATTCTGGCGCTGGCCAATCCGGAGCCGGAGATTTTACCGCCGCTGGCAAAAGCCGTCCGGCCGGATGCCATTATCTGCACCGGACGCTCGGATTACCCGAATCAGGTGAACAATGTGCTGTGTTTCCCGTTCATTTTCCGCGGCGCGCTGGATGTCGGGGCGACCACCATTAATGAAGAAATGAAACTGGCCTGCGTTCATGCTATCGCGGATCTGGCGATGGCCGAACAAAGTGATGTGGTGGCTTCCGCTTACGGTGAAGAAGAGCTGTCTTTCGGCCCCGAATATATTATTCCTAAGCCTTTTGACCCGCGTTTGATCGTGAAAATTGCGCCTGCGGTGGCGAAAGCTGCAATGGATTCCGGTGTGGCCATGCGCCCGATTGAGGATCTGGAAGCGTATACCGAAAAACTCGCCGAGTTCGTCTACAAAACCAATCTGTTCATGAAACCCATTTTCTCGCAGGCGAAGAAAGACGCTAAACGGGTGGTGATGGCAGAAGGAGAAGAGGAGCGCGTACTGCATGCCACGCAGGAGCTGATTTCCCTCGGGCTGGCGAAGCCAATTCTGGTCGGGCGTCCCAGTGTCATCGCTATGCGCATCAAAAAGCTCGGCCTGCAACTGGAAGCGGGACGGGACTTTGAAGTGGTGAACAACGAATCTGATCCGCGTTTTAATGAATACTGGCGTGAATATTATGAGCTGATGAAACGGCGCGGTGTATCGCAGGAGCAGGCGCGTCGGGCAGTGATCGGCAATCCGACACTGATTTCTGCCATCATGCTGCTGCGCGGAGAAGCCGATGCGATGATTTGCGGCACGGTTGGCACCTATCATGAGCATTACGATATCGTGGAGAATGTATTCGGGTTTCGCAAAGGTACACATGTTGCCGGGGCGATGAATGCGCTGTTGCTGCCGAGCGGCAACACTTTTATTGCGGATACCTACGTCAATGATGACCCGACGCCGGAACAACTGACGGAAATCACGCTGATGGCGGCAGAAACGGTGAGGCGGTTTGGCATTGAGCCGAAAGTTGCGCTGTTGTCGCATTCCAGTTTTGGTACATCAGACAGCCCGGCTGCGCTGAAAATGCGGCGTACGCTGGAGCTGATTAATGAGCGTGCTCCTGATCTGGAAATTGACGGTGAGATGCACGGCGACGCGGCGCTGGTCGAAAGCATCCGCCAGGACATCATGCCGGACAGCCCGCTGAAAGGTTCAGCAAATATCCTGATCATGCCGAACATGGAATCAGCGCGTATCAGTTACAACCTGCTGCGGGTGTCGTGTTCGGAAGGAGTGACCGTCGGACCGGTGCTGATGGGGGTGTCGAAACCGGTACATATCCTGACGCCAATTGCATCGGTCAGGCGAATAGTCAATATGGTGGCGCTGGCTGTCGTTGAAGCACAAACCGAGCCTTTATAAACACCTTATAGTGAAGAAAACGGGCCTCATAGCGAGGCCCGTTTTTCTCAATCGCTGGCTCAGTATTTTACTTCGCCGATACGCTCCAGCGCATCGACGATCAGATCCCAGAAACGCTGATGATCAAGTTTAACTGCCACTTGTGTATGGCAATCCGGCGGAGCTGGGACGCGGAAATCGGCTACTGTCATGCCCAGCGTTAAAGTGCCGGTCAGTTCGATATCCACCGGCACTTTTTGCACGGTCATTACGTTCGGATCAATCACGTAAGCCACAGCACAAGGATCATGAACCGGTGGAGAATCAAAGCCCTGACGGTCTTTGTAGCTCAGACCAAAGAACTCCAGCAACTCACCGACAAATTTAGCGGGCTGAGTACCCACAGCGGCAATGCGCGCGGCGACTTCTGGTGTCGCCAGCGCCTGATGGGTTAAATCCAGTCCGACCATGGTCAGCGGCCATTTTTCGTTGAACACGATATGCGCGGCTTCAGGGTCAATCTTGATATTGAATTCTGCGACCGCACTCCAGTTACCCACGTGATAACCGCCGCCCATCAGCACGACTTCCTTCACGCGTTCAGCAATGCGCGGTTCTTTGCGCACCGCCATGGCTATGTTGGTCAGCCCGCCAGTGGGTACCAGCGTGATAGTTTTCGGTGGATGAGACATGATCAAATCAATGATCAAATCGATAGCGTGAACCGGCTCCAGCGTAATGACGGCTTCCGGCAGCACCGGCCCGTCAAGACCTGATTCGCCGTGGATTTCGTCAGCCACTTCAATCTGACGCACCAGCGGACGGGTTGCGCCCGCCGCAAACGGCACGCCGGTCAGATTAATAACACGCGCCACGGCAAGGGCATTGCGGGTGACTTTCTCCAGCGTTTGATTGCCGACGACCGTAGTAACGGCCAGCAACTCAATTTCCGGGTTACCGTGAGCCAGTAACATCGCGATAGCGTCGTCGTGCCCCGGATCGCAATCAAGGATGATCTTTTTGACCATTTTTTATTCCTTTAATTAATGTAGTGGTACGTCGGTTTCGTCAGCCAGATCGGATTATTTTTTAGCGTGTTGCAGCCACTTATCCAGTTCATTGGCAAATTGCTGGCGGTCGCGCTGATTAAGCGCGGGTGGTCCGCCGGTCTGTACGCCGCTGGCGCGCATGGTGTCCATGAAATCACGCATATTCAGACGTTCTTTAATGGTTTCAGTCGTGTAACGCTCGCCGCGTGGGTTGAGCGCAACACCACCTTTTTCAATCACTTCCGCTGCCAGCGGAATATCGGCGGTGATCACCAGATCGCCGGGTTCGGTGCGTTTCACAATTTCGTTATCCGCAACGTCGAAACCCGCTTCTACGCGTAAGGTGCGCAGGAATTTTGACGGCGGTGTGCGGATGATCTGGTTGGCAACCAGTGTCACCATCATGCCGGTGCGTTCCGCGGCGCGGAACAGCACTTCTTTAATGACGTTCGGACAGGCGTCTGCATCAACCCAGATTTGCATCAGTTTGGCGCTCCGTTTTCAGATAAGCCCTTTTCAGCCAGCCAGTCGCGAACTGGCAGGAAATCGCTGTAAAGCGCGGCCTCCGGGCTGCCTTCTTCAGGTTGATAGCCGTATTCCCAGCGCACCAGCGGCGGCATCGACATTAAAATGGATTCTGTACGGCCACCGGTTTGCAGACCAAACAGTGTTCCGCGATCCCACACCAGATTGAATTCGACGTAGCGGCCACGGCGGTAAAGCTGGAACTGGCGCTCGCGTTCGCCCCACGGCAGGGCTTTACGTTTTTCCACTATGGGCAGATAAGCGTCGGTAAAGCCGTTGCCCACGGCCTGCATAAAGCTGAAGCTGGTGTCGAAATCCGGCGAATTCAGGTCATCAAAGAATAAGCCGCCGATACCGCGTGCTTCGTTGCGGTGTTTGATAAAGAAGTAATCGTCGCACCACTTTTTGTATTTCGGGTACACATCATCGCCAAACGGCTGGCAAAGTTGTTGTGCTGTCAGGTGCCAGTGGCGGGCATCTTCTTCAAAACCGTAATAAGGCGTGAGGTCAAAGCCACCGCCAAACCACCAGACCGGTGCTTCGCCGGGCTTTTCCGCAATGAAAAAGCGTACGTTGGCGTGGCTGGTTGGCACATAAGGATTCAGCGGATGAATAACCAGTGAAACGCCCATCGCCTGAAAACTGCGACCAGCCAGTTCGGGGCGATGCGCGGTTGCTGAGGCAGGCAGGGTGGCACCGGCAACATGCGAGAAGTTTACCCCCGCCTGTTCAAACACTGCGCCATGGGTCAGCACCCGGCTCTGGCCGCCGCCACCTTCTTCCCGTACCCATTGATCTTCAGAGAACTGGCCGTTGCCATCAGCGGCGGCCAGTTGCTGGCAAATATGATCCTGGAGCTTAAGCAGGAAAGTTTTAACTTGCTGGATGTCGGGAATGGATTGGCTCACGGGCAAACTCGCAGACGTTGACTGAAAAGACATTCAGCGCTTTGCAGGCGCTGAATCAGAAAGAGGAAGTGATTATATACCCAAAATCATCCGGGTCGCCCAGATGCGTCTGCTTTTGGTGGCGGAAGAACTTTACCGTGGCTTGCGTTCATTGGCATCGAAGTAACTGAAGAAATTCACAATACCCTGAGAAATCGCCTGTGCGATCTCGCGACGGAACGCTGTGGTGCTGAGCAACTGTTCTTCCTGGTGATTGGTGATAAACGAAGTTTCCACCAGAATCGACGGGATCGACGGAGATTTCAGAACAGCAAACGCCGCCTGTTCGGTCTGCTGGCTGTGCAGATGGTGGATCGGGCGGATCCTGTCGAGCACGTGATGCCCTAATGTCAGACTGTTTTTGATGGTGTCGGTTTGCACCAGATCGAACAAAACCTGTTGCAGATAATTGTTGTCTTCTTTGGCATATTTCGCGCCCGCGACCAGATCGGCATCGTTTTCTTTTTTTGACATATACCGCGCCATTGTGCTGCTGGCACCGCGATTAGAGAGGGCGAAAACAGACGCGCCGGAAGCGGTGGGGCTGGTGTAACCATCGGCATGAATCGAGACAAACAAATCGGCCTGATGCTGATGCGCCAGTTCAACGCGCTGATAAAGCGGAATAAAGTGATCAGAGTCACGGGTCAGTTTAACTTCAATATGACTTTGTTCGCCGAGGAATTCCCGCACATAGTTGGCGATTTCCAGCACGACGTGTTTTTCTTCCGAGCCTTCATGACCGACCGCACCGGAATCGATGCCGCCATGGCCGGGGTCAATCATCACCAGTTTTTTTGCGCCTGGCGGTTTAGGGGCCGGGGCTGATTTGGTGATGTGTTCCTGCTGCGCAGCGCTGGCAGAGCGCGAACCGAATGCGGCAATCGCTAATCCCAGCCCGGACAACAATAGCTGGCGACGTGTGGCGGTGGCAGGCAAAGGCTGGAAATGCAGAAATTTGTTCAGAGGGTTTAACATCAGTCCGTTACCGTCAGAAAAGTGCAGAATGCTCTATGTTATAGAGTATCTTTTTTATAGTTTCGATCTGAGAACTATTACTTTTTATGAATATTGTGTCGTGAATGATGTCATGACCGAATAAATATCCGTTGCAGGAAAGGTGTCACGTTGTTTTATGTGAAGATTTTATCGTTCAAAATGGTTTGTAAAGTCCTCAATTTGTGATTTTGATGTTGCGTATCAAACAGATCACGCGATAATCATATAAACCCCTATCAACAGCGGCGAACAGTGATGGAAATTCGCGTATACCGTCAAGAAGATTTTGAAGAAGTACTGACCTTATGGGAGCGCTGCGATTTATTGCGCCCGTGGAATGATCCTGAGCTGGATATTGAACGTAAAATTAACCACAGCCCGGAGTTTTTCCTGGTGGCGGAAGTCGGTGGTGAAGTGGTAGGCACGCTGATGGGGGGGTATGACGGTCATCGTGGTTCGGCGAATTATCTGGGTGTGCATCCGGATTATCGCGGGCGTGGCATTGCCAATGCGCTGGTTAACCGTCTGGAGAAGAAGTTAATCGCCCGCGGCTGCCCGAAGATGAATTTAATGGTGCGTGCTGAAAACGATGCAGTGGTCAGTATGTATGAAAAACTGGGTTATGAAATTTCGGATACTCTTTTGCTTGGCAAACGTTTGATCGAAGATCAAGAGTACTGAAGCTGTTTCCTCAATAAAAAGCCCCGGCAAGTATGACTTTGCCGGGGCTTTTAGTTTTCTGATTTACTTAATCAATTTTACGCTTTTGACATCCACTTCCACAGAGTTCCAGTCTTTATCGACTTTACCTTCAATGCGGATTTTGTCCTTCGGCGACACGTTCTGTCCCTGCCAGCGTTTGCCGTCAATTTCGACATTGAGTGTGCCGGTATTGTCGCGGAAAATGTATTTATCGTGGTCGATACGCTGATCGATAAACCCTTCCAGCATAACCCACTGATCATCTTTCATGGTTTGCGCATCTTTTACTGTACTCAGCGCCGTGGTGCCAGTGAAACCGCCCTGTGCTGCTGGCTGGGTCTGCGACTCCTGCGCTGACGGGCCGTTAAAGCCACCGGTCTGTTGGGCAAATGCAGTCGCTGAACAAAGTGCAATCAGGGTTGCCAGAGTGATCTTCTTCATCATAATAGGTCGTCCTTAATTTAACGTTTCCGGGTACCGGCAACTATGACATCGTTTCGCATGTCTTGCCGTGCTGGAGACCATTAAAACAGACAGTTCTTAACAGTTTCTTAAGCGCATACCCGGCATACTTTACATTGCAGATTATGAATTATTTTGGGTATGTCCTTGAGTGATGGTTAACTTTCACCTTATTTGCAGGAATGTTGTCCTTTTTATGAACCCGGATGATTATAACGACCACGGTATGTTGCGATTGCCGCTGTGGTTCTGGACTATTTTGATTTTGCAGGCGAGGACCTGGTTATTGTTTGTGATGGCCGGCGCATCGCGCCAGCAGGGGAGTGATCTGCTGGCGTTGTTTTATCCTGATCAGCAAAGTTTCTGGTCTGGCATGCTGCTCGGGTTGCCGCCCGCGCTGGTTTTTCTGCTTAGCGGCCGTCGCCATCTGTGGCCGCGTATCTGGCAGGCCGGTTACTGGTTACTCCTGGCAGGGATGTTTATCACTTTCGCATTGCAGGGGCTGGGGCTGTGGCAAAGCACAGATACGATTTCCGGCGTGGATATCGTGCTGGCCTTGCTGGATGCCGCCGCGCTGGCTTACTGGTTACTGAGCCGCCGTCTGCGCGCTTGTTTTGATGCCGCGCGGCGTCTGGCCTGATGCATATTCCATTCGAGGCTGAACTTTTTTACCAGAAAAGTACTCGAACTGGCGCTGAACAATAATGCGTAAATAAATAATAATTTCACTGCCGGTTTATCCGTCAGGCCGCACCGGCCAACGGGAACGGGGAGTATAGGAGTGTACCGAATGACTGTTCGCCTGCGGGTTCGCCCGATGTTACTGGTGCTGCCGCTGATCCTGACCGGCTGTTCGTCGATGTCATCTATGTCATGGCCGGGCGTGTCCTGGTCGGCCATGAATCCGCTTAACTGGTTTGGCAGCAGCCTGACGGTCAGCGACAAAGGGGTGGGTGATATTACGGCCAGCACCCCGCTGACAGAAACGGCCATTAAAGATGCGCTGGACGGCGACTATACCCTGCGCAGCGGTATGTCGATGAGCAACGGCAAAATGCTGAGCTTCTTCCAGGCGATGGACGGTAAAGACGTGAAGATGTCGATCAGCGGTGAGCCGAAAGGTAACGTCCAGCGCGTCGATGTTGTTGATACGAAAGTTGAAAGTGAATGGGGCGTTAAAATCGGTACGCCCTTCAGCGATCTCTACAGCAAGGCTTTCGATGTGTGCGTGAAGGGCGAAGGGGACGATGCTGAAAACGTCGAGTGTAAAGCGCCGCAAAGTGCTCACGTGACGTATGTGTTCAGCGGTATCTGGCATGGCCCGGATTCGCTGATGCCTTCGGATGATGCCCTGAAAGACTGGAAGGTCAGCAAAATTATCTGGCGTGCTAATCCTGCGCAGGCCGCTGCCGCGCAATAAACGGGTTTCTCCGCTTAAAAAGCCCTCAATGCCTTGCCTTCGCGCAAGGCATTTTTATTGACATCCGGTATGATATCGCCGGTCAAATTAACGAGGATGAGAAAATGACTCAGGTTCAGAGCGGCATTTTACCCGAACATTGCCGTTTCGCGATTTACATTGAAGCGAAAGCTCAGGGTGACCTGGATGCGCTCCGGCACGGCTGCCGTGCATTTTTGGCCGTACTGGAAGACATGCAGAAAAAATTTCCCACTGAACATCTTGGTGCGGTCGTGGCCTTTGGCAACGATGTATGGCGTGATTTATCCGGAAATCAGGGTGCCGCTGAGCTGAAGTCTTTCGAGCCGCTGGGTAAAGGTCTGGCACCGGCGACGCAGCGCGATATGTTGTTGCACATTCAGTCCCTGCGTCATGACGTGAACTTCGCGCTGGCACAGGCGGCATTGAAAGCCTTCGGCAGTTCAATCACTGTCGAAGAAGAAACCCACGGGTTCCGTGCGCTGGAAGAACGTGACCTCAGCGGTTTTATCGACGGAACTGAAAACCCGAAAGCAGAAGCCCGCGCTCAGGTGGCGATTATTCCTGAACGCAGTGTTGATGCAGGCGGCAGTTACGTGATGGTTCAGCGCTGGAAACATAATCTGGTGCAATGGGAACGCTTCTCCGTGCAGCAGCAGGAAGATGTTATCGGGCGTACAAAAGAAACCGACGAAGAGCTGGATTCAGAAACTCGCCCGGACACTTCCCACGTCAGTCGTGTTGACCTGAAAGAAGACGGCAAAGGCCTGAAAATTCTGCGCCAGAGCCTGCCTTACGGTACGGCCAGCGGTGAGCACGGTTTGTATTTCATTAGCTATTGCGCCCGTTTGTGGAACATTGAGAAACAGCTGCTGAGCATGTTTGGCGATCTTGATGGCAAACGCGATGCCATGCTGCGCTTCACCCGTCCGGTGACCGGCAGTTATTATTTCGCCCCTTCACTGACCCGACTGTTAGCGCTTTAAGTTCTTCCGGCGCGTTCCGTCGCGGACGCGCCTGCTTCTTCCCTTTTTGTTATTCCCCCATCGCTTGTTAATGCCTTATAGCTTTTCATGCTTGAAAATCACCAAATGGTATATAAAACCGTTACAGCCTGACCCTCAGTTATAAATACACTGTGTGATATTGAGCGACATATATCAGCGTCGCATATCGGTTCACTCACCTAAGGCTAAGCATGAAAACACTCGGATTTACCGGCAATGTGCTGAAAAGTTCTGTGGCGGCATTGTTGCTGGCCAGCGGGGCGGCTTCGGCAACCGAATTGCTCAACAGCTCTTATGATGTGTCCCGTGAACTTTTTGCCGCGCTGAATCCGCCATTCCAGAAACAGTGGGCTGATCAAAATAATGGCGATAAACTCGATATTAAACAGTCGCATGCCGGTTCCTCCAAGCAAGCGCTGGCGATTTTGCAGGGCCTGAAAGCAGATGTGGTGACGTATAATCAGGTGACCGATGTGCAGATTTTGCATGACCGCGGCAACCTGATCCCGGCCAACTGGCAAAGCCGTCTGCCTAATAACAGTTCGCCATTCTATTCCACCATGGCCTTCCTGGTACGTAAGGGCAATCCAAAAAACATTCACAGCTGGGACGATTTAGCACGTCCGGGCGTGAGTCTGGTGTTCCCGAATCCAAAAACCTCCGGTAATGGTCGTTATACCTATCTCGGTGCCTGGGGCGCATTCAATCTGGAAGACAATAAAAACCAGACGCAGACCCGCGAAAAGATGGCGAGTTTCCTGAAAAACGTGCAGGTATTTGATACCGGCGGTCGTGGCGCAACCACCACATTTGTCGAACGTGGACTGGGCGATGTGTTGATCAGCTTTGAATCGGAAGTGAACAACATCCGTAAGCAGTACGGTGATGATAAATATGAAGTGATTGTTCCGAAGGTGGATATTCTGGCGGAGTTCCCGGTCGCCTGGGTGGACAAAAACGTTGAGAAAAATGGCACAGAGAAAGCCGCAAAAGATTATCTGAATTATTTGTGGAGCCCGCAGGCGCAGAAAATCATCACCAGTTTTAACTACCGCGTGTATGACAAAACGGCGATGGCGGCGGCGAAAGAGCAGTTCCCGGAGACCCAACTGTTCAAAGTTGAAGAGCAGTTCGGTGGCTGGCCACAAGTGATGGAAACCCATTTCAGTACCGGCGGTGAGCTGGATAAACTGTTAGAGCAAGGTCACAAGTAATGTTGTTGTCGAGCAAACGCGTATTACCCGGATTCACCCTGAGCCTCGGCAGCAGTTTGTTGTTCGTGTGCCTGGTGCTGTTGCTGCCGCTGAGTGCACTGGTGATGCAGTTGTCACAAATGACACTGGCACAATATTGGGATGTGATCACCAACGGTCAGGTGGTGGCGGCCTATAAAGTAACGCTGCTGGCGGCGGGCGTGGCGAGTATTTTTAACTGTTTCTTCGGCATGCTGATGGCGTGGATCCTGACCCGTTATGAATTCCCGGGTAAAAGTCTGATCGATGGTCTGATGGATTTGCCGTTTGCCCTGCCGACGGCAGTCGCCGGTTTAACGCTGGCAGGATTGTTTTCTACCACCGGTTTTTACGGTCAGTGGCTGGCGCATTTTGATATCAAAGTGGCGTACACCTGGCTCGGTATTGCGGTGGCGATGGCATTTACCAGCATCCCGTTTGTGGTGCGTACCGTGCAGCCGGTGCTGGAAGAATTAGGCCCGGAATATGAAGAAGCGGCTGAAACGCTGGGCGCTTCGCGCTGGCAGAGTTTTCGTCGCGTGGTGTTGCCGGAAGTGATGCCTTCCTTGCTGGCGGGTACGGCGTTGTCCTTCACCCGCAGCCTGGGCGAATTCGGCGCAGTGATTTTCATCGCCGGTAACATTGCCTGGAAAACCGAAGTGACCTCGCTGATGATTTTTATCCGCTTACAGGAGTTTGATTACCCGGCAGCCAGCGCTATTGCTTCGGTGATCCTCGCCGCATCGCTGCTGTTGCTGTTTGCGATTAACACTTTACAGAGCCGTTATGGCCGTCGTCTGGGAGGCCAGTAATGTCTGATATTCCGGCTTTTGCGGGCGAAAGACGTCAGCGTATTGACTGGGTGAAATGGTCGTTGATCGGCACGGGGGTGCTGATTTGTATTCTGCTGCTGGTGATCCCGATGATCAGCATTTTTGTGCTGGCGTTTTCCGACGGCATTGCAGCGGTGTGGAAGAACCTGTCGGACTCCGACATGTTGCATTCTATCTGGCTGACCGTCCTGATGGCGCTGATCACCGTGCCGGTGAACCTGATTTTCGGCACGTTGCTGGCCTGGCTGGTCGCGCGCTTTAATTTCCCGGGACGTCAGTTATTACTGACGCTGATCGACATCCCGTTTGCGGTTTCACCAGTGGTTGCCGGTTTACTGTATTTGCTGTTTTACGGCACCAACGGCCCGATTGGCGGCTGGCTGGATGCGCACAATATTCAGTTTATGTTCGCCTGGCCGGGCATGGTGATGGTGACAGTATTCGTCACCTGTCCGTTTGTCATCCGTGAGCTGGTGCCGGTGATGTTGAGTCAGGGCAGTCATGAAGATGAAGCCGCGGTGTTACTGGGTGCGTCCGGCTGGCAGATGTTCCGCCGCGTGACCCTGCCGAATATCCGCTGGGCATTACTGTATGGCGTGGTGCTGACCAACGCCCGCGCGATTGGGGAATTCGGGGCGGTATCGGTGGTGTCCGGTTCTATCCGTGGCGAAACCTACACGCTGCCATTACAAGTCGAATTACTGCATCAGGACTACAACACCGCAGGCGCGTTTACTGCCGCTGCGCTGTTAACCCTGATGGCAATTGTCACACTGTTTCTGAAAAGCGGCCTGCAATGGCGTCTGAAGCGCCACAACGACCGTCTTGAGCGGGAGGAAAGTCATGAGCATTGAAATTAACGGTATCAACAAATATTTTGGCCGCACTAAGGTGCTCAATGATATCTCGCTCGATATTGCTTCCGGAGAGATGGTGGCGTTGCTCGGGCCTTCCGGCTCAGGTAAAACCACGTTGCTGCGTATTATCGCCGGACTGGAAAATCAAAGCGCCGGACACCTGAGTTTTCACGGTAAAGACGTGACGCGCCTGCATGCCCGTGATCGTCAGGTCGGTTTCGTTTTCCAGCATTATGCGCTGTTCCGCCATATGACGGTGTTCGACAACATCGCGTTTGGCCTGACGGTGCTGCCGCGCCGTGAGCGTCCGAATGCTGAAGCCATCAAACAGAAAGTCACTAAATTGCTGGAGATGGTGCAACTTGGCCATCTGGCAAACCGTTATCCGGCACAGCTTTCCGGCGGTCAGAAACAGCGTGTGGCGCTGGCCCGTGCGCTGGCGGTTGAACCGCAAATTCTGCTGCTGGATGAACCTTTTGGCGCGCTGGACGCACAGGTGCGTAAAGAGCTGCGCCGCTGGCTGCGTCAGTTGCATGAAGAACTGAAATTCACCAGCGTGTTCGTGACTCACGATCAGGAAGAAGCGATGGAAGTCGCTGACCGCGTGGTGGTCATGAGCCAGGGTAATATCGAACAGGTCGGCGCCCCGCAGGAAATCTGGCGTGAACCGGCAACCCGTTTCGTGCTGGAATTCATGGGTGAAGTTAATAAAATTCATGGCGAAATCCGGGGATCTCAGTTGTACGTCGGTGCATATCACTGGCCGCTGGATAACCCGCCACTGCATCAGGGTGTGGTCGATTTATTCCTGCGTCCCTGGGAAATGGAAATTACGCCGCACAGTACAGCACGCTGTCCGTTGCCGGTGAAGGTGCTGGAAGTCAGCCCGCGTGGCCATTTCTGGCAGCTTATCGTGCAGGCCGAGGGCTGGCACGACGAACCGCTTTCGGTTGTGCTTTCCGAAATCCACGGTAATAGCGCACCGCAGCGCGGCGATCGTTTCTATGTCGGCGGACTGAATGGCCGCCTGTATGCTGGCGACCAGCCGTTACAACCCGTTGCGTTAGCGAAGAGTGCCTGATATTTTTTAATCAGCATTTTTCTCAGGGCGGTCATCGGGCCGCCCTTTTTATCGCCTGATACCTGTTTATGTGTTTTTTATCAGTCAATATACCTTTTTAATATAAGGCAAGCCCGTGAGTACGCTCGAACATTACATCGGCAATACCCCTCTGGTGAGATTACAGCGTCTGACGCAGGGGCTGGACAGCGAGATTTGGGTCAAGCTGGAAGGCAATAACCCCGCCGGTTCGGTTAAAGATCGCGCCGCGCTGTTTATGATTGAGCAGGCGGAAAAACGGGGCGAAATTCATCCGGGGGATACGCTGATTGAAGCCACAAGCGGCAATACCGGCATTGCGCTGGCGATGATTGCGGCGCTGAAAGGCTACAGGCTTAAATTGCTGATGCCCGAAAATATGAGCCTTGAGCGTCAGGCATCAATGCGGGCGTATGGTGCTGAACTGTTGCTGGTCAGCCGCGCGCAGGGAATGGAAGGCGCACGTGATCTCGCTCTGGAAATGGAAAAACAGGGACTGGGGAAAGTGCTGGATCAGTTTAACAATCCTGACAATCCGCTCGCACATTTTACGACGACAGGCCCTGAAATCTGGCAACAGACACACGGGCGCATCACCCATTTTGTCTCCAGCATGGGCACTACCGGCACGATAACCGGTGTCAGCCGTTATCTGCGCAGCCAGCATGCTGGCGTGAAAATTGTCGGGCTGCAACCGTCAGAAGGCAGCAGCATTCCAGGTATCCGCCGCTGGCCGGAAGAATATCTGCCGGGCATTTTCAATCCTGAACTGGTCGATGAAGTGATGGATATGGGGCAGGGCGAAGCAGAAGACACCATGCGGGCGCTGGCGCGTAGGGAAGGTATCTTCTGTGGCGTGAGTTCCGGGGGGGCGGTAGCGGGCGCTTTACGCGTCGCCAGAAATCATCCGGGTAGCGTGATTGTGGCGATTATTTGTGATCGTGGTGACCGTTATTTATCCACAGGTGTGTTTAATGTTTGATCCTATATTCATCTGTTGAATGTAAAATTAGAGTAAAAGCGGCTGCTAATGGCTGGCTTAGTGGTAAAAATGACCAAAATTTTAGCCAGGCGGAAATGAAGAATGAAAATTTTATTAGTCGATGACGATCTTGAATTAGGCACCATGCTCAGCGAATACCTGATCGCAGAAGGCTTTGATGCTTCTCTGGTGCTGACCGGTAAAGCGGGTGTGGAAGGTGCGATGTCTGGCGAATATACCGCAATGATCCTCGACATTATGCTGCCGGACATGAGCGGTATTGATGTATTGCGCCAGGTGCGTAAAAACAGCCGTCTGCCGATCATCATGCTGACCGCGAAGGGTGACAACATTGATCGTGTCATCGGTCTGGAAATGGGCGCAGATGATTACATGCCAAAGCCGTGCTATCCGCGCGAACTGGTGGCGCGTCTGCGTGCTGTGCTGCGTCGTGTGGAAGAGCAGCAGGAATCACACTCTGATAACTCCTCGGTCAACTATGGCGATCTGACGCTCAATCCGGCGACCCGCAGCAGTGAATGGCGCGGCGTGCCATTCGATCTGACGGCTTCTGAGTTCAACCTTCTGGAGTTACTGTTACGTTCTCCTGAACGCGTGGTATCGAAAGATGAGTTGTCGGAAAAAGGTCTCGGGCGTCCGCGCGAAGCTTATGACCGCAGTATTGATGTGCATATCAGTAACATCCGTCAGAAACTGGGGTCACTGGAAGGTGGCGATATTCTGACTATTGAAACGGTGCGCAGCATTGGCTATCGAATCCGCTAAACGACTGCGCGGCAGACTGTTCTGGAAAATACTGCTGGGATTCTGGTTTACTTTCGTGGCGATCACTCAGGGCCTCTGGGTGGTTTTTGCTTTCTACAATCCACATGAACCGCCGGAAAGCGGAATTGCCCGCCGGTTTGTGAAACTGCAAATTACCTCGGCTGTTTCCACGCTGCATTACGGCGGTCTGCCTGCTCTTAACGCCATGATGGCCGACTGGCCGCAAGATGACCGACAATTCTTCTCAGTGTCGCCGTCGTTGCTGCCTGCTAAAGGCAATACGATTAAGGATCTGGAACCCGGTAAAATTCCGCATGAAGTCGTGCAGTTTGTGCAGGGACCGGACGGGCAGGGTTACCGGCTGAAATATGATGTTGACGGGCTGATGCATGAATATCGCCCGAGACGTCACAGGGACTGGCTGAATATGCCGCCGCCACTGTTATGGCTGGGTGGACTGGGCGGTTTACTGTTCAGCGCCGTACTGGCATGGAACCTGACGCGGCCAATGTTGCAAATGCGTAAAGCCTTCGGACGGGTGGCGCAGGGGGATTTATCAGTCCGCCTGTTTACCAGTATGGGTAAGCGGCACGATGAGCTGTCTGAAGTGGCGCGTGATTTTGACTCTATGGCTGAACGCCTGCAGGTGCTGGTCAAAGCGCGCGAAGAGCTGTTGCATGATGTCTCGCATGAACTGCGTTCTCCGCTGGCACGTTTGCAACTGGCAATCGGTCTGGCGCGGCAGAATCCGTCGAATGTCGAAAGTTCCCTGAGTCGCATAGAACACGAAGCGGGCAGGCTGGATAAAATGATTGGCGAACTGCTGGCGTTGTCACGTACTGAAAGCAGTGAAATCCCTGATGAAGAGTATTTCGATCTCTACGGATTGGTGGAGGCGGTCGTTAATGATGCCCGCTATGAAGCGCAGTTGCCGGGGGTCGAAATCGCGATGTACCCCGGGTCTCCGGATAATATGGATTACACCGTGAAGGGTAATGCTGAGCTGATGCGTCGTGCGGTGGATAATGTGGTGCGTAATGCCCTGCGTTTTTCGGCCCGCGGCCAAACTATCAGTGTTTCACTGGCTCAGGTTGAACAGTATTTGCAAATTGAAGTGGCCGATCAGGGGCCGGGCGTGGAAGAAGATAAGCTGTCGAGTATCTTTGACCCGTTCGTGCGCGTGAAATCGCCGCTGTCAGGCAAAGGCTACGGCCTGGGGCTTGCGATCACCCGCAAAGTGATGTTGGCGCATGAGGGGAAAGTAGATGCCCGTAACGCGCAGCCTCATGGCCTGATCATCAGCCTTCAAGTCCCGCACTGGCAAATGTGAGGCAATAAAAAACGGCGCTGATTAGGCGCCGTTTTTTTACTTCTCGCTGAGCAAATTACTTCCTGATGCGGATGATTGGGGTTTCGCCCACAGTCACGCTACCAGTCAGTTTAATCAGCTCTTTGATCTCGTCCATGTTAGAGATGACAACCGGAGTCAAAGTAGACTTCGCTTTCTCTTCCAGCAGAGCCAGATCAAACTCGATAACCAAATCGCCTTTCTTAACACGTTGACCTTCTTCAGCGATGCGTTTGAAGCCTTCGCCTTTCAGTTCAACGGTGTCGATACCGAAGTGCACGAACAACTCAATGCCACTGTCGGATTCGATTGAGAAAGCATGGTTAGTTTCGAAGATTTTACCGATAGTGCCGTCAACCGGAGCAACCATTTTGTTGCCAGATGGTTTGATAGCAATACCGTCACCAACGATTTTCTCAGCGAAAACAACGTCTGGCACATCTTCAATGTTGACAATTTCACCAGAGATTGGCGCTACGATTTCAATAGTGCCAACGTCTTTTTTATCATCAGAAACCAATGATTTCAGTTTATCGAACAAACCCATGATCTTCTCCTAAGCATTAATTTGGGCAGCTTTACCAGCATCGCGCAATTAGCAGAGTGTTTTTTCTTCAATGAACTTGTTAACCAGGTTCATCAACTCTTGCGCCGTAGGTTGGGCCAGGGCCTGGTCTGCCAGCGCTTTCACATCTTCGAAGTTTGTATTGCGAATAATTTTCTTGATGCGTGGGATAGAGATAGCGCTCATGCTGAACTCATCTAACCCCATGCCCAATAGAAGAAGTGTAGCACGTTCGTCACCGGCTAGCTCGCCGCACATCCCTGTCCATTTACCGGCAGCATGAGATGCGTCAATAACTTGTTTAATTAAACCAAGTACAGACGGAGACATTGGGTTGTACAGATGAGAAATCAGCTCGTTACCGCGATCCACCGCCAAAGTATACTGGGTAAGATCGTTTGTACCAATACTGAAGAAATCGACTTCTTTCGCCAGGTGATGCGCAATCACAGCCGCTGCGGGTGTTTCCACCATCACGCCGACTTCGATAGTCTCATCGAATGCCTGGCCTTTTTCACGAAGCTGCACTTTCAGCATTTCGAGTTCTGCTTTCAGTTCACGCACTTCTTCAACAGAAATGATCATCGGGAACATGATGCGCAGTTTACCGAACGCAGAAGCACGCAGAATACCTTTCAGCTGATCGTGAAGAATTTCTTTGCGATCCAGACAGATACGGATTGCGCGCCAGCCCAGGAACGGGTTTTCTTCTTTCGGCAGGTTCATGTACGGCAGGTCTTTGTCACCGCCGATGTCCATGGTGCGTACGATAACCGCCTGTGACCCCATCGCTTCAGCAACGGCTTTATACGCCTGGAATTGCTCTTCTTCGGTAGGCAGACTGTCACGATCCATGAACAGGAATTCTGTACGATACAGGCCGACACCTTCAGCGCCATTGCGCTCTGCACCGGCGACGTCGCGCACGGTACCGATGTTGGCACAAACTTCAACCTGATGACCATCAAGCGTGATAGCCGGTAAGTCTTTCAGTTTAGTCAGTTCGTCTTTTTCAGTGATGTACTGGTTCTGAACGGCTTTCAGCTCGTCAATAACGTCTGCTGTCGGGTTGACATAGATTTTATTGTTAACAGCATCGAGGATCAGATAGTCATCATTTTTAACTTGTTTGGTCACATCGCTGGTACCCACGATAGCAGGCAGTTCCAGGGAGCGGGCCATGATTGAGGTGTGAGAAGTACGACCACCCAAATCAGTGATAAAGCCCAGAACCTTGTTCAGGTTCAGCTGCGCTGTTTCTGATGGCGTCAGATCGGTCGCAACCAGGATAACTTCGTCCTGGATGGAGCTCAGATCAACGATGGTCATGTTCAGAATGTTGCGCAGCAGGCGTTTACCGATGTCACGCACGTCAGCCGCACGTTCTTTCAGGTATTCGTCATCAAGCTCTTCCAGGGCTTTCGCCTGGCCTTCAATGACAGAGAAAGCTGCAGCGTCAGCAGAAGCGTGCTCGTCTTTGATGAGGGCTATGATTTCCTGTTCAAGCTCTTCGTCTTCCAACAACATGATGTGGCCTTCGAAGATGGCTTCTTTCTCTTCACCGAAGGTCTCACCGGCTTTGGTCTTGATCACTTCCAGTTGAGCAGACGCTTTCGCACGGCCCGTCAGGAAACGTTCAACTTCCTGATCAACGTGATCTGGAGAGATTTTTTTCCGGTTGATGACAATTTCATCTTCTTTCAACAGAAGTGCTTTGCCGAAAGCGATACCGGGAGATACTAAAATGCCTGAAATCATAACCCTACCTTTCTCTTGACTGGTTTAAACTTTATAAGAGCGGCTGTGTATTACTCGAGCTCTGCCATCAGTTTTACCAAGTGTTCAACGGCTTTCTGCTCGTCTTCACCTTCAGCTGAGAGGGTCACAACGGTACCTTGGGTCAGGCCCAGAGTTTGCAGTTTGAAAAGGCTTTTAGCACTGGCGCTTTTACCGTTTGAAGTCACGGTGATGTCAGAAGCGAAACCTTTAGCTTCTTTCACGAACTGTGCAGCAGGGCGAGTGTGCAGACCATTAGGAGCGGTAATAGTAACTTCTTGCTGGAACATTGTTGTTTCCCCAACTTATTAAAGTAATGTTGTGGAGCTAAAGTTTAGCTTATGGCCTTCACTTTAGCCTGTAGAGATTCGCGCCTGACTATGGTTCAGGGGCAGGTTCAGATGCAACAGAAAAGAGAAAATAACGCACTCAGCGATAAAACTCTTTGCCCTGGATCCAGGCTTTTTCTGTTATTCCTCCATTATGCCGTCTTTTCCCCTCGTGTAACAAATCAGTAAATCGATTCAGCGGGGAAGACTCGTGGAAGCGATTAATTTCGAGCATCGAAATAATTGTCCGGTTAAATACTAAACCTGGCGGGTAAAATCAATGACGAAGTGGTGTAAAGTTTGACACAGGCCACAAAAAAGCACCCCTCGAGGTGCTTTTTTGGCCGCTTTTAAGGATGTGGCATTATTGTTGCAATTCTTTTTCAGTGAATAAATCTGCAAACAATGCGGTACTCAGATAGCGTTCACCGGAAGAAGGCAGAATAACCACAATCGTTTTATCTGCAAACTCCGGTTCTTTGGATAATTTCACCGCAGCTTCAACCGCCGCACCGGAAGAAATCCCGGCCAGAATGCCTTCTTCTTCCATCAGACGGCGTGCCATCTGAATGGATTCGTCGTTGGTGATTAGCGTGACACGATCCAGCAATGCCAGATCCAGGTTACCCGGAATAAAGCCTGCGCCGATACCCTGGATTTTATGCGGGCCCGGCTTCACTTCTTCACCGTTGAGCGTCTGGGTGATAACCGGGGAGTCTGTTGGCTCAACGGCCACCAGTTTCACGCTGCTTTTTTTACTTTTCAGATAACGGCCCGTTCCGGTGATAGTCCCGCCGGTACCCACGCCTGCAATCAGCACATCCACTGCGCCATCGGTATCTTCCCAGATTTCCGGACCGGTGGTTTGCTCGTGGATAGCCGGGTTGGCCGGGTTGCTGAACTGCTGAAGAATAAGATAGCGCTGCGGATCACTGGCCTGAATTTCTTCGGCTTTGGCAATCGCCCCTTTCATACCTTTGGCGCCTTCGGTTAACACCAGATTGGCGCCGAGCGCTTTGAGCAGCTTACGGCGTTCAACGCTCATGGTTTCCGGCATAGTCAGTGTCAGCTTGTAACCGCGCGCAGCAGCCACATAGGCCAGTGCGATACCCGTGTTACCGCTGGTAGGTTCAACCAGTTCGATATCTTTGGTCAGAATGCCTTTCTTTTCAGCATCCCAGATCATGTTGGCACCGATACGGCATTTTACGCTGAAGCTCGGGTTACGTGACTCGACCTTAGCCAGAATTCGACCATTACCGATACGGTTCAGGCGAACCAGTGGCGTGTGGCCAATTGTTAATGAATTGTCTTCATAGATCTTGCTCATAACCCGTCCTTTAACTGTATGAAATATTCACGGTGTGAAGCTTTCAACACTATGAAATTAGTGGGAATCAGGAAAGCATACGCGAACCGCTTTCCCAGTGAAGTAAGGTTTTGGTATTTGCTATATCGATACGTTATTAAGAAATAAGTTTGAGGGAGAAAAGTCAAGCATAGCAGGCAGCCGCCCGCAGGCGGCTGTGAATAAAAAACGTTATTTGCGGCTGGAATTCACGTCGATACTATTGTTATAAACATCGCTTTTAACGTAAATATTGCGATAACGATCACACCACATGGCCGTCGCGCCGCACACGGCAACCGGCAGGATCACCAGATTCAGCAACGGGATCATCGTAAACAGGCTGACCAGCGAACCAAACTGCATGTTGTCGATTTTGTTGCTGCCGAGCGAACGGCGCATATCGGCAAAGCTGACTTTGTGGTTATCGAACGGATAATCGCAATATTGAATGACGACCATCCACGCGCTGAAGAAGAACCACAGCACCGGGGCCACGGTCTGGCCGATCACCGGAATAAAGTACAGCGCGAACAGCAGCAGGGCGCGCGGCAGGTAATACGCCAGTTTCTGCCATTCACGTTTCATGATACGCGGTAAATCTTTCATGATGTCCCAGATGCCGGTATCAGGCAGCGTTTTCCCTGTCAGGCGCGCTTCGAGTTGTTCGGCGAGCAATCCGCTGAAGGGGGCGGCTATCCAGTTGGCGAGGGTGCTGAAGAGATAGCTGAACACCAGCACGACAGAAAGCACCGCGACCGGCCAGATCAGATAATCCAGCCAGCTGAGCCACGACGGCACCTTGCTCATCATCGCCGGGATCCATTCACCCAGTTTGGTGAACAGCCACCAGAATGCGCCGCCCATCAACAGCACGTTGACGGCAAGGGGTAAAATCACAAAACGTCGTATCCCCGGCAAGGAAATGAGCGCCCAGCCTTGTTTGAAATAATGCACACCATTTTGTTGTCTGGTGCTGTGCGAGGAGGTCATAAACGAAATTTTCTCTCTGAGTTGAATGACATGGGCTATCATATCGGTATGATTTTCCACTGGCTAGCGGTGGATTGGCTGAAAAAACAGCAAAAAAAGGTGCAACTGCCCTATTTATTAGCAGAAAGTAGAGTCGAGACTTGCACTTATCTACGTGGGCAAATAGAGTTAATCATGTGAATGTTTGCCGTGGTGGCAATGTATTAGAACAACAGAGATAGCAATGATGCAGGATTTGCGTCTGATATTAATCGTTGTTGGCGCGATCGCCATAATAGCGTTGTTGTTACACGGTTTGTGGACCAGCCGTAAAGAACGCTCTTCGCTTTTCCGCGATCGTCCAGCTAAACGTGTGAAAAAAGAACGGGAACAATCTCCGTCCGAAGATTTTGTCGATGGAGTGGGGGAAGTGCGCGTGCGTCCTGCTTATCCTCAGGATGAACCGACTTTAGGTCAGTATGACGAGCCCGAACAGACTGCACCGCCACGTCAGCCGCAGGTTTCCCCTGCGCAGCCAGCGCCAGCATCTGTTGCTCGTCCTCAGCAACCGGCTCAGCCGCAGCAACATGCTGTGCAGGATGATCCCTTGCTGAGTGGTTATTCAGCTGCTGAACCCGTCACTGCACCGCGTCGCGAACCTGCCGCAGATTTTGCGCATCAGGAATACACGCCTGAAGCTAAACCGCACACACCGGTTCCGCCGCAGGAAATTCATGCTGATGCCGCGCCTGCTGCGAAAGCAGAACCTCAGGCTGCACCTTTTGCTCCTGCAGAAGAAGCACCGGCTGAGAAAGCGAAACTGAAAGAGACGGTTCTGGTATTGCACGTTGCCGCGCATCAGGGCGGTGTCATCGGTGGTGAAGTGTTGCTCAACAGCGTGCTTCAGGCCGGTTTCCAGTTTGGTGCCATGAATATTTTCCATCGTCACGTCAGCCCTGCGGGCAGCGGTCCGGTGTTGTTCAGTCTGGCAAATATGGTCAAACCGGGTTCCTTCGACCCTGACAATATGTCTGACTTCTCCACCCCAGGCGTTACGTTGTTTATGATGGTACCTTGCTACGGTGATGCGCATCAGAACTTCAAACTGTTGCTGCAGTCCGCCCAGCGTATTGCCGATGATGTCGGTGCGATGGTGCTTGACGATGAGCGTCGTATGATTACGCCGCAGAAGCTCGAAACGTACAAAGCGCGGATCCGCGAGGTCCTCGAGGCGATCGCCTGAGTCCGGCGTTCGTGAAACACCCACTTCCCTGACCCCCGCTTGCCGGGGGTTTTTTATCTCCACGGTGAGTCATGGCCACTATCGAAGAACAAATCAGTCAATTACGCACTCAGTTGCGCCATCACGAATATCAGTATCACGTTCTGGATGCACCGGAAGTGCCAGATGCCGAGTATGACCGCTTAATGCGCGAATTGCGCGAGCTGGAAACCGCGCATCCTGAGCTGGTCACCGCGGATTCCCCGACGCAGCGCGTGGGGGCGGCACCGCTTTCTGCATTTGAACAGGTCAGGCATCGGGTACCGATGTTATCGCTGGACAACGTATTTGATGAAGAAAGCTATCTGGCATTTTATAAACGCGTGCAGGATCGCCTGAAAACCGCTGAAGCACTGACGTTCTGCTGCGAGCTGAAACTTGATGGTCTGGCGGTGAGCCTGTTGTATGAAAATGGCGAACTGGTGCAGGCTGCCACGCGTGGCGATGGCACGACCGGTGAGAACATCACCGCTAACGTACGCACCATCCGCGCGATTCCTCTGCGTCTGCATGGCGACAACATTCCTGAGCGACTTGAAGTGCGTGGTGAGGTGTTTATGCCACAAGCGGGCTTTGAAGCGATGAACGACGAAGCGCGTCGTACGGGAGGGAAAGTGTTCGCTAACCCGCGTAATGCCGCCGCCGGTTCGTTACGTCAGCTCGATCCGCGTATCACCGCCAAACGTCCGCTGACCTTCTTCTGCTACGGCGTTGGCCTGCTGGAAGGGGGTGAACTGCCGCGCAGCCACTTCGCCCGCCTGCAACAGTTTAAAGCCTGGGGTTTACCGGTCAGTGATCGCGTCCGCCTGTGTACCGGCAGCGAAGAAGTGCTGGCGTTTTACCGTCAGGTTGAAGCCGACCGTCCGTCACTGGGCTTTGATATTGACGGCGTGGTAGTGAAAATTGACTCGCTGGATATTCAGGAAACGCTGGGCTTTGTGGCACGTGCGCCGCGCTGGGCAACAGCCTTCAAATTCCCGGCGCAGGAACAAATCACGCTGGTGAAAGACGTCGAGTTCCAGGTCGGGCGTACTGGTGCGATCACGCCGGTCGCACGTCTGGAGCCGGTTCTGGTCGCGGGCGTGATGGTCAGCAATGCCACGCTGCATAACGCAGATGAAATCGAACGTCTTGGGCTGCGTATCGGCGATACCGTGATTGTCCGTCGTGCCGGAGATGTTATCCCGCAGGTGGTGGGCGTGGTGCTGGATGAGCGTCCTGAAGATGCCCGCGAAGTGGTTTTCCCGACGCATTGCCCGGTCTGTCATTCTGATGTTGAACGTGTCGAAGGCGAAGCCGTGGCGCGTTGTACGGCGGGTCTGATTTGTGGTGCACAGCGTAAAGAAGCGCTGAAGCATTTCGTCTCCCGCCGGGCGCTGGACGTTGACGGCATGGGCGACAAAATCATCGATCAGTTGGTCGAGAAAGAATATGTCAAAACGCCGGCAGATCTGTTCCGTCTGACGGCGGGCAAACTTACCGGTCTGGACCGCATGGGACCGAAATCGGCGCAGAACGTGGTCAGTGCGCTGGAAAAAGCCAAAGAAACCACGCTGGCGAGATTCCTGTATGCGCTGGGCATTCGTGAAGTGGGCGAAGCCACGGCGGCTAACCTTGCCGCGCATTACGGCTCGGTTGAGGCGCTTAAAGCGGCAGATATTGAATCGCTGAAAGGCGTTCAGGATGTGGGTGATGTCGTGGCGAAACACGTGGTGAATTTCCTGTCGGAAGAACATAACCAGCAGGTCATCGACGAGTTGTTAAGCCCTGAAATCAATATTCACTGGCCGGAAGTGCAGGTCATTGTACCGGAAGAAATCGACAGTCCGTTTGCCGGCAAAACTGTGGTGCTGACCGGTTCGCTGTCGATTCTTTCCCGCGATGACGCCAAAGACCGTCTGACTGCGCTGGGCGCGAAAGTCTCCGGCAGCGTGTCGAAGAAAACCGATCTGGTGATTGCCGGTGAAGCGGCGGGTTCCAAGCTGGCGAAAGCACAGGAACTGGGCATTGAGGTGATCGACGAGGCGGAAATGATCCGTCTGCTGGGTGAATAAATCATGGAAAAAGAAGATCTGATCCAGATAGCCAATAGAGTGATGCCGTTCGGAAAATACGCCGGACGGGTGCTGATCGACTTGCCGGAAGAATATTTGCTGTGGTTCGCCCGCAAAGATGAATTTCCGCAAGGAAAACTGGGTGAACTGATGCAGCTGACGCTGACGATTAAAAGCGAAGGGCTGCAAAACCTGATCAATCCGCTGCGCCGCAATGGTCCGGGACTCGATGGCACCGACGAGTAAACGCGGTTGAGAACGGGTCAACTCATAAAACAAAGGCGCTGAATTCAGCGCCTTTTTTCTGCCTGCTATTTAGCCAGCTTATTCAGTAACAGGCGCGTGTTTCAGCGCCGCTTCCTGTTGTTTTTTCTGATAACGTTTTGCCAGCACCGCGCAGGTCATCAACTGTACCTGATGAAAAATCATCAGCGGCAGCACCATCATGCCAATCGCGCTGACCGGGAACAGAATGTTCGCCATCGGAATACCGTTCGCCAGGCTTTTCTTCGAGCCGCAGAACACGATGGTAATTTCATCGGGTTTGCTAAAGCCCATCCAGCGCGCCATATAGGTATTGATCACCAGGATAAAGGCCAGCAGCACCAGACTGAACACCACGATAAACAGCAGTGAACCGATGCCGACCTGATGCCAGATCCCCTGCGTCACGGCTTCGCTGAAAGCGGAATACACCACCAGCAAAATCGATGTCTGGTCGGTTTTGCCGATCATTTTACGGTGACGTTCGACAAAGCCGCCAATCAGCGGACGGAGTAAATGCCCGGCGACAAACGGCACCAGCAGTTGCAAAACAATATGCCAGACCTGTTCTAAACCATTCCCCGTTTCCCCCTGCACATGCATCAGCAGGCTGACCAGCAACGGCGAAACAAAAATCCCCAGCAGACTTGATGCGGAGGCGCTGCACACCGCTGCCGCTACGTTCCCGCCTGCCAGTGAGGTAAATGCAATCGCCGACTGCACCGTCGCAGGCAAAATACACAGATAGACAAAGCCGCTGTAAATTTGCGGACTGACGTCTACCGGATGCCACCACTGGAAAAGCAGCCCGAGGATCGGGAATAAAATGAAGGTACTGAACATCACCCACAAATGCAGACGCCAGTTATTGCTGCCCTGAAAAATAGCTTCGCGCGAGAGTTTTGCGCCATGCATGAAAAACAGCAGGCCGATGGCGAAAATGGTCAGATTATTGAAGAAAGCCACAAATATGCCGCTGGCCGGGAAGAACGTCGCCAGCAAAACCGTAGCGATGAGTGTCAGGGTAAAGCGATCGGGTAAGAAGCGCATAACAAGTCTCGGATTTGTTGTTTCTGAATGCGGCTATTCTGAGTCTTTGCGATACAATTAAAAAATTGATTTATTTAATCCATTAATGCAGAAAATTCATGAATTATTCGCTCAGGCAACTTCGCGTATTTGTGACCGTTTCACGCTACGGCAGCTTCAGCCGGGCTGGTGAGTCCATTGGTTTAAGCCAGTCGGCGGTCAGCCATAGTATGAAAGAGCTGGAAGCCGAAATGGGCGTGCGGTTGCTGGACCGCACAACGCGCGAAGTCGTGCTCACTGATGCCGGTCTGCGTCTGGCGAATCGTGTCGAGCCGTTGCTCGACGAACTCCACGCCATGCTGCTCGACACCCGCAGCTTCGGCACGCAGCATAATGGTCGGGTGCGTATTGCCTCTAGCCAGACGATTTCGGCGCAACTGATGCCGCAATGTATCTCCAGCGGCGAGCGGCAGTATCCGGACATTCGTATTTTGTTGCGCGATCAGGCGCAGCAACTGGTGCTTAACAGCGTCAGAAATGCGGAAGTGGATTTCGGCATTGTGATTGATCCGGGTGAAAACACTGATCTGGACTGCGAGCCGATTCTGCATGAGCCGTTTTTGCTGATGTGCCGTGAGGATCATCCGCTGGCGGCGCTGCCGGAGGTTGAATGGCAGGCACTGAACGGCCAAAAACTGGTGCTGCAGGATTACGCATCAGGAAGCCGGATCCTGATCGACGGCGCACTGAAAGCGCAGAAAGTGAAAGCGGAGATTGCTCAGGAAATCGGCCATCCAGCCACGTTATTCCCGATGGTGGAAGCCGGAATTGGTATCAGTGTTATCCCGGCGCTGGCGTTGCCCATGCCGGAAGGGAGCCGTCTGGTGGTCAGAAGCCTGGTGCCGGAAATCAACCGGGTGCTGATGCTGGTCAGACGTAAAAACCGGTCGTTATCACCCGCTGCACAGGCCATCTGGCAGGTGGTGAAAGAGCAGGCGAATTTATTGCGGGAAAAACGCAGCCAGCAGGGAATGTACAACCACTGATACCTTGCCGGCTGTTTCAGGCTTTGACCGGGGTTATACGTAGATATCGACTGCGTTGGTTTCTGAAGGCTTATTCACGCCTTCGTCTTTCTTCATTTCAGCGTCAGCTTGTTGTTGCTGCTGTTGCTGAAGTGCTTTCTGAGCCTGCTGCTGTTGAATCTGCGCGATCTGCTGTTGCAGCATTTCGATTTGCTGCTGCAGGAGTTCTTGCTGTTGCTTAACTTCGTCAGTATCGCCGCCTGAATTGCCCACGTTTTTGAGCTGCTCAGTCAGTTTGGTAATCTGCTTAGTCAGCTTTGCAATCTGGCTGGCACTGCCTGAGTCGCTGGTGGACGCAGAGCTTACCGAACTGCTGGTCGCGCTGATAGTCGTCATAAAAAGCCTCATTGAGTAAGAATAAAATTTTGCACGTAAAGGTGCTTAAGCTATATCGGCAAAAATCAGCGAGGCTTTACAGGCTTTACAGGCTTTACAGGCTTTGCATATTCCTTACGGTATTTATGGCTTTCATTCGGTTAACGCTTTCACTCTGAGCTTCGGCCACCGGGTCAGCCAGCCTTTGCTGCTGATCCGCTCGGCAAAAACTGCGGGGATCGCATGCCGCGGGTTTGGCGTAATACTGAAAGCAAACAAAGCATCCAGTCCCAGCGGCGCATTCAGCTCAATTTGCCCGTCAGCATTCATTCTTGCGCCGATAGCGGTTTCCATTTCCACCCAGTAGCTCATCGCCTCGGCGCTGGAGGAATAGGGCGCATGGCCGTGGCGCTCATGCATGCGGGCCTGATTTTTCACAGACCAGGGAAGGTCGGGCGATTGCGCTTTCAGGCGATGTTCATAGCGCTCGTCAGCTTCCGGCGAGCAATCCAGCGGATTGAAATACACCACGTCGATATCATTGAGTGCTGTGGCCTGCACATATCCGTGTAGCCGGTCCCAGACCAGATTGCGGACAAAGCCCGCCGCCAGCCAGGCATCGTTAAGATTTTGCGTGCGTGCCTGCGTCAGTGCCAGCAAATGAAGCGGTTCCTCTCTGAGCCAGGTGATGATTTGCTGTTCCATTGTTGCCACGTGATGTTCTCCTTTTATCCGACGTCAGCGTTCTGAGAAGCCAAAGTGTAGCGCCCTTTTGTGACGCTTATCCAACGCACCATTTCGGATATGCGGCTTACGGCGGCGCGCTAAAATGTAGCAAGCCTCCCCTGAATACGGCTACAGGCCGCGCCTGCTGAGGGTTTCTTAAGTGGTACAGCCTTTGCAACATCCATCCTTTGCAACACAAATAAGAGCAAGGCTGTCGCAGTTCTTTTCAACAAAAATTGAATTATCACCGGGCAGGGGATCATTTATGCAAACCACGAAAGTCACACCTGTTTTAAAACGTACACTGGGGAGTTTTAAACTTTGGGGCATTGCCGTCGGGCTGGTTATCTCCGGCGAATATTTTGGCTGGAGTTACGGCTGGGCGCAGGCAGGCACACTGGGCTTTCTTATCACTGCTCTGGTGATAGCGGCTATGTATTGCGCCTTTATTTTCAGCTTTACCGAACTCACTACGTCGATTCCGCACGCGGGCGGTCCTTTTGCTTACGCTTACCGTGCGTTCGGGCCAACGGGCGGATTTGTCGCGGGTTTCGCAACGCTGGTGGAATTTGTTTTTGCGCCGCCTGCTATCGCGATGGCGATCGGGGCGTATCTCAATGTGCAGTTCCCGTCGATTGAGCCGAAATGGGTGGCTGTTGGCGCGTATCTGGTATTTATGGCGCTCAATATTCTCGGCGTCAGTATTGCCGCCACCTTTGAACTTCTGGTCACGTTGCTGGCAATTTTTGAATTGCTGGTCTTTATGGGCGTGGTGGCGCCGGGCTTTGAAATGTCGAACTTTGTTCACGGTGGATGGGCGGGCAGCGACACTTTCAGTCCCGCAGCCTTTTCCGGTATTTTTGCAGCCATTCCTTTTGCCATCTGGTTTTTCCTGGCGATAGAAGGTGCCTCAATGGCCGCTGAAGAGGCGAAAGATCCGCAGCGTACCATTCCGAAAGCTTTTATCGGCGGCATTCTGACTCTGACCGTTCTGGCGCTCGGCGTGATGTTGTTTGCCGGTGGTGTGGGCGACTGGACCAAGCTGTCGAATATCAACGACCCGTTACCGCAGGCCATGAAACTGATTGTCGGCAGCAACAGTGGCTGGCTGCACATGCTGGTCTGGCTGGGGCTTTTTGGCCTGATTGCCTCTTTCCACGGCATTATCATGGGGTATTCCCGTCAGATCTTCGCGCTGGCCCGGGCAGGTTATTTGCCTAAACGACTGGCCAGCGTCAACGCCCGTTTCCAGACACCGCATCTTGGTATTATCGCGGGGGGCGTTGTTGGCATCGCGGCTATTTTCTCGGATTCACTGATCGTGATTGGCGGCCAGCCACTGACGGCCAATATCGTGACAATGTCGGTCTTTGGCGCCATTGTGATGTACATCATTTCGATGGCTGCATTGTTTAAACTCCGCCGCAGCGAACCGAATTTAATCCGTCCGTTCCGTGCGCCGCTCTATCCTTTTGCACCTGCTCTGGCGCTGGTGCTGGCAGTCGTCTGTCTGATCGCTATGATTTACTACAACACCTTACTGTTTTTGATCTTCGCCGCCATGATGTTGCTGGCGTATGCCTGGTTCCGTATCACCCATCAGTCGCGCACTGATGCTGCGGAAGATCCGCAATTACGTGGCCTGCGCCCGGTTCCCGCTAAAAGCAGCAAATAATCCGGCGCGCTAAGGAGTGTTATGTTTCAGACGACATTAAGTCACCGAAGGTATCAGTTTAAGGATTTACGCGAACTGATGGCAAAGGCGTCGCCCGCACGGTCGGGCGACTATCTGGCTGAAGTGGCTGCCGCCAGCGCTGAAGAGCGCATGGCGGCAAAAATGGCACTGGCTGATGTGCCGCTCAAAACCTTCCTGCAACAATTGCTGGTGCCGTATGAGGACGATGAAGTCACGCGGTTGATTGTCGATACTCATGATGTCGCGGCGTTTGCCGCGATTTCGCATCTCACCGTCGGGGATTTCCGCGACTGGTTGTTGAGTGAAAAAACCGACAGCGTTGTGCTGGCAGCCGTCGCCCGCGGGATCACGCCCGAAATGGCGGCTGCCGTCAGCAAACTGATGCGCAATCAGGATCTGATCCTGGTGGCTAAAAAATGCCGGGTGATTACTCAATTCCGCAATACTATCGGGCTGCCGGGGCACATGAGCGTGCGCCTGCAACCGAACCATCCGACCGATAATTTACAGGGCATTGCTGCCAGTATGCTCGACGGTTTGTTATATGGCTCCGGCGACGCGGTGATCGGTATTAATCCTGCCAGCGACAGCTTACCGCTGCTGGAAAACCTCAATTACATGCTTGATGACATCATTACGCGCTTTGAAATTCCCACGCAGTCCTGTGTTCTGACGCATGTCACTAACACCATCAAACTGGTGGAGCGCGGCGCACCGGTTGATCTGGTGTTTCAGTCGATAGCGGGAACTGAAGCGGCGAACAGCGGGTTTGGTATCAATCTGGCGCTGCTGGCGGAAGCGCAACAGGCGGCGCTCAGTCTTAAGCGTGGCACGCTCGGCGACAATGTGATGTATTTCGAAACCGGGCAGGGCAGTTGTTTATCTGCCAATGCGCATTTTGGGGTCGATCAGCAAACCTGTGAGGCGCGTGCGTACGCCATCGCCCGCCATTTTTCACCGCTGCTGATTAACACCGTGGTGGGGTTTATCGGCCCGGAGTATTTGTATGACGGTAAACAAATTATCCGTGCGGGTCTGGAAGACCATTTCTGCGGTAAACTGCTGGGCGTGCCGCTGGGCTGCGATGTCTGTTATACCAATCATGCAGAAGCCGATCAGGATGATATGGATACCTTGCTGACGCTGCTCGGCACTGCCGGGCTGACATTCCTGATTGGCGTACCGGGCGCGGATGACATCATGCTCAATTATCAGAGCACGTCTTTCCATGACGCGTTATATATCCGCGAATTACTCGGGCTGAAACATGCGCCGGAATTTGCCGTATGGCTGGAGAAAATGAAAATTATCGATCCGCAGGGCGTCTTGCAGGATACCCGGGCGTCCCATCCGTTACTGCGTCAGTTGCCGCAACTGAGCTGAGGTCTGTGCTGATGAATAAAGAAAAAGAGCAGGGATTATCGCCGCTGGTGCATAGCAACCCGTGGGAAACTCTGCGTCAGTTTACGGCCGCACGTATCGCGCTGGGACGTACCGGTTCGAGTCTGCCCACCGATGAGCTGCTGCGATTTGGTTTAGCCCATGCGCAGGCGCGTGATGCCGTGCATCAGCCCTTTGACAGCCAGAAGCTCGAACCCGAACTTTACGCGCTGGGGGTGGAAACGCTGACCGTTGCCAGCGCTGCACCGGACAGGGCGACCTATCTGTGTCGTCCTGATCTTGGCCGCAAGTTGTCAGAAAGCAGCCGTCAGGCCTTGCTGCGTCTGGCGCCGGAGCCTGCCGACGTGGTGCTGGTCATCGCTGACGGTTTGTCATCGAAAGCCGTGCACCGGCAGGCCGTACCGCTGATTGCGGCGTTATTGCCCTATCTGCGCACGCTGGAGCTGAAAATCGGGCCTGTGGTGCTGGCGCATCAGTCGCGGGTGGCACTGGGCGATGATATTGCGCAGGTGATGAAAGCGAAGGCGGTAGCGATTTTGATCGGAGAACGTCCGGGATTGTCATCTCCCGACAGTTTAGGCATTTACATGACCTGGGGGCCCCATTCCAAAAGACTGGAATCGGAACGAAATTGTATTTCCAATGTGCGGCCGGAAGGGCTGAATTATCCGCAGGCGGCTTTTAAACTCGCCTGGCTGCTCGAACAATCTTTCCATCGCCAGTTGTCGGGCGTCAATCTGAAAGATGAAAGCGATAATCCGGCGCTACACAATAAGGTCGTGCCGATGTTTAAACTGGAGTAGGGGGAGGAGAAAAATAGAACCAGCTGCTGGTTCGCCTCCATCACGGTTTTTCTTCGGAGTACAGATGCGAAAAAAGCGCCTATAGGCGCTTTTTTCTGAATTGGTGGGCCGTGCTGGATTCGAACCAGCGACCAATTGATTAAAAGTCAACTGCTCTACCAACTGAGCTAACGGCCCGCAGAAGTGGTGGGCGATGACGGGCTCGAACCGCCGACCCCCTCCGTGTAAAGGAGATGCTCTACCAACTGAGCTAATCGCCCATTTCTCAATTCTTCTTACTTATCACAACGCGGCACTCTTAAAGAGTGGTGGGCGATGACGGGCTCGAACCGCCGACCCCCTCCGTGTAAAGGAGATGCTCTACCAACTGAGCTAATCGCCCCCGTCGTGATGGAGTCGCATTATAGGGATACTTGAAATTACGTCAACGCTTTTTAAAAACAAAAATGTTCATTCGGCTTATTTTTAGTCAACCTGACGTGTTTCTCGCCCGCGTAGTCGATTCTTTACGCATTCATGGCCTTAAACCACGCGACTGCCCCTGGTTGTGCGTTGAGGAATCAGGGCAGAGTGGTAGAATGTCAGCCACTTTTTGTTAATTGATAGCGACGTTTTTTGGCGTTGCGTGATTAAGGTTGCACCCAGATGAAAATCAAAACCCGTTTTGCCCCAAGCCCGACCGGCTATCTGCACGTCGGTGGCGCCCGTACCGCGCTCTATTCCTGGCTCTTTGCCCGCAACCTTGGCGGTGAGTTTGTGCTGCGTATCGAAGACACCGATCTCGAACGTTCCACTCAGGCAGCTATCGACGCGATTATGGATGGCATGAACTGGCTGAATCTGGACTGGGATGAAGGCCCGTATTTCCAGACCAAGCGTTTTGACCGTTATAACGCGGTGATTGATGAGATGCTGGAAAACGGCACGGCTTATAAATGCTATTGCTCTAAAGAACGTCTGGAAGCGCTGCGTGAAGAACAAATGGCAAATAACGAGAAGCCTCGTTATGACGGCCGCTGCCGCGACAGCCACGAACATCACGCTGCTGATGAGCCGTGTGTGGTGCGTTTTCGTAACCCGCAGGAAGGTTCTGTCATCTTTGACGATCAGATCCGCGGACCGATCGAATTCAGTAATGACGAGCTGGACGATCTGATCATCCGCCGTACCGACGGTTCGCCGACCTATAATTTCTGTGTCGTTGTCGATGACTGGGATATGGAAATCACCCACGTCATCCGTGGCGAAGATCATATCAACAATACGCCGCGTCAGATAAATATCCTGAAAGCGCTGGGCGCGCCAGTACCGGTTTACGCGCACGTTTCTATGATTCTGGGTGACGACGGTAAAAAACTGTCCAAACGCCACGGTGCGGTCGGCGTGATGCAATACCGTGATGACGGTTATCTGCCGGAAGCGCTGCTGAACTATCTGGTGCGTCTGGGCTGGTCTCATGGCGATCAGGAAATTTTCAGCCGCGACGAAATGAAAGCGCTGTTCTCACTGGAAAATGTCAGCAAATCTGCCAGTGCGTTTAACACTGAAAAACTGCAATGGCTGAACCATCACTACATTAACACGATGGATCCGCATTACGTGGCGACCCATCTGCTGTGGCATGTTGAGCAGGCGGGTATCGAAACCCGTAACGGTCCGCAGCTGTTTGAAATCGTGACCCTGTTGGGCGAACGTTGCAAGACGCTGAAAGAGATGGCGGAGTCCTGCCGTTACTTCTACGAAGATTTTGCAGAGTTTGATGCCGATGCGGCGAAGAAACACTTACGCCCGGTTGCACGTCAGCCGCTGGAAGTGGTTCGCGCCAAACTGGCTGCTATCACTGACTGGACCGCTGAAAACATTCACCATGCGATTCAGGGCACGGCGGATGAGCTGGAAGTAGGGATGGGTAAAGTTGGTATGCCACTGCGCGTTGCGGTAACGGGCGCAGGCCAGTCACCGGGTGTTGATGTCACCGTTCACGCTATCGGCCAGAGCCGTGTGCTGGCGCGTATCGATATGGCGTTAGCCTTTATTGCTGAGCGCGAAACACAAGCACAGTAATGGCGGTTAAATAGCGATAAAAAAGCCAGCGCGGGAAACCGGCTGGCTTTTTCTTTTCGTAAAACCCGGGTGTGAAAAACGTCTTAATTAACGTTGTTCAGTTGCCGGTGTTTCAACGGTCGGGCGGTAGGCCAGGAAATACATCAGGCCAACGAAGCCCGCACCACCTACGGCGTTACCGAGGAACACGGCCACGAAGTTAGGCAGGTATTCTGACCAGCTCAGCGCACCGGCAAAGATTGCCGCAGGCACGATGAACATATTTGCTACCACGTGCTGGAAGCCGATGGCCACGAACGCCATAACCGGGAACCACATGCCGATCACTTTGCCGCCAACTTCTTTGCTGGCGAAGGCCAGCCAGATTGCCAGACACACCAGCCAGTTACAGCCGATACCGGAAATGAACGCATGCATGAAGTCTGCGTTGACCTTCGCGGTGGCGGTTGCCACCGTTTTGCTCAGGAAAGCGCCTTCCGTCAGCCCCAGAACGTGGCCGAAGAAATAGGCCACTGCCAGGCTGCCCAGCAGGTTAGCGACAGTGACCCAGAACCAGTTACGCAGCACCGCGTAAAGGCTGATCTGACGCGCGAACCAGGCGATAGGTAAGGTCATCATATTACCGGTCAGCAGTTCTCCCCCTGCTAACACGGTCAGAATGATGCCTACCGGGAAGACGGCAGCGCCAAGCAAGTTACTGAATGAACCCCAGGATGCAGGTAATGTCCCTATTACATGCAGATCCAGAAGGAAACCGGTGGCGATGAATGCGCCAGCCAGAAAGCCCAAAATTAACAAATTCAACACGGTGGCGCGGCTTTTATTAACGCCCGCTGTGACGGCGATGGATGCGATTTCTTTAGGTGAATACAAGGACATGGGAGTGCTCGAATGGTGTAAGTTATGATTATTGCGCGAGAAGTCTATTCTGAGATTTATCTCAAAACAAGGCGATTATCATAGTCTGCTAACATTTTATTAATCATTCGGACATAGATGTTAAGGAAATGCGTAAGCAGATCAGAAAGCTAGGAAAAATGCGGGCTGGCGGACAAATTGTAAAACAAAGCGTCTGTCTGAAAATTTCCCTGATGGCAGAGGATTTTTCCCTGTGGAATGGGGGATTTGGCGGCTTTTTCAGCGCTTGAATTGAGAAACGGATTTAGCCGTTGACAGGGGTAGCGACGTTTCATATTATGCGCCCCGTTCACCCGTTTTTACGGGCATGAATTGGGGGTATAGCTCAGCTGGGAGAGCGCTTGCATGGCATGCAAGAGGTCAGCGGTTCGATCCCGCTTATCTCCACCAACTTCCTTTCCAGAGCAAGTTGGCTGTTTCCTTCCCAGGGAAACAAAAAAGTAAATGTGTACGACCTCGTGTGGGGGTATAGCTCAGCTGGGAGAGCGCTTGCATGGCATGCAAGAGGTCAGCGGTTCGATCCCGCTTATCTCCACCAAATATTAAAGAAACCCGCTTCGGCGGGTTTTTTGCTTTTGGCGCTTTGTCATTTCTCCTGCCTGTTTTACTGCGCTGAATCGCAGACATAAAAAAAGGCGCCGGAGCGCCTTTCTCGTCGTTCTGTATTTGCTTACTTACGCCAGTACCAGACCCGCGATAGAAGCAGACAACACGCTGACCAGCGTTGAGCCGTACAGCAGTTTCAGGCCGAAGCGTGAAACCACGTTGCCCTGATGTTCGTTCAGGCCTTTGATAGCGCCGGCAACGATACCGATGGAAGAGAAGTTTGCGAAAGACACCAGGAACACGGACAGGATGCCCACGCCGCGTGGTGAAAGTTCGGTTGCTACTTTCTGCAGATCCAACATCGCAACGAATTCATTGGAAACCAGTTTGGTTGCCATGATGCTGCCTACCTGCAAGGCTTCGTGACTTGGTACGCCCATCATCCACGCGAATGGATAGAAGACATAACCCAGCACGCCCTGGAAGGTGATACCGAATACCACGTCGAACAACGCATTCAGGCATGAAATCAGTGCGATGAAACCAATCAACATGGCTGCAACGATGATAGCCACTTTGAAGCCTGCCAGGATGTATTCACCCAGCATTTCAAAGAAGCTCTGACCCTGGTGCGTATTACCGATTTGCAGGTCTTCTTCTGAATCAACCTTATAAGGGTTGATCAACGACAGTACGATGAAGGTACTGAACATGTTGAGCACCAGCGCAGCAACAACAAAGCGCGGTTCCAGCATGGTCATGTACGCACCCACAATCGACATAGAAACCGTCGACATTGCTGTGGCAGCCATGGTGTACATACGTTTTTCAGACATTTTGCTCAGAATATCTTTATACGCGATAAAGTTTTCTGACTGACCCAAAATCAGGGAGCTGATGGCGTTGAAAGATTCCAGTTTTCCCATGCCATTAATTTTCGACAGAACCGTACCGATAATACGGATGACGAAAGGCAGTACACGAATGTGTTGTAAAATACCGATCAACGCAGAAATAAACACGATCGGACACAAGACTTTCAAGAAGAAGAACGCTAATCCTTTATCGCTCATGCCTCCAAATACGAAGCCGGTCCCTTCCGCAGCGAATCCTAATAATTTTTCAAACAAGTCTGAGAAGCCTTTCACAAAACCTAAACCAACAGAAGAATTCAGGAAGAAGTAGGCTAACAAGACTTCGATGACCAACAGCTGAACGATGAAGCGTAAACGGATATTTTTCCGGTCACGGCTCACCAGTAAAGCGAGTGCAGCGACAACGGCCAACGCTAATACAAAGTGCAATATTCGGGACATGGGTGCTCCAAATTAGAGGCAGGCTATATTTCGACGGTCATTTTATGTAACGCGTACATTTAAAACGTGAAGTCGATTGCAAATATAGAAATTACAGACACGAATTGCAACAAATCGCGGCCCATCACACAAAAAATCAAGATGTTAATAAAACTAAGCACAATTAGCATTCCTGTGCTAGTTTTATCATGTGCCGTAATGCGTTCTGAATCTGGCCCGTTAATGTCTGTTTTAGGAAAGTGCGCTGCGTCTGGCTTTCTGAAGCCGGGTGAGCGAATCACCCCCTCAGTTATTACCTTCTCGCTTACTGCTGCTGCCTATCAGAGTAATCACTCAGATCATTCCAAATGCACTTGATAATCATTATCAATTAGATATCATTGATGTAAGCGTAATAATTGTAAGGGTTAACTAACTATGCTGAACAGCCGGGCCGAATCTGCAGGCCGCGCGTCCAGAAAGATGAAGCTTTCACTGATGGGACCGGCCTTTATCGCCGCCATTGGTTATATCGATCCGGGCAACTTTGCGACGAATATTCAGGCCGGTGCTTCTTATGGCTATCAGTTGCTGTGGGTGGTGGTATGGGCCAACGTCATGGCGATGTTGATCCAGTTGTTGTCTGCCAAACTCGGTATCGCGACCGGCAAAAACCTGGCCGAACATATCCGCGATCGTTTCCCGCGTCCGGCCGTCTGGGCTTACTGGGTGCAGGCGGAGATTATCGCAATGGCCACCGATCTGGCCGAATTTATTGGCGCCGCCATTGGCTTCAAATTGCTTCTCGGGGTTTCCCTGTTACAGGGCGCAGTACTTACCGGGATTGCCACCTTTATTATCCTTGGGCTGCAAAAACGCGGGCAAAAGCCGCTGGAACTGGTGATCGCCGGTTTACTGTTGTTTGTTGCTGCGGCTTATATTGTTGAATTGTTCTTCTCGCAGCCAAGCATGCTGGCGCTGGGCAAAGGCATGTTAATCCCCGCACTGCCAACCGCCGATTCGGTGTATCTGGCCGCGGGTGTGCTCGGCGCAACCATTATGCCGCATGTCATTTATCTGCACTCTTCGCTGACTCAGCGGGGCGGCAAGGCGTCCAAAGCGCAGCGTTATTCAGCCACCAAGCTGGATGTCGGTATTGCCATGACCATCGCCGGTTTTGTGAATCTGGCGATGATGGCGACGGCTGCGGCGGCATTCCATTTCAGCGGACACAGCGGGATCAGTGAGCTGGATGAAGCCTATCTGACGCTGCAACCGTTGCTCGGCCACGCTGCTGCGACCACCTTCGGTCTGAGTCTGGTGGCAGCCGGTTTATCTTCTACAGTTGTCGGCACGCTGGCCGGACAGGTAGTGATGCAGGGGTTCGTGAAATTCTACATTCCGCTGTGGGTTCGCCGTACCGTGACCATGATGCCGTCTTTTATTGTGATCCTGATGGGATTAGATGCCACACGTATTTTGGTGATGAGCCAGGTATTGCTGAGCTTCGGGATTGCGCTGGCATTGCTGCCGTTGCTGGCTTTTACCGGTAACCGCAGCCTGATGGGCGAGATGGTGAATACTAAAACCGTGCAGTGGGCGGGGCGGGTCATCGTGCTGATCGTCGTCAGCCTTAACCTTTATCTGCTGACAGGTATGTTGAAATAACGCCTTCGCCAGCGACAGATAATAAAAAACGGGACAGTTTGCGCTGTCCCGTTTTTGTTTTATTCCGTTGATTAATGGCGGTGATCGCCATGCCCGCCCCGGCGATCATCATGGCCGCGACCCCGATCCGGCCCGCGGCCGTGATCATAATGCGGACGTCCGTGGTCGCTGTGATGATAACGCGGTGGCGGCATCGGACGACGTGGCGGATGGCGTTCGTTCCACCAGCCATGATCGCGCCAGCGATAACCATCCCAGTAATAGCCGCGCGGGCTGCGTGCACCATAGTGGTGACCACGGTAACCATTCCACCAGCCTGGGTTACGCCAGTCATAGCCGTCCCAGTAATAACCCCGCCTGTCGCGATCACCGATATTGATAGAAAGGCCCGGCGTATTCAGGCTGAAGCTGCTGGCCTGCACGGTGGGTGCCGCCGCAGGGAGCAGGGTAAAGAACAATGTGGCAAAAAGTACCGGCTTTAACATGAGTGGCCCCAGATTCCTTATAATTTATGCTGACAGTTATAAGGGGAAGAGGGCACCGGTACTATTGCTTACAATCCTGTTTTGAATGATTTACGCGCCTTAACGGTTTGCTTACGAATCCTCCATAAAGGCGCGTTTTTTATACCGCAGGGTAATCGCTTACACTAAAATCCCTTCGATCGCCGCCAGTTCTTCTGTGCTGAAATGACGGTGAGAGACCATGCCCACGGCATCGTCGATCTGGCTGGTTTTACTGGCACCAATCAGGACGGACGTCACGCGGTCGCCGCGCAGAACCCACGCCAGCGCCATCTGCGACAGCTTCTGACCGCGTGCCTGCGCAATATCATTCAGCTTACGCACTTTTGCCAGCTTCTCTTCCGTCAGCTGATCTGCTGTCAGGAACTTACTGCCGCTGGCTGCGCGGGAATCTTCAGGAATGCCCGCCAGATAACGGTCAGTCAGCACGCCGCCTGCCAGCGGTGAGAAGGCGATAGACCCGACGCCGTTATCCGCCAGCGTATCCAGCAGATCAGCCTCAACCCAGCGCTCGAACATGGAATATTTCGGCTGATGGATCAGGCACGGTGTGCCAAGATCTTTCAGGATTTCAAACGCTTTTTTGGCGCGTTCTGCCGGATAATTCGACAAACCGACGTACAGGGCTTTGCCCTGACGCACGATCAAATCCAGCGCGGCCATGGTTTCTTCCAGCGGTGTGTCAGGGTCAGGACGGTGATGATAGAAAATATCCACGTACTCCAGCCCCATGCGTTTCAGGCTCTGATTCAGGCTGGCGACCAGATATTTTTTCGAGCCCCAGTCTCCGTACGGGCCGTCCCACATGGTGTAACCGGCTTTGGAGGAAATAATCAGCTCATCGCGATAAGGCAATAAATCTTCCTGCAGGATGCGGCCGAAATGCTGTTCTGCCGAACCCGGAGGCGGGCCGTAGTTATTGGCCAGATCGAAATGGGTGATCCCATGGTCGAAAGCATGGCGGATCAGTTTCCGGCCATTCTCAAAATGGGCGTTATCGCCGAAGTTATGCCACAAACCCAGGGAAACGGCGGGCAGTTTCAGACCGCTCTGGCCACAGCGACGGTATTCCATATTCTCGTAACGGGTTGGACTGGCTTGATACACCATGTGAGTCCTTATAATAAATTCAGAAGTGAACAGAAGGTTATAAATGTCATAAAAAACCAATTTTAGTGTATGCGCTTTCACAAGCATTTCCAGCTAATCAGATCACATCCGGAACAATCCTTGTACGCAGGATCGTTGATTACCGTGACTATTCTTCCTGCCTATTACCTTTACTGCTGAATCCGCTTCCCTGCATTAACACAGTGCAGGGGTGTAACTCTGCGTTGCCATGCCTTATTTCGAATAATAAATGTGCTGTCCCCCGGTTTGGAGTAATACTCATATTAGTGGGATTAACTGGTTACTTTATTTTTCACAGAGGATCGTCATGGTTAATGAATACACAGTAGGTGACTATCTCTTAGATCGTTTATCACTCAGCGGGATCTCCGAGTTGTTTGGCGTGCCGGGCGATTACAATCTGAAATTCCTCGACAGTGTGATTAATCATCAGCAAATCACCTGGGTTGGCTGTACCAATGAATTAAATGCCGCCTATGGCGCAGATGGTTACGCCCGTACCAAAGGTATTGCGGCGTTGCTGACGACATTTGGTGTCGGCGAACTGAGCGCACTGAATGGCATTGCCGGTAGTTATGCGGAATATGTGCCCGTCGTGCATATCGTGGGTGCGCCAGCGCTGACGTCTCAGCGTAAAGGTGAGCTGCTGCATCACACGCTGGGAGATGGCGAATTCTGTCATTTCATGCGGATGTCAGCTCCGGTCAGCGTGGCGCAGGCGTCCCTCACACCGGAAAATGCCCTGGCTGAAATCGACCGTGTGATTGAAGAAGTGATGTACAGCTCGCGGCCGGGTTACCTGTTATTGCCCAGCGATGTGGCCGCTTTGCCGGTCAGTACCCGTGCGCATGCGTTACCTGCGCGTCAGCCGCCTTTCTCGGCTTCTTCTCTGGAAGCTTTTACTGCCGCCGCTGAAAAGCAGTTGCGGGGCGCAAGCCGTGTTTCGTTGCTGGCGGATTTTCTGGCAGACCGCTTCAAGGTTAAAAAGGCGCTGGAACAGTGGATGGAAGAAGTGCCGCTGGCGCATTCAACATTGCTGATGGGTAAAGGTTTATTCAACGAGCAGCAGGCGCATTTTGCTGGCACTTATTCGGGGGCCGCCAGCGCACCGTCAACGAAAGAAGCGATTGAAGGGGCTGATGTGGTGATCACGGTCGGGGTGAAATTTACTGACACCATCACCGCCGGTTTTACCCAGCAGCTTCCGTCCGGAAAATGCATCGACCTTCAGCCCTTTTTTGCCCGCGTGGGCGATAAGATCTTCCATCAGCTGCCGCTCGAAAAAACGGTCAGCGTGATGCACCGCCTGACCGCTGAACTGGCTTCCGGCCGGACGCCTTATCCTGTTAAACACAACGCATTGCCGTTGTCGCACGATAACAGCCTCGGACAATATGCCTTCTGGCAACAGATTCAGGATTTCCTGCAACCGGGAGATGTGCTGGTCGCTGAGCAGGGCACCGCCTGTTTTGGCGCGGCGGCGCTGAATTTGCCGCAGGATTGCCAGTTCGTCGTCCAGCCGTTATGGGGCTCAATCGGTTTCACGCTGCCCGCCGCATTTGGTGTACAGATTGCCGTACCGGACCGCCGTGTCGTGCTGCTGATTGGCGATGGCTCCGCACAGCTCACCTTGCAGGGATTAGGTGCGGCCATCCGTTATGGCCTGCCGCCGATTATTTTTGTGATTAACAATGACGGTTATACCGTCGAACGGGCGATACACGGCGAAACCCAGCGCTACAACGACATCGCGCAGTGGAACTGGACACAGTTCCCGGCGGCCTTCGGCGGTAAAGAAGTCTTCAGTGCGCGGGCGGATTCGCCGCAGGCGCTGAAAGAAGCGATAGCAAAGGCAACCGCACGGCGGCAGATGGCCTGGATAGAAGTCATTTTGCCAAAAATGGATATTCCTGAACTGCTCAACTCAGTGACTAAATCGCTGGCGCAGCGTAACTCAGGGCAATAAATCAGTTTCCGGTGATGGCGGGACAGTCAGCTGGTCGATGAACCACCAACCCGCCGGACCGGGCTGATTGTTTTTACTCCAGACCGCATCCACCGATATCTGCTTCGGCCAGCCGCGCATCGGCAGGCTGACCAGTTTGTCATGTCCGAACTGTTTCACCAGCCAGTGCGGCAGTGTCGCCCAGCCAAATCCCTGTTCCGCCATTTCCAGCAACATCAGATAACTGGGCGCTGACCAGATCTGACCCCGCGCCCGCGGCATTTCACGACGGCTGTAAGGCTGCAGGCAAAGCTGGCGGAAGGTGTGCAACTGCTCCGGTTGCAGATTGGTGATTTTTGCCAGCGGATGTTCACAGCTGCAAAATACCGACATATCCGTTTGTTCCGGTAAACGCGCCACACCAATGTCCGGCGGATAACTCGCCTGTACTTCCACCATGCCGACATGGGCACGGCCAGACTGCAACAGGTCGATCACATCCTGATCTTCGGCGATCTGACATTCAAATTCGATATCCGGATACCGGCGTTCAAACCGGCGCAGCAGCGCCTCGTGGTGAGTCGGCTGGTAAGTGTCAGACAGCACAAACGTCAGGCGGGTTTCCACCTGCGTCGATAAACGCACCGCCAGTTCATCGAGGCGTTCGCTGGCCGCCAGAATCGCCTGAACGTGGCTGAGCACGCGTTGTCCGGCTGGTGTCAGCACCGGCTGGCGACTCTGGCGGTCAAACAGTGTTACGCCCAGATCCACTTCCAGATTGGCGATCGCCGTACTGACACTCGACTGACTCTTGCGCAGTTTACGCGCCGCTGCTGAAAACGATCCGGTATCGGCCGCTTCGACAAAAGCCATCAGGGCTTCCGGTGAATAGCGCATCAGGTACTCCTTCTGGTTCTGATCTATCTATTTTATCGATACTTTCTATCTTTTAACTATCTTATTTAGTGATGATAATGACTGCCTGTGACAGCCGTCACGTAACAATGATCAGGAATCAGGCAGGTTTTTATGTCTAAGCAAACACGGAATATCTCTCAGAAAACGTTCGGCGAACGCATTTTCCACGCGGTGGGTTTTGAAACAATCGCGGTACTGATTTCGGCACCGGCAGCAGCCTGGGCGCTGAACAAACCGGTCTGGGAAATGGGCGCGCTGGCGATCATGCTGTCGACGACAGCGATGGTCTGGAACATCGTTTATAACAGCCTGTTCGACAAATTCTGGCCGGTTTCCCGCGTGGTGCGGACATTTAAAATCCGCGTGGCGCACGCGCTGGGGTTCGAAGGTGGATTTATTATGATTGGTCTGCCGGTTGCCGCACTGTGGCTGGGGATCGGGCTGCTGGACGCCTTTATGCTGGAAGTCGGGTTCTTCCTGTTCTTCCTGCCGTATACCGTGGCCTACAACTGGGTTTACGACACGTTGCGCCAGCGCTGGATGGACCGCCGTCTGGCCGCAGAGGATTGCCCGGCCAAACATTAATCCGCATCGCTGAATGCACAAAAAAGCCCGCCGACATTTTCTTTGTCCGCGGGCTTTTTGTCGGTTATGGTTTTGCCATCCGCATAAACACAGGGTGTGCAAATGAAAACGTTAGGGTTGATTGGTGGCATGAGCTGGGAATCTACCGTGCCGTATTACCGCATGATTAACGAGCATGTGAAGCAGCAACTGGGGGGATTGCATTCTGCCAAACTGTTTCTCTACAGCGTCAATTTTTATGAAATCGAAAAGCTGCAAATGGCCGGTGACTGGCAGCAGGCAGGTGAAATTCTTGGTAACGCCGCGAATTCACTGGCGCGTGCAGGGGCGGAGGTCATCGTTGTGTGTACCAACACCATGCATAAAGTGGCAGACGATATCGAGCGGATCGGCGGCCTGCCGCTGTTGCATATCGCCGATGCGACGGCTGACAAAATCACCGGACAGGGGCTGCATAAAATCGGTCTGCTCGGCACGCGTTTCACCATGGAACAGGATTTCTATCGCGGACGTTTGCAGGAAAAACATCAGATTGACGTGGTGACGCCGGATGAAGCTGACCGCGCGATTGTTCATCGCATTATTTATGAAGAGCTGTGCCTGGGCAGGATTAAGGAGGATTCCCGCGCAGAATACCGGCGGATTATTGGCAAATTAGAACAGCAGGGCGTGGAAGGCATTATTCTCGGATGTACCGAAATCACCCTGCTGGTGGGCGCTGAAGACGCGAGCGTGCCGGTTTTTGACACCACCGCCATTCATGCGCTGGCGGCGGCGGAGTTTGCACTAAAGCAGGATTAATCTTCTTCCGGGACCGGCCGGTTGAGCCGCTGTTTTGCCACCTGCATCAGCGGTTTACCTGCCAGCATCAGCCAGGCTGGCAGCATCACGATGCACAGTAGCGGCAATAATTTCAGCCCCGGCACCACCGCTGCGGCCATAAACAAGCTGAGCCAGCCGTCGCGTGTCACCACCAGCACCATGCCCATGACGGCGCATGAAACGGTCACCGCCGCCGGCACATCCGGTGCGTACTGATGCAACATCAGGCCAAGCGATACCCCGACAAACACCGCCGGGAAAATGCGTCCGCCACGAAAACCGCAGGCTGCCGCCACCACTAACGCCGCCAGTTTGGTCAGGGTGATCGCCAGCAGCGGCCCCATCTCAAACAACGCATTGGAATGTGCCAGTTCCTTCATTTCATCCAGCCCTTTAAACAGGGTAATTTCCCCGCCTGTCAGCGCCAGTAAACCCAGCACAAACCCGCCAATACCCAGGCGCAATACCGGATTCTGAATATTGTTAAACATCCGGTGAACATGCGGGAACAACCAGACGGCAATCATCCCCAGCGCGATGGCAATCAGCACCACGACTGACCCGCTGAAAATATCCATCAGGCTGGCGGCGTCATACGACGGAATGCTGAGCGAAAAATCGGGCTGAAAAAACTGATCGGTGGTGATGGCGCCAGCGCCCGCGGCGAGCAATGGCGCAAAAAGGCGATCCCATAACTGCACATCTTTGCTGGTGCCGAGGGTTTGCGAAAAAATCAGCGCGGCTGCCACCGGCGTGCCGAACAACGCGCCGATAGTCCCGGCCGCCGCCAGGATCACCCAGTCCGTCGTTGGCACTGCGGGCAATAAACGGGATCCTATTGCCGCCACCAGCGCGATATTAATCACTGTAATCGGATGTTCCGGCCCCAGACTGACACCGCCTGCCAGTCCGACCATCAGCGCCAGCGCCAGCCCAGGTAAAGCGCTGACTGCCACCGGGGCGCCAATCAGAGATTCCGTGGCAGGATCCGGCCCGGCGTGGCCTGGCATATACTTAATGATGGCGCCGACGCCAATGCCGGTCAGTGTCAGCATAAACAGCGTCCAGCTGGCGGATTGTGTATTGATATTCAGCACGGCGGGAATGTTCTCCCACAGCAGATTTTGCAGCGCGCCAGAAATCATCATGACGAATACCAGAACCAGGCTGGACATCACGCCAATAATGATCGCGGGCAGGGCAAAAGCTAACATGACTCTGGTGCGGGGATGGAACATGCACGTATTTCCTTATTTATAATTTTGTTTGCTCTGATAGCTTAGATGAATCCCGGCAAAGTCGGTTTGCGGGCTGTCGACATTATTTTGTGTGGCATGCTGCATAAATGTGGGTTGCTTCAAAACTGCGTTGCAGCGTATAGCAATTACCGCTATTTTGCCCACACGAATTTGGCGCAAATGCGCAGCATAATGAATTTACTTTTGCGGAGAATAACATGACCAAATACTCCCTGGTGGGCGATGTCGGGGGCACCAACTGCCGCCTGGCGCTTTGCGCGTTGGACAGCGGCGATATTTCTCAGTCTAAGACTTTCTCCGGGCTGGATTACGACAGCCTCGAAGCCGTGGTGCGTGAGTACCTCGCGCAGCAGCATCAGGATGTTGAGGATGCATGTATTGCCATCGCCTGCCCGATCACTGGCGACTGGGTGGCCATGACCAACCATACGTGGGCCTTTTCCATTGCCGAAATGAAGAAAAACCTTGGCCTGCAACATCTGGAAGTGATCAATGACTTCACCGCCGTTTCGATGGCGATCCCGATGCTGAAAGAAGATGACCTGTTGCAGTTCGGCGGTAAAAAAGCGCAGGACGGCAAACCGGCAGTGATTTACGGTGCTGGCACGGGGCTGGGCGTCGCACACTTAATTCATGCCAATAACCAATGGTTGAGTCTGCCGGGCGAAGGCGGCCATGTTGATTTCGCGCCAAACAGCGAAGAAGAAGACATCATTCTTGAGCAGTTGCGTACCGAAATGGGGCACGTTTCTGCCGAGCGTATTCTCTCCGGTCCGGGGCTGGTGAATCTCTACCGTGCCATTGTTAAATCAGATAACCGCGTGCCGGAAAACTTCAAACCGAAAGACGTGACAGAACTGGCGCTGGCAGACGAAAATCTGGATTGTCGCCGCGCACTGTCGCTGTTCTGCGTCATCATGGGGCGTTTCGGTGGCAACCTGGCGCTGAACATGGGGACCTTCGGCGGCGTGTACATTGCCGGCGGCATTGTTCCGCGCTTCCTGGACTTCTTCAAAGCTTCCGGTTTTCGTGCCGCGTTTGAAGACAAAGGCCGCTTCAAAGATTACCTGATGGATATTCCGGTGTTCCTGATCACGCACGATCAGCCGGGGCTTGTGGGTGCCGGGGCGTACCTGCGTCAGTCTATCGGCCTTCCTCTTCGTCCTTGAAGTTGCAGCGGTGTTGGCTGCGCTCGAAGACCCGAATCACTGACATCAGTCAGCTCATCGGGATCTTCTCACTTGCCGCCTTGCTGCAACTCCAATGACTTAGCGGAAGAATCGGGCTTTCTATTTCAAAAGCCCGATCAAAACCGCATTAACTGCCTGAATTCTTTCACCTTGCTGCGACTTACCGGCACCTCGAAATCTAAATCACTTAACCGCAAAATGTAGGTGTTGTTAAACCACGGCACGATCTCGCGGATTTTCGACAGATTCACGCAGTACGAACGATGACAGCGGAAAAAATGCTCCTCCGGCAGGCGGTTGCATAATTCGGTGATGTTCATCGGCATGGTGAATTCTTCTTTGCGGGTATATACCTGCGTGACCTTTTCCTGCGCGGCGGCGTAATAAATATCGTTGATATCGGTAACGATAATCCGCTCATCTTTGATCAGATTGATGCTGTGACTGACACGCGGGGTGCTGCCCGCGACGGGGGCAACACCTTCCGGTTTATCGCCCGGTTCCTTCACTGTCAGCTCTTTATCCCGGCGAAAATGTGACTCCAGCTTTTGCAGCATGGTGACAATGCGTGACTCGTGATAAGGCTTAAGAATGTAATCAAATGCCTCGATTTCAAAGGCTTCTGCGGCATGCTCCTTATAGGCGGTGATAAACACGATATAAGGTTTATGCGCAAACTTACTGATGTTTTGCGCCAGTAATACGCCGTCAAGGGAAGGGATGCTGATATCGAGAAAAATCGCGTCCACTTCATGTGATTGCAGGTATTTAAGCACGTCCAGCCCGTCATCCAATATTGCTTCAATGCTGATGCTGCTGTGGGTATTAATCAGATAACTCAGCTCTTCCTGAGCCGGTACTTCATCTTCGACGATAATCGCTTTCACTGAATTATCTCCCGGTGCGATGGCCCGAAAGGCGGGCGGGTAAAATGAAAAAGCGTCCCTGTAGTCAGGCTATTTTGCTCTCAAGGGCTTGCGTGACTTTTGCAGGAGCGTGGGTAATAACAAACGAAATATCGGTGCCTGGCTCAAGACGGCGGATGCTCAGGCCCTGACCATACAGCAATGAAACGCGGTGATGCACATTGAGCAGGCCGATTTTGTTGCCGGGCATTTCATTGCGTGCCACACGTTCAATGGTTTCCTGATTAATACCGTGGCCGGTATCTTTTACTGACACCCTGATACCGTCAGCCTGATGCTTCACTGAAATCACCACCACGCCTTTTCCGCTGCATTTCTGGATGCCGTGCACAATGGCGTTTTCGACCAGCGGCTGGATCAGCAGGCTGGGGATTTTCACCGAAATGTCGTCATCAATGTCATAAATCACCGTCAGTTTGCTGCCGAACCGCGCCTGCTCAATGGCGATGTAATCCTGTACCTGATGAAGTTCTTTGCGCAGGTCGATCAGTTCATCGTTCAGTTCCAGGTTATAACGCAGATAACGGGAAAGGTTGATGATGAGCTGGCGCGCCACGTCGGGGCGGGCGCGGATAGACGACGAAATCGCATTCAGCGCGTTAAACAGAAAATGGGGATTTATCTTGCTCTGCAACGCCCGCATTTCGGCTTTATTGGCCATCTCGCGCAACTGTTCGGTGCGTGATACTTCCATCTGCGTCGACATAATTTGCGACAGCCCGATCGCCATCACTTTCAGCGAATAAGTGATGCGGTGCGGGTCGCAATAATAGATTTTCAGCGAGCCGGTGACTTCGCCTTTTTCCCACAGCGGAATAATAATCAGCGAGTGAATTTGCGGCGTACGGTGCATTTCATCGTTGTTTCTGACCGTGATTTCACCGCTTTCCAGCGTCGCTTTGGTCATCTCACTCAGCGTTTCATGGCCGATATTATACTCTTCAGCACCCACGCCGACGTACGCCAGAATGTTTTTGGTATCAGTGATCGCCACCGCATCGGCGTCGATATCATCACGAATAATGCTACAGATACTGGCCAGGGATTCGGCGTTGATATTCCTGCCTTCTATGTTACGGCCATCTATATTGCGAAAGTACGGCAGCGTTTTATTGGCAATATCCAGCGCCAGCCGCGCCTGCCGTGCGGCAATCACCTCTTTTTCATCCTCGACACTTTGCACCAGCAACACAATCAGGCCGATGGAACTGGCTCCGAGGATCAGCGGTGCAGCGATGTTCATGACGATATCCAGCCCGAGCGAAAACGGTCGCGCCATCAGTAAAATCAGGATCATGGTCAGCGTTTCGCACAGCATGCCGCCCAGAATGCCGACTTTCCAGTGCAGTGATTTTTTGACTTTCTTATTGATATAACCGGAAAGGAAACCTGCGGTAATACTGGTGATGAGGCACGGAACAGACGTTGGTCCGTGAATGTCGATCAGGAAACGGTGCGTGCCGGAAATCAGGCCGGTAATGATCCCGACCCACGGCCCGAACAGGATCCCGCCCGACATGATCGCGATCGTACGCACGTTGATCAGTGAGCCTTCGACGTTGATCCCTGAGAGCGTACCGAAAATGGCGAACAGCGAGAAAATGGCGGTGACCGCAGTCAGTTCCAGCGGCGTATGGGTTTCATTTTCTTTGTGCAGCAGTTTGCGGAACAGCGGGGTTCGCGTGAGGAAGAACAGACAGATGAGCATCAGCGCCGCACGGTCGAAGACCGCCAGCAGCATATCGAACATGTGAGGCATGGCAGATTAGGCTCTTTGCACGATTGAAAGATAAGCGTGCCAAATGGATTCAGCGGTTATTATATGTAAAAGGTCAGACTTTCACCATCGCCAGACACAGGAGCACATTCCGACATGATTTTGTTATCCACGCCGCGGCTGATCATGCAGCCCATCCAGGCTGACGACTGGGCATTTTTCTTGCGGCTGTATCAGACCCCGGACGTCATGCGTTTTATCGGCGATATCGAAACCCATGCACAGGTTCATAGCCGTTTTGAACAACGTCTTGGTCACTGGGATCGCTACAGTGATTTCTGGCTGTGCCTGCTGATCCGCGAAAAAGACACCGGCGCGGCGGTGGGACTGACCGGATTTTTCCCGGACTGGCGGCCCTATAAACAGGGCGAAGTCGGATTCATTCTGGCGCCTGAACATCAGCGCAAAGGTTATGCAGCGGAATCCCTGCGCGAAGTGCTGAACTTTGCGTTTGACCAGTGTGGTTTTCACCGTCTGCAGGCCAACGTGCTTGAAGGCAACGACGCTTCGCGCCGTGTGCTGGAAAAATGCGGATTCCTCATGGAAGGCCGTTTACGGGACAGCTACCGGATCGGCGACGAGTGGAAAAACGACTGGCTGCTGGGGCTGCTGGCGAGCGATCCGCGTCCGCAGTAAAAAAATAATGCGCAGTATCTCGACAGCCATTTTCCTCTGCGTTATGTTCGTAGAAGGCCGTTACGCGGCCAGCGTCGCTCGGACGGTCCGGGCGCTTACGTATCCCAGAGGAAATTATGGCTGATTCCAGTTCACCCCGTCGTTTTTCACGTATTGATCGTCTTCCCCCTTATGTTTTCAACATTACCGCTGAACTGAAAATGGCCGCACGCCATCGTGGCGAAGACATTATCGATTTTAGTATGGGTAACCCCGACGGCCCGACACCGCCGCACATTGTGGAAAAACTGGTGCAGGTTGCGCAGCGTGAAGACACGCACGGTTACTCGACCTCACGCGGCATTCCGCGTCTGCGTCGTGCGATTTCCCGCTGGTATGCCGATCGTTATCAGGTAGAGATCGACCCTGAAAGTGAAGCTATCGTCACTATCGGTTCGAAAGAAGGGCTGGCACATCTGATGCTGGCGACGCTCGATCACGGCGACACCGTTCTGGTGCCCAACCCAAGTTATCCGATCCACATTTATGGTGCCGTGATTGCCGGTGCGCAGGTGCGTTCTGTGCCGCTGGCTGAAGGTGTGGATTTCTTTGCCGAGCTGGAAAAAGCCATTCGCGAAACCATTCCGCGGCCGAAAATGATGATCCTCGGCTTCCCGTCCAACCCGACGGCGCAGTGCGTGGAGCTGGATTTCTTCGAGCGCGTGGTGGCACTGGCTAAGCAATACAACGTGCTGGTGATCCACGATCTGGCGTATGCCGACATCGTATACGACGGCTGGAAAGCGCCGTCAATCATGCAGGTGCCGGGTGCAAAAGACATTGCGGTGGAATTCTTCACGCTGTCGAAAAGTTACAACATGGCGGGCTGGCGCATCGGTTTTATGGTCGGTAATCCTGAACTGGTCAGCGCGCTGGCGCGTATCAAAAGTTATCACGATTACGGCACCTTCACGCCGTTGCAGGTGGCGGCCATCGCGGCGCTGGAAGGGGATCAGCAATGCGTGAAAGACATTGCCGAGCAATATCGCCAGCGCCGTAACGTGCTGGTACGCGGGCTGCATGAAGCGGGCTGGATGGTGGAAAATCCGAAAGCGTCGATGTATGTCTGGGCAAAAATTCCGCCTGCATATGCGCATTTAGGGTCACTGGAATTCGCCAAACGTCTGCTGGCCGACGCTAAAGTTTGTGTGTCGCCGGGCATTGGTTTTGGTGATTACGGCGATACCCATGTGCGTTTCGCCCTGATCGAGAATCAGGACAGGATCCGCCAGGCGGTGCGCGGCATCAAAGCGATGTTCCGGGCAGACGGTTTGCTGCCACCGAAAAAAACGGCGGGTGAACCGCCTGTGGAGCCGGAACAGGCCGTTAACGAATAATATTCTGATGCGCTAAAAGCGATAAATGAAAGCCAGTCATTCAGATGACTGGCTTTTTTGTTTTTATGCGGCCGGTTTGTTCAGCGAATATCGGCAGGCGAACAGCCAAAACGCTCTTTGAAGCGCAGGGAAAAACGCGAGCTGGCCCGATAACCGCAGGCATCCGCGATTTGCGAAAGATTCCAGCGCGTGGTTTGCAGCAGGGTGATCGCATGATGCATGCGGATATCCTGCAACAACGTGCGAAAACTGATTTGCTCTTCCACCAGACGCCTTCTCAGCGTGGCTTCGCTCATCGCCAGTTGCTGGCTGGCGCTGGCGGCCGTCCAGGCAAATTCCGGCGCGGCCGCCAGCAGGGCGGTAAGACGTGTACCGAGCGGTTCTGCGGCGCGCGGCATAAACAATATGCGGCGTTCTGCCAGCGCGATAAGTACGGCGGTAAGACGATTTCGCTGCACTGTATGACTGGCCGGATTGCCGATCCCGCGCAGGCAAAAATCGAGCGTATCGCGTAATTCGTCATCCAGCGGGAGAGTTTCAAACCCGTTCAGCGGCGACAGCGCAGTCAGAAGCCGGGCGTTATCGCGATAAAATTCCGCTACCAGCGCAGGTGAAAACCCCAGATACAGCGACGAGAAAAAACCGTTTGCCGCGTCCGGCGTTTTACTGACGTGCGCCAGCGTATGCTGCGACACCACGATCAGATGTTCCGAATTCCCAAGCTGCACCGACGTGCCGTTTTCATGGCGCAGCGCCAGCTGACCAGAATTTACCCGCAGCAGCGAAGGCTCAAAAAAACGAAAATTCGACACCTGATGAGGCTGTTGCAGATAAGGCTCGGCCCGTGAAAAAAGCCGGTCATGACTGACCGGCAATTTATTTGGCAAAAGACTCACGGCGTGACTGTGCTGCTCAGAGGACATGGTTTCTCCTGCCTGCGGACTTTAATCCAGATTGGGATTTAACGTGTAGGTGCCGGTCAGGCTGGCCTGCGCCAGAACGTGACCTTCGATGGCCTGCAACACATCCGGGCCAAAGAATTTATCCTGCAAATCCAGTTTTTCAATGTCCAGCGCATACAGCGTAAATACGTAGTCATGCACCCGTTCATCGTTCCACGGCGGGCACGCGCCGTCGTAACCGTAATAGTCGCCGCCCATGTTTTCATCATCGCCAAACCATGCGGTATAGCCGTTGATGCCATGACGCATTCCGGCACTGGCGGGCAGCGCGGGTTTGCCGTGCGGCGTCACGCTGTTGCTGTGACTGCCTGCGGCGATTTCGCGAGCATCTGCCGGAATATCCACCAGCAGCCAGTGGAATAAATCGATGCGCGGCAGCGAAGCTGGCACCACTTTGCCTTCCTGATTCACGTCGTCCGGGCGGCCTGGTACGTGCGGATCCACACACACCAGCACAAACGAACGGGTATTTTCCGGCACATCACTCCACGCCAGGTGCGGGTTCTTATTATCGGAAAGTGCAATGTGGTTTTGGGTATCTTTCACGGCAAATGAAAACTCACCCGGGATAGGTGCACCGTTCTCAAAACTCTGGCTAATCAATTTCATCGTAAACTCCGCATCAGACAATGCTATTTCAGTGTGCGTTGATTATAAAGAGCGGTGCGGACAGGCAGGGAACATCACCGGTCAAATTATTCACTTTTCCTGTCATTATGAGCGGAAAGGTGAATGTCTGCCGCGTTTAATCCCTGTTGCGGGTATATCCACAAAGTCTGCGCAATTCCTTTCTATACTAAGGGCAATATTCCTGTTTTCCACACGTTATCCTCCGGCGAGGAAATTACTCATGAAAACCCGTTATTCGCTGTCGCAGATCAGCCTGCACTGGGCAACGTTACTGATGATTATTCTGACCTACACGGCGATGCTGACCCGTGATTATTTCCCTGAAGATAATCAGCCGCTGGTGCGTTTGCTGCATTTTAATTTCGGGATTTGTGTCTGGTTGCTGATGTTTGTGCGCATTTTCCTGCGGACCCGCCATGCGACACCGGCGATCACGCCGCCCGTGCCGCGCTGGCAAAAAACCGCGTCCCATGCAGTGCATGGGGTGTTATATCTGCTGTTTCTGTCGTTGCCGGTGCTGGGGATTTTGACGCTGGAGTTTGGCGGGCGGGAGTGGTTTTTATTCGGCTGGCCGGTGCCACAGTTTGTGACGCCGGATCCCGATGTACGCCGCACGGTGAAAACGGCGCATGAATTCCTGGCAAACTGCGGTTATTACCTGATTGGCCTGCACGCGCTGGCAGCGATTTATCATCATTACTTGCGCAAAGATGACACCTTACTGCGCATGATGCCGGGAAAATAAAGCGGGATTCACCGGCAGAAATCTGCCGGTGAAGGGGAGGCGGTTATTCTTCGTCGTGTTTGTAATGAATGACCCGGCGTTTACCGTCAATCTGTACGTCAGCCCATTTACGCGTTACCGGTTTGACCTCGCCGTTGCGCAGGGCAGTGATCAGCGCAGGGTTATCCTTTTCTTCATACAGATAAAGTTCTCCCGTTTGCGCCCATTTCCCGGCCTGTCTGGCGTAAATACGGCAGTTGACGGAAGGCGTATCCAGCGTATTACAGAGGAAAACTTCTTTCTGCCGGTCGTTGTTTAAATCCAGCGTATTGACGATACACGCGCCCTGCAGGCTGTGACAGTCGCGCAGTGTGTTGCGGTATTCATCCAGCTGCGGCAGGTTTTTCCACCAGGTGTCGTCGGGGGATACCGCGCCTTTCGCGAGCTGAATCATCTTCTTAGCATCTTCCACGCGATAATTTTCCGCCAGTGCAGCATGCTCTTTATCATCGTAAGCGCCCCAGCGTGATGTCTGCGCGATCATATTTTTCAGTGTGACCTGCAGGCGCGGATCGGCAGTAAACGCGGGGTGTTGTTGCAGCGCTGTCAGCGCCTCGTTGCCACGGCGACCGGTATCGAAACGCAGCATCTTCAGATCGAAATCCTTCGCCTGCGTTTTGCCGCTGTCGAGTCGCGCAATCTGATTGTTGACGCTGATACGGTAAGGATCGAGCAGCGGGCTGTTGGCCGTCATCACCAGAATGACCACCAGCAGCGACAACGGCTTATTGAATTGGGTAATACGCGGCAGCCAGTCCGGGCGTTTATCGATCACCGAAAAACTGTAGCAAAGGGCGGCGATCAGCGTCACGCTGATCACCAGCACCGCCCACAGACGTTGCGGCGTCCAGCCGTATTGCGAAACGCGCAGGCCGGTGGAATACAGCGCCAGCACGGCATACACCGGCAGCAGTAAAATCGCCGCATTCACCAGCAAACGGATCGCCCGCGGATACGGTTTTTCAGCGTGATCGGTTTCGCGTACCACGTTAACCAGCAGCAGAATGCCGAGCGCCATGGTGGTCAGCAAACTGGCTGCGGACCAGGCTTGCGATAACACCGTCAGGCCGGTGAACGGCAGGGCGAACAGAAAAATCAGCGCAACGAACGCCACCAGCGGCAGCAGGCCTTTGAGAATAAAACGGATGATATTGCGGGTGGTATTCATCAGCGCCGGTTGCGTGCGGCAGGTGACGATACTGATGCCCAGCAGCAGGCCGAACACCAGATGCATAAACAGCGGCGTATCGAAAAACAGCTCATGGAAATATTCAATGCCGATCACCCGGAACAGCCCGGCACATAATGCCATCACGCCAACGGCCAGCAGCATCATCAGCAACGTCAGCATGGCGCACAGCGTATTCTGGCTGTAGCAGGCGGAAAGGTTGGCGTAACGGTAACGGCTTTCTGCCGGGAACGCCTGCACCTGTAGCCACGGCAAAACAAAAAAGACCAGCAGCGTCAGCGACAGGTTAAACGGCACCATCACGCTGTCCCCGGACGTTGCCGCGATATTGCTTTTCGCCCAGGCTGCCATGCCCGCCAGTAACAGGATGAGTAACCCCGTTCCGCCCCAGAACCGGCGATCACCAGGCTGTACTACTGACAGAGAAATCAGCACCGGTAATGTTAATGCCATAGTCTGGCCGTAAATATTATGAGAGAACCCGGCATATCTGATGGCCGCGTGATCTGAAAAGAAGTAATACAGCAGGAACCCCTGCAACAGGCAAATCGCAAGGATTAACCAGCGGGTGGGAACGGGCAGAGGCGGCATCGCGCGACCTGCTCTGTTGAACTGAGACATCCGTGACTCTCCGAAAGTGTAAGAGGACATGTTGTTAAAAACGCATGCCAGTGTAGAGGGTTCCGGCTTCCGGTGCAGAAAACTCTTCACCTGAGCGGCCTCAGCGTTTTGTGAGCGACCCTTCATAACTGGCAAAATCAGCGGCAGTCACTAGGCTTATGGACTGGATGGAGAATTTCGAGGTGAAAATGGCAGAACATGAACTGAAAGAAAAGCGCATTGAAATTGTTAAGAATTTCTACGCCAAACTGGATCAGGCAGATGCCTCTTTACTGGATCTCTTTGCTGAAGATGTGGTGCTGTTTTTTCCGAAATTTGGCACTGCGCAGGGAAAGTCTTCACTGGGGGAACTGGGTAAACGCTTTGCGCTTGAAATCGACAAGATCCAACATATTCAGAACGCTTTCCGCTTTCTGAGTGACGGAGATGCCATTGTGCTGGAAGGGCAGATGCGCGGCGTGATGCAAAACGGTGACCGCTGGCCGACGTCCGAAGTCGGCAGCCATCATTTCTGCACTGTCTTTGTCTTTGAAGATTTGCTGATCAAACGGCTGAGCATTTATCTCGATCCGGACTTTAATCTTGAGGATAAAAAGCGGGTGAATAATTACCGGCAGGTGATGAAAAGCGAGGAAAGCAAAACCTGAGATTGTCGGATAAAAAAAGAAGGGAAACCGTTTCAACCCACGGTTCCCCTTCGCCAACTGCCTCTCATCAGGATTCGGCAGGGACAATGTTGTTCTTATAGCGTTGCAGAATGGGTGAGTTGATCTCCGACGGGTTTTGCAACTGCCACAGGTTACGTTCGATACCGTCATTCACCAGATAAATCACGCCGGATTCAATCGCCGACATCAGGCATAACATCACAGGCTCATTGGTGGTGTAGCCCAGTTCGCCTTCCAGCAACCGCTGATAATCGATAAAGCGGAACACCCCGGCCTGCACTTCATACGACAAAATCGTTTTGCTGGTATTTACGGAAGATAAAACCTCGCCGGTATTAACGTCGACAGCGCGCAGGTTCACGGCTAACTGATCCAGCTGGTATTGCGTACTGGCACCGATACCGAAATACCGCGCCCCCCCGCCCCCAGATTTCACATTACTTTCGTAACCGATTATCGAGCCTTCAATCAGAATATTCGCTGCTACCAGCGAGGAAAGTGGCCGCTGATTATTGATCGCGACACTGCCATTTTCCTGCGCGGCACGGATAATTTTGCGTTCGTTCAGCAGGTTTTGCAGCCCCTGACGTTCCAGCGGGATAAACCATTTTGAATCTTTGAGTGCCGATACCAGCATCGCCGTGGCGCTTTGTGGCACGGCGGTCGAGAAGTTACTGGCCGGATACGGTTTGAACTGCCCCGTTTCATCCTGAATGTTATAGACCGACACAAAAATCCGGCCCTGCGGCGAAGGCAAATGCGTCAGATCGGTATAGCTTGGCGCCCGGGGCAATAATGTCGGTCTTGCGGCTTCTTTCGGTGCTGCTGTGAGGCACCCGCTCAACACAAAAACTGCGATGAGTAATAAATAGCTGCGCATGATGTCGTTCCTGTTTTTATTGGTCGTCGGAATCAGTTGGTGGTGGCGGACAAACCCTGAACCTGAATAGTGGAAATTTTACCGGTCTTGCGGTCAGTGACATTCATCACCAGCTGTCCGTCGGTATTCTGGATATCCACGATAAAGTCCTGTGTTACCAGTCTCCCCGGTTTTCCCTGATTGACGTTGCCCATCAGGCTGCCCAGCAATTGTGACTGAATTGAGGCGGTGAAATTGTCCAGTGCAGACGTCGAGGTGGACCCGAAGTCATACGCATCGGGGTCTTTATAGGAGTTTTGCGCCTGAGCTTCGTTGAGCAGAAACGCGCCATTATTCGGGTTGCCGCCGAAATTCGGGTTGATGAACTGGAAAACCATATTGCCGCCCCAGGAAACCGGGGACGCCGTCAGCAATGCCAGCAGCATGACTGAACGCGAAGCTGAGACTGGAATATTCACGATGCTCTCCTTAAGAGGCTGTGCATTAAAATTCGTCATGGGCGAGATCCCCGGTGCCCAGTAACGCTTTGTCTAATTGCCGCCGTGATAACGCTTCGGTTACACCGGCAATGGCGGTATCGACGTCCTTATTAAAATTGCGCCGGTTGGGAAACAGCAAAGTCTGATACAGGGTGTCCTGACCTATTTTTATGGTGATCCAGCTCCCCCAGCGGGCGCTGGGCCTTTCTGAAATGGTGATGGTTTCCGGGTAGTTCTGTTCCCATTTGCCGGTAAAGCCACGGTAAAAATCGTGGCCGACCGATGTCACGGTTCTGTCGGTGATAAGCCCCGGGTCTTTTATATCCGCAGCCTGAACATGCAGGCAGGTGGCGCATAACAGCGCCAGCCAGAGCCAGAAGCCCTTTATGCAAATAGTCATGATGTCAGCGCTTGAGATTGTCATTCGCCCAGGACGCCGCCTGGGTACGGTTTTTAACCGAGATTTTTCTAAATAAATTATAGAGATGCGTCTTGACGGTGTTCTCGCTGATAAACAGCAAACGCGCGATTTCCGTGTTCGAGGCGCCCACACGTAACTTATTGAGGATCTCTTTTTCACGATGGGTCAGGCCGGTTTCTTCTGAGTGAAGATGACGGAAAGCACCGGACTGATTGATCAGGTAACTGGCGAAGCCCTGAGAGAAGTAACATTCTCCGCGGATCACGCTTCTGATCCCTTCCACCAGATGTTCTTCGTCAGTGGAGAGATAAAAAACGGCGCTGATCCCCGGCCAGGTTTCAATTTCCCGAAAATGATAATTATCAGGTGTGTTTAATAATAATAACTTCACGTTGTCGTGATAGCGGTTAATAGCGGTTTGCCACAGTTCAATTGTCCGGCGATCGGCTTCCATCATATCGAAGAGAATTAATGCCTGTTGAAGCGCCTGATCCTCAAGTGATTTATGGATATTATGCAGCCGGGTATTGACACAAAGTTGCTGTTTTAATTGTTGCAATAAAGCACTGGCTTGTAATGATGGTTTGGTCACTAATAAAAGAATATTATTATTGATTGCTGCTTCATTACTCATAATGAAACCCTGCCCTGATTTTTATAGCCACAGTCTGCCACTGCCTGAATATTGAAAAGGCACGGAATAGACTGAGATTTTATTTTGCTAAATCTATAGCTGTATGTTTGCTGTGCATATCTGAAAGTAGCAAATATTCACAACCTGAGGCACATAATATTTTCAGGTGGTTTATGTGCGGTACTGACTCAATTTAGCTTTTGGTTTACCTTACGCAAGGCTTATTTATGTTTCAAAATGTAACTGAAAATGTATAAAGCTTTCCTTATGTATTCCGGGAAATTAAATTCCGCCCTATTAAAGAGGGCTTAAGTAATAAATTTACACTATCTTAACGTTTGGCCTTGTTAAGACAGCATATTTGTCAGATAGCGCTGCGAATTAAGGGGGCTCAAACACCAGCCGGCTGCGTATTTCGCCTTAAATAACTCAAACTGGTTTATCTTTTCGTATTGATTTTACTTAGGTGAGCACATCTGCAGGCTTCTTTATGCCCTGTTAAACCGCGCCGCAAGGCAGCGGGAAGGCATTTTTAAGCGACTGTTAAGGGGTGGAAATGTGCGGGGGATCTCTTTTAGGGCTGTTTTAGTTTCAGAGAGAATTAAGAATAGTTGCATTTGTGTGATTATTTAAAACGGTTTGCTCTGTAACTTTAGGATTAATGCCATGGGTTGATTAGCCGTGCTGACCTTTTACTGAGACGCGCTGGTCAATCCGTATGATAAATACCGCCTCATGCTTTTTGATGACGTCTGAAATTAAAATACGACGAGCGGGTGAGTTCCTTATTTTGAGCAAACACCATAATCAATTCGTCAGCAGCAATTAGCCGGTAAGCAAAGTGTGGTGCCGGTATATACAGGGTGACGAAATGAAAAAGACTTTATTGACCCTGGCGTTACTTTCAACCTCCTGGGGCATTCATGCACAGCAATTTGATATGGCCTATCCGGAAATGAATTCTGAGGTGCCGGATCAGATTTTTGCTGGCGTAAGGAATTCATCGGGGAATTCGTCAGTGATTTATCAGAACGGTAATAACAATCTGGCCACCACTTATCAGACGGGTTCTGGAAATTCCGGCGTTATCCGTCAGTCCGGGTCAGAGAATACTGCGCTGGTGAATCAGCGAGGTAATGGAAATAACGCGGATATATCCCAAAGCGGCAGTGATAATTTCGCCTACGTATCGCAAACCGGTGGCGGGGATGCATCCATTACGCAACAGAATTTTGGCAATACCGCATACATTCTGCAAAAAGGCCGGAGTGTGACGGAAATTCGCCAGAATGGTACGAACCAGAGCAGCGGCGTCGTGCAAAATTCGTCAGGAATGGCGATTAGAGTGACACAGCATTAACACACCAAACATCCGATATTAAACCAATGGGGTAGCATCATGAAACTTTGGAAAATTGTGGCAGTCTCCGCTTTAGTCGTCAGTGGCAGTGCATTTGCAACCAGTCCTGGTCATGGCGGGGGTGGCTCTGACCACGGTCATAATCCACCTTCATCAACTGTGCCGACATTCACTGCCACTCAGTGGAATTCTGAAATTCAGATTTACCAGCAGGGCACGGCAAACCTGGCGAATGCCACTCAATCTGGCGCACAAAAATCGCTGACCGCAATCAGTCAGGATGGCTACAGAAATAGCGCCGGGACGACTCAGACCGGTGATGGCAGCCTGATCAGTGTGGTACAAAAAGGTGAATACAACGGCGCTAACGTTTCTCAGAGCGCTAACGGCAGCAAAGTGCTCGTGTCCCAGAACGGTTCAGGCAACTATGCCCAGGCTTCACAAGGTGCCAATGGATCTCTGACCAGCATTACTCAGGTCGGTACCGCGAACCTGGCCTACGCGTCACAAAACTGATTAGTGTTCCCTCCCCTGCGAAGGGGAGGAGTAAAGCAGAACAGGGCACTAGCCCTGTTTTTTTTCGACGGAACCCTGAGGATAAACGCTATGCACTTACTGCTGATCGCCGCCGTGATGTCCAACCAGCTTTGGTTTGATACGCACAACGAGGCGCAGAATTATGTTATTACCCCGATGGTCAGTCTCACCAAAGCCTGTTCCTGTCAGGTGGCGGTTTCTGTTTTGCAGGAAAGCACCGCAGGCACCAGCACCAGCCGCCAGAGCCACAATGTGAATCTTTCCGCCAATCAGCCACAGCCTCTGGGACAGATGCGTTTTGCCGTCCAGCCCGGCGGGAAAACACAAATTATGATAACCATTACAGACGGCGACAAACTGCGTCTGGAAAAGCAGCTTACCTTGCCGAATGACGCCTGATACCGGGCGGATCACACCGCCAGATTGTCATAGCCTTTGCGGCGATAATTAAGGACAGAGATGCCCCAGAACACGACGAAAATCGCCACAGCCGCATAGCCGACGCTGCCCATATTCTCATTCAGGCGTTCGACAACCGCCCATATTCCGCCGTGTAAATCCAGTTTATCGGCCATCAGTCCGAGTGCTTCCAGGCCGCCGATAAACAGAGCGATCATCACGCTGGTGGCTGTAATCGTCATGTTGTAATAGAGCTTTCGCACCGGTTTATCGAACGCCCAGCCGTAAGCGCCGACCATGACAAAGTTATCCAGCGAATCGACCAGTGCCATGCCGCTGGCGAACAACGCCGGAAATACCAGAATGCTCCATACGGACATGCCGGAAGAGGCCCCCGCAGCGGAAATCCCCAACAGGCCAATTTCCGTGGCGGTATCAAAACCCAGCCCGAACAAAAATCCCACCAGATACATCTGCCAGCTTTTATTCACCAGATTAAATGCAAAGCTGAATAACCGGCTCATCACACCTCCCTGCATCGCGTGGGTTTCTCCGGCGTCCGGAAAGCTTTTGCCCTGTTTGATCTTCTGAAAACGGCGGTAAACATCGCGCAGGATCAGCGCATTCAGCAGGGCCATCATCAGTAAAAACAGTGCGGAAACCATCGTGCCGATGGTGCTGCCATAATCGTGCAACCAGCCAATTTTGTTGCCAAACATCAGTGACGTTGCGGCGATCGCCACGCAGGCCAGTACCACAATGCTGGAATGTCCGAGGGAGAAAAATGCCCCGACGGCCACCGGACGCTGACCCTGTTGCATCAGCTTGCGGGTAACGTTATCGATAGCTGCAATATGATCGGCATCGACGGCATGACGCAGCCCGTAACCGTAAGCCAGCAAGGCCGCCGCCACCAGCGCCGCATTGTGGCGAAACACCACCAGTGCCCAGCCCCAGGCCAGTAAATTGATTGCCAGCAGCCCGATCAGCAGCCAGAAAGCACGACGGTGCGTGTGAAAAAAATCACGGTTAATCATGGGAGTCCTTGTTGTTAAAACCAGAAGAAAATTGCAGACGGGCGCAGGCGATAACGGCCTGACCCAAAGCCAGCCCGCCGTCTCCGGCGGGCACGTTTTGCGGCATCAGCACGCGAAGGGGGGCTAAATAATGATGTAAAAGCTGGCGCAGCAGGCGGTTGTGCAGCACGCCGCCACCCAGTGCGACCGTGCGGGTGCCGGTTCTCACCGCGTGGTAGCAGGCGAGGGCGGCAAAGCCTTGCGCCAGCGCGTCGTGAAAAGCGAAAGCCCGTGCGGCAGGCGTGGCATTCCAGCCGAGCCATTGCTGCCAGAACGTCGCTAAATCCAGAAAAGTGCCCGACGGCGTATGCCGCAGTGGCATCGTGACCGGATGCGAAATACCCTGTGCACGTTGTGCCAGCGCTTCCAGACGGCATGCCGCTTCGCCTTCCCAGCTCAGTTGCGCAGGCGTACAGCCGAGTGCGGCGGCGACGGCATCAAACAAGCGCCCGCAGGAAGACGCCAGCGGGGCATTAATCCCGGCGGTGATGGCTCTGGAGAGCGGCAACCACGGATATGCCTGCAACACCTTTGCCTCCGGGCGTGTCTGCCAGTCCGGCACAAACGCCTGCCACTGCGCCAGCAAATTTCGCCACGGTTCCCGCGCGGCCCGGTCGCCACCCGGCAGCGCAACGGCAGGCAATCCGCCTAAATGTTCACAGTGCAGATAATCCACCTGTAAACACTCACCGCCCCACAGGGCACCGGTTTTATCGTCAGCAATACCATAACCCAGCCCGTCAAGCGCCAGCCCGATGACCTTGCTGCCATCCAGCGGCCAGTGATGTTCCGCCAGACACGCGGTGATATGGGCGTGATGATGAAGAACATCAATCATGCGTACACCGTGACTTTCCGCCTGCACATGACTGATATACGCCGGATGTGCATCACGGGCCACCGCCAGCGGCATACAGTCATAAAGGTGCTGAAAATGTTCAATCGCCTGCTGCTGCTGTCCGGCAATATCGCTGCGGGTGAGTGACCCGAAATGTGCGCTGAGAATCGCCTGATCACCGCGCACCAGACAGAAGGTATTTTTGAGGTCACCGCCCAGTGCCAGCAGCGACGGCTGGGCATCGAATCCGTCAGGCAACGTAAAAGCATCGGGCACATAGCCGCGTGCGCGGCGCAGCATTTCAGTACCGTGCGGCGTCACACGCAGCAGCGAATCATCGGCGCGCTGGACGATATCGCGGTTATGCAACAGCCACATGTCTGCAATGCCATCGAGTTGCAACAGCGCAGCCGCATTAGTCAGCACGGGGGCACAACCGTTCGCATTTCCGGAGGTCATCACCAGCGGGGTATCCACTGCCTGCATCAGCAAATGATGCAGCGGGGTAAACGGCAGCATCAGTCCGACTTCGTCCAGTTCCGGCGCGATTGCCGCGCACAGCGGCGACATCGCGCTTTTCGTTGCCAGTACGATGGGCGCGGCCGGTGACTCCAGCATTTCGCGCAGTGCAAATGGCGGGCTTTCATCGCTGCATTCTGCCAGCCAGCCGATGTCCGGCAGCATCACCGCCAGCGGTTTTGACGGACGCTGTTTACGTTCGCGCAGCCGCATCACCGCGTTTTGCTGCGTGGCATCGCAGGCCAGATGAAAGCCTCCCAGCCCTTTAATAGCGACGATTTTACCCGCGCGTAATGCTGCAACCGCGTATTCCAGCGCCGCATCTCCTTGCGCCAGCATGTCGCCATTTTGCAACGTCGCGCTGACCTGCGGCCCGCACTGCGGGCAGGCGACCGGCTGCGCGTGAAACCGCCGGTCGGCGGGGTTCTGATATTCCTGCTGACAGTGCGGACACAATGTAAATTCCGCCATGCTGGTGGAAGGGCGGTCATAAGGCATGGCGCGGATCAGTGTAAAACGCGGGCCGCAATGTGTGCAGTTGGTGAAGGCGTAGCCGAAACGACGATCACCCGGGCGGGTGATGTCTTTCAGGCATTCCGGGCAGGTTGCCGCGTCGGGCACCACCTGCGTATCCATCCGGCTGTGACGGCTGTCAGCGATAGTGAAATTTTGCGGAAGCGTCTGCCAGTCGAAAGGATTGAAGCTGATGCTGTCGATGCGCGCCAGCGGCGGGCAGTCGCGCTGTAATTGTTCAATAAAAAGTTCGAGATTGACCGGCTGAAGCAGCCTGATTTCCACACCCGCGCTGTCATTACACACTTCCCCCCGGAGCTGCAGACGGTCGGCCAGTTGCCAGATAAAAGGTCGGAAACCGACGCCCTGGACTTTGCCGCAGACGCGAATGAGCAGACCGGAATCAGACATAAATACCTCTTAAATCTCAGGGGAGTTTTGCTCCTCCCCCTGCGAAGGGGGAGGAGCTTAAAAACTAAACCTCAACCACCGGGATCACATCTTCCACGGCGCTGCGCAGGCGCGCTTTCATGTCGCTGTAAGTCTGATGAGCGTAGTTCTCTGCCCAGCGCTGATCGGCGATCTGCTCGACTTTCACCGCGCAGTATTTGGTTTCCGGCGTTTTGGAAATCGGGTCGAGATTGTCCTGGGTCAGTTCATTACAGGCACCGATCCACCACTGATACGTCATGTACACCGCACCCGGGTTGATACGTTCGTTGTAGTTGGCGCGGGAAATGACTTTGCCACGGCGTGATGCCACCCAGACCAGTTGCTGATCACGGATACCCAGCGCCTGGGCGTCCACCGGGTGCATCTGCACGAAGCCCGGTTCATCAGCCAGCGTTTGCAATGCCGCACAGTTACCGGTCATTGAACGGCAGGAGTAGTGACCGACTTCACGCACGGTACACAACACCAGCGGATAATCGCCGTCCGGCACTTCAGCCGGTGCGCGCCACGGTGCGGCAAACAACTGGCCTTTACCGGTCGGGGTATCGAAGTGATTGTCGGCATACAGATATGGCGTCCCCGGGCTTTCAAGCGTGGTACAAGGCCACTGCACGTGTCCCAGTTCGCCCATTTTTTCGTAGGTGGCGCCGTAAAACAGCGGACACAGGCTGCGCATTTCGTCCCAGATTTCCTGGTTATCGTTGTAATGCATCGGATAACCCATTTCGGTCGCCAGCAGGCTGATAATGTCCCAGTCGCGCTTGACGTTATATTTTGGTTCGATGGCTTTCTCGAAGCGCTGGAAGCCACGGTCTGCGCAGGAGAAGACACCGCCGTGTTCGCCCCAGGAAGTGGCCGGTAAAATCACGTCGGCCTGCTCGGCGGTTTTGGTCATGAAGATGTCCTGAACCACCACGAATTCCAGTGCTTCAAAGCCTTTGCGCACCAGACCTAAATCGGCTTCGGTCTGCAACGGATCTTCACCCATGATGTAATAGGCTTTAACTTTGCCTTCAAGGGCCAGATGCGGGATTTCCGTGATACGGTGACCGACTTCGGTGTCCATCTGATTCACGTCAATGCCCCAGGCATCGGCGAATTTCGCGCGAACTTTCGGATCAGTGACGGACTGATAGCCCGGGAATTCATTCGGCAGCACGCCCATATCACAGGCACCCTGCACATTATTCTGACCGCGTACCGGTCCGACGCCGACGTTGGCGCGGCCAAGATTACCGGTCAGCAAAGCCAGCCCTGCCAGACCTTTTACCACGTCAACCGCCTGACCAAACTGGGTGACGCCCATGCCCCACATGATGGTGGCTGAAGGTGCAGCGGCGTAAGTGCGCATCGCCTGACGGATTTGCTGCGCAGAAACACCGGTCTGTTCTGCCACGGCTTCCGGTGAGTAATCCGCCACATTTTTGCGGTATTCCTCAAAGCCTTCGGTGTATTTCGCGACATAGTCATGGTCATACAGATCTTCTTCGATCAACACGTGGGCAAAGGCATTTACCAGCGCCATGTTGCAGCCGTTTTTGATTTGCAGATGCTGATCGGCAATACGTGCGGTTTCGATGCGGCGGGGGTCGCAGACGATGATCTGCGCGCCTTTTTCTTTCGCTTTGATCACACGGCGCGCGACGATGGGATGGGAATCCGCGCAGTTATAGCCGAACACCAGCAGACATTTTGAGTTTTCGATATCGCCGATGGAATTACTCATCGCGCCGTTACCGAGCGTGGCCTGCAAACCGGCCACCGACGGGCCGTGACACACGCGGGCGCAGCAGTCGACGTTATTGGTGCCGATCACTGCACGGGCAAATTTCTGCATCACATAGTTGGTTTCATTGCCGGTCCCGCGGGAAGAACCGGTGGTCATAATGGAACGCGGGCCGTGTTTTTGTTTAATGTCTTTCAGGCGCTGTGCGGTGTAACGGATGGCTTCATCCCAGCTGACGGCTTCGAATTTTCCGCCTTTCTGGCGGCGGATGAGCGGCTGGGTCAGGCGCGGGGTCAGCAGTTTGGTGTCATTGAGAAAATCCCAGCCGTAATAGCCTTTCAGGCACAGTTCGCCCTGATTGGTGACGCCGTTCGCGGCTTCCGCACGGATGATTTTTCCGTTATCTACAACCAGATTCAATTTACATCCGGCGCCGCAATACGGGCAGACAGTGGTGACTTTTTTCATGGTCTTGCTTCCTTAATCCGGGGTTAAAACAGCAACGGGGAGGTGCTGTCGAGCGCAGCGCGGCGGCGTTTTTCTGCGTTCATTTCCTGTAAGTGGTTACGGTCGATAGCGAAAAGTGCCTTGGTCGGGCAGATTTCCATACAGGCCGGGCCTTCAGCGCGGGTGTGGCACAGGTCGCATTTGTGCGCCTCGGCTTTATCCGAGGTGGTGACCATCGCCGCGCCGTTCTGGCGGAAAACGGGTTTGGTGACGACTTCCATGGCGCCGTACGGGCAGGCGACAACGCAGGTCTTACAGCCGATGCAGCGTTCCTGCATCACCTGTACATGATCTCCGGTGCGAAGAATGGCGCCGTTCGGACAGACGTTGGCACAGGGCGCATCTTCACACTGGCGACACATCACCGGTGTACTGAGATTGACACCTTTAATGACGTGCAGACGCGGTGCGAATGTCGCGGCGTTGAGCAGCGAAATATCCTGCGATTCACTGTGAGCCATCACGCAGGCAATTTCACAGGTACGACAGCCGATGCATTTTTTAGGGTCGGCGATGATAAACCGGTTCATTTTTCTCTCCAAATCCCCGTCGTCCTTGACATCGCAGGTGCGTTGGCTGCGTTCACTCGCCCGAATCACTGACTCATGTCAGCTCATCGGGACTCCTTCGCTTGCCGCCTTCCTGCCATGCCAATGCCTTAGGGGATTTCAGTGTGCTTTTAATTCAGGGGGTTAAAAGTTTTCATCTACTTCTATACATAAAACGTGCCAGTTTCGGATGCTTGTTTTTATCTATGTATTTCAGTTGGTTATATAAAAATGACGTAACGATGACGAAATGTCGGGCTGATGTCATGTCTGTTTCGTCACCGCATCGACAGTTATGTCGACAGCCGCTGTCAGAGGCTTTCGGGCCGGAAAGGGGCGATTCCCAGCCCCTGATCCAGCGCAGGCAATAGCTGATACAGGCGGTTCACGGCCTGTTCAACGGCGGCACTCATCGGGAAGTAAAAAGCCACCACGTCCGGCTGAATGCCGACAAAGGTGATCTGCGGGATGTCTTCACGCAATTGCTGAATAAGGAACGTCAGCGGCAGATTGTGGGTGGTCATCATGAACATCTCAGCGATGTCATCTTCATCGATAATGCGCATTTCACCGGGCGCCAGCCCCATGTCGGTGGCATCGACAATCACCAGATGCGCAGGCCGCAGTTCGCGTAAATAACCGATGTCGTTTTCTGGTGCCGCACCGCCGTCAACCACAGTCCAGCCGGACAGCGGTTTTTCAGCGCACAGTTCGGCCAGCCGCGGGCCGGCACCGTCGTCGCCCATCATGCTGTTGCCCACGCACAGCAATGCGTAGCGGGAGGATAAATCAGGCATCGTATCTCCTGACCATCAGGTACATGGCGGGGTCGTTTTCAATCTGGGCAAGCAGGGTGATCAGCGCATCGCTCCAGCCCTGTTGCGTATCACTCATGTACGGGCGGGCAGCGCTCAGCGCCAGCGCCAGCAGGTGGGTGTGGCTGCTGTCGATAATGATCTCTCCGAAACGCTGCACACCGGCCAGTTTTCGATATGCTTCGCTGTTTTCGGGCAGGCAGTCAATCCAGTGCATATACCCGTCGAGAGGGCATTCGAGACGGGATTTCAGGCAGTCGATCACCCCGAGGTGATGGCCGATCGCCAGGCTGTAATACACCACTTCCTGCACTTTTTGCGAACTGCGTTTCAGGGCGCTTTTCTCATCGACAAACTTGCTGCTCAGCGAATAGAAAATCACTTTGTTCTTGTCCGGCTGATGACCGGCGTAGGGTTGATGTCGCGCGTAGCGCTGGTCGTTGACGGAGGTCATCACAGGTGTACCTCGCCACGCAGAACCTGCTGATAAATGTGCTGCAGGTTGCCGACAATTTCGTTGAGACGCAGATCGCCTTGTTCTTCAAGATATGCAGAAACGCGCTGTTCCACGGGTTGTAAGCCGGGCGCGGCCACGATATCCATAAAGGTGTCGGCAATCTGACGGCCATAACGGTAACCGGCCATCCGGCGCGCTTCGCGGTCCAGCAACACGCGCAGCGGCTGCGGTAAATCCGGGTGCAGCAGCAGAGCCGGTTCGGTGGCCGCCTCATCGTGTTGCTGGCCTTTGATCTTCTGATCCAGCAAACCCAGCGCCATCGCAAAACCATAAATGGTGGCGGCCGGTGTCGGCGGGCAACCCGGAATATACACATCCACCGGCACGATTTTGTCAGTGCCGCCCCACACGCAATACAGATCGTGGAAGATGCCGCCGCTGTTGCCGCAGGCGCCGTAGGAAATGCAGATTTTCGGATCCGGCGCAGAATCCCAGGCGCGCAGCGCCGGAATACGCATGGCGCGGGTCACGGCACCGGTGAACAGCAAAATGTCTGCGTGGCGCGGCGACGGGACCACTTTAATCCCAAAGCGTTCGGCGTCGAACAGCGGGGAAATGGCGGCGAAAATCTCAATTTCACAGCCGTTACAGCCGCCGCAGTCCACGCGGTAAACGTAAGCTGAGCGGCGGATGCTGTGAAGCAGTGTGGATTTCAGTTTGGCAATGCTTTCATCCAGCGTGACGGGTACCGGCAGGCCATTTTCGTCACGCGGAGCAATCAGGTTATGACTCATGAATGAGCCTCCGTGGTCATGTGCCGGCCAATATCAATACGGTCGGAGGAAGAAAGGCTGTGCAGTTTTTTGCATTCGGGGCAGGTTTCATACTGCTCCCGGCGGTCAGCAACTTGCCGGTCGCTCAGGGCGGCGCTTTCCTGCAACAGGCTGAGTGCGAAGTCGATTTCCTTTTGTACCGCGTAAGGTTTGCCGCAGGCACGGCAGTGACAGATGGGGAAATCCGCGGTCTCAAACAGGTCTTCTTTACGCCAGACTGCCAGTTCAAATTCCTGCGACAGTCTGATGGCCGCCGTCGGGCAGACTTCCTCGCAGCGGGCGCAGAAAATGCAGCGGCCTAAGAACAGTTGCCAGCGGAGGGTTTCGCCGTCTTCTGCCGTGGTCATGGTCAGCGCGTTAGACGGGCAGGCGTTGGCACATGCGCCGCAGGCAATACACTGCTGTGCGGTGTATTGCGGTTTGCCGCGAAAATTCGCTGCCAGATCCAGCGGCTTAAACGGATAAGCCACGGTTGCGGTGCCGGTTTTAAGCACTTTTTTAATCAGTTTCAGCATGATGGGAGCAGCTCCTCAAAGCGGCGAATTTTTGCGTTCGATGCCGTAGCGTTCGATCTCTTTGTAAGGCACGACGATGGACGTTTTCTTACGCACATCGACAACCGTCATGCGGTCGGTGCAGGAATAACAAGGATCGAGACTGCCGATAATCAGCGGCGCATCGGAGACCGTATTGCCGCGCAACATGTAACGCAGCGTCGGCCAGTTGGCGTAAGTCGCCGCACGGCAACGCCAGCGGAACAGCTTTTGGTTGTCGCCGGTCATGCTCCAGTGAATGTCGTCACCGCGTGGTGCTTCAGCAAAACCGAGGGCGAAACGGTGAGGAATATAATTAAAGCCTTCCACCGCCAGCGGGCCGCCGGGCAGGCTTTGCAGGCCGAACTCGATCATATTCAGGGCGTTAAACACTTCGTGGATGCGCACTTTCAGGCGGGAATAAACGTCGTTACCGGTTTCGCTGCACAGTTCAAATGGCAGTTTGGCGTAACCGGCATAAGGGTGATCCTGTCGCATATCGCGGCGGTGACCGCTGCCGCGCACCATCGGGCCGACATTACTGAAATCCCGCGCTACCTGCGGATCCAGAATACCGACGCCGATACTGCGCTGCCGGGTATTTGGCGTGCTGAGCAGGATATCCACCAGCTCGTTAAGATCCCGGCGCATGCTGCCCGCCAGCGCAATGGTGGCGATCATGTCGTCTTTGAGGATGTCACGGCGGATGCCGCCGATCAGGTTCATGCCGTAGGTTTTACGCGCGCCGGTCAGGATTTCTGCCATCTTCATCGACTGTTCACGGACGCGGAAAAACTGCATGAAACCGGAATCAAAACCGACAAAATGACAGGCAAGCCCGAGGTTCAGCAGATGGCTGTGCAGACGTTCGACTTCCAGCAGAATAGAACGGATCATCTGGGCGCGTTCCGGCACCACGATACCCATCGCGTTTTCGACCGAAGAGGTGTACGCCACGCTGTGCGTGAAGCCGCAGATGCCGCAAACGCGGTCTGAGAGGAAGGTGACTTCGTTGTAGCCCATGCGGGTTTCGGCCAGTTTCTCCATGCCACGGTGCACGTAAAACAGCCGGTAATCGGCATCGATAATGTCTTCACCGTCAACGAACAGACGAAAGTGTCCCGGTTCGTCAGAAGTGACGTGCAGCGGACCAATCGGCACAATTTTGCTGCCTTCTTTGGCTTCGGAAATAAACGGATAGGTTTCTTCGTCCGTGGTAGGTGCCGGGCGCTGGCGGTAATCCATCGCATCTTTGCGCAGCGGGTATAAATCGTCCGGCCAGTCATCCGGCAGCACCAGACGGCGTTCGTCCGGCAACCCGACCGGGCGCAACCCGTACATATCACGCACTTCACGTTCGCCCCAGACCGCTGCCGGTACGCGCGGTGTCACGGAAGGGAATTCCAGCGACACAGGATCCACTTCGGCGCGCACGGTGATCCAGCACTTCACCCCCTTTTCCATCGACAGCACGTAATACAGCGCGTAATTGCCGCACAGCGTCCGTTCGTCATTGCCGAATAACACGGAGAGCCAGCCGCCCTGCTGGTAATACAACCATTCGACCACTTCCGGCAGCCAGTTCAGCCTGATGGTGACGGTCGCCTGCGTGTCGGTCTGCCATTCACTGCCTAAGATCGCCGACGGAAACTGCTTCGCCAGCGCGGCCAGATACTCTTTACCGACCGGGTTTTGATTTAATGCAGTATTGAACTCACTCATTACAAAGCCTCTTCCCGCCGCAGCGGGACAAGAAAAATGTCAGGTCAGCCTGCGACCAGCCAGGAAACCAGCGCCAGAAACGCCAGCCCGAAACCCGCCCAGGTGGTGCGGGAAGTTTTAAGAAAGCGCAGACGGGCGACGCTGTTCTCGATGAGCGCCACCACAAATACCGCGATCAGCAGTTTCACCAGACACAGCACCACGGCGGTCAGCAACGTCAGCGGCGTGAGTTGCTCCGCCAGTCCGAACGGGAAAAACAGACCAAGGAATAGCTGCAACACCACCAGTTGTTTCAGGCTGATGCCGATTTTCAGCACGCCCAGCGCCGCGCCGGAGTATTCGGTCAGCGGGCCTTCCTGTAATTCCTGCTCGGCTTCCGCCATGTCGAACGGCAGCTTGCCCATTTCAATATAGGTCGCGAATGCACAGGCCAGACCGGCCAGAACGAGGGTTAAGGAAGACGACAGCGGCCAGTGCAGAACACGGGCGGCAATGGCGCCAAGCGAGGTGGAACCGGCGACCAGCGCCGCAATCCACAGCCCGAGCAGCAGAATGGGCTCGACCAGCACGCCAAGCACCGCTTCACGGCTGGCGCCGATGCCGGTGAAGGTGCTGCCGGTATCCAGCCCGGCGATGGCAAACACAAAACGCACCACGGCAAACAGGTAGATGACCGTGATCAGATCGCCCGCCGCGCCCATTGGCGACGCCAGCGTCACCACTGGCAGGGCGGTGGCGATCACCAGTAAGCCGCCGGTCAGCAGGTACGGCATGCTGCGAAACGCCGCACCGGCCGCGGCGGGTGCGACACTCTGGCGGGTCAGCAGTTTGGTGATATCACGGTATTCCTGTAACACGCCCGGTCCCTGACGGTTGTGCATCCGTGCGCGCATTACGCGACTGAATCCGGCAAACAGCGGCGCGAGCGCCAGCAACGCAATCGCCTGAATCAGCGCCAGCGGCCACAACGAACCCGCGAGTAAGAATGAAGTGTTCATAGTCAGTTCCTCAGGCAAAAGCCACGACCAGCAACACGGCCAGTTCGATGAAAGCCAGACGACGGCAGAAGGCACCCAGCCAGCCACGGTGCAGCGCGGCCACCAGCGGAGCCGGTGTCATGTGCTGACGCAGGCGATAAAGCGGGGCAAACATCACGCGCAGCGGTTGGGCAAAACCCGTCGCTGTCACCACCATGTCAGCGGAATGGCCGTAGCCACAGGCCCAGGCATCGCCGCGTGAACGGTTTGGCAGACGGGAACCGCGCAATACCGTGGCGGCAATCCACGGCAGCAGCGGCATGCCCAGCAGCAGAATGGCGACCATCGGCGCGGATACCGCAGACGTGGCGGAGAACGCCGCGCCATGTCCGGCGGCCTGTAAAACAGGCACGTTCAGCACTGAGGCGGCAACGGCGGAGAAGTGCGGAATCAACCACGGCGAGGCGACACCGAAAACCACACACAACAGCGCCAGCAATACGCTGCTGAGTGTCATCAGTCGCGGGGCAGGCGTGGCGTCTGCCGCCGCCGGACTGCGTGGTGTGCCTAAGAAAGTGACGCCGAAAACTTTGGCAATACACATCAGCGCCAGCGCACCGGTCAGGGCCAGACCGACCGCCAGCAGCGGCCCGAGCAGACGTGCGATAAACACGTGACCCGCACTCAGCTGGAACAGCGACTGATACAGCAGCCATTCGCTGGCAAAGCCGTTCAGCGGCGGCAGGGCAGCCATCGACATCAGGGCAATCAGCATCGACACGGCGGTCCACGGCATCAGACGGGCGATCCCGCCGAGTTTTTCCATGTCCTTAATGCCGGTCTGCATTTCGATTTCACCGGCACCGAGGAACAGCGCGGTTTTAAACAACCCGTGATTAAACAGGTGAAACAATCCGGCCAGCAGGGCGAGCGAAGCCAGCAGCGGCAGATTCAGCGCCACGCCCACCATGGCGCCGCCGATGCCGAGCAAAATAATCCCGACGTTTTCCAGCGTGTGATAGGCCAGCAGACGGCGGATATCGTGCTCCATCAGCGCGTACAGGCCGCCGATAAATGCGGTCAGGATTGCCAGAAGCAATACCATCAGGCCCCACCAGAGTGGCGGTGCGCCGAGCAAGTCCAGACCGACTTTTACGATGCCAATAATGCCGATTTTCATCAGCGCCGAAGAGAACAGGGCAGCGGCGTGGGCGGGGGCGCTGGAATGCGACTGCGGCACCCAGGCGTGCAGCGGGATAATCCCGGCGTAGAGTCCGAAACCGGCCAGTGCCAGCAGGAAAGCCAGCGATCTAATGCCTGGCGTAAACGTGGTGTGGCGAAGAACCTCAAAATCCAGACTGCCGCTGGCGTGATGCAGCAGCGCAAACGCCAGGATCAGACACAGCGTGCCGAGGCGGCCGGATAAAAACTGATTCAGACCGGCACGGCGGCTTTTCACATCGTCGGCTTGTACGATCATGAAATACGCACACAGCGCGGCCATTTCCATCATCAGGATCAGTTCAGCCGCATTGGCGGAAATCGCCGCGGCAGTCAGCGCCGCCAGCAGCAGATTGCATAACAACCCGGTACGGGCGCGCTGCCGTGGACGGGCATTCGCCAGCCATGCGCAGGCATACAGGCTGCTGAACAAGGCCGTTACCGACATCGCCAGTAACAACAATGCATTCAGCGGGCTGAAGCTGGCGCGGTAAGGCAGAACCGGCAGTGTAAGGGTCACCGGTGCGCCACTGTTAACCATCTGAATCGCAGCGATAATAACCGCCACGGATGCCACCATGCTGCCAGCGCCTGAAATCAGGCTGCTTAATTTCGCGGCTCCTGCCAGTAACCCGCAGATAATGCCGCTGAAAACCCAGACCAGCAGCGCCAGCGTCAACAGTGACGCCGGATCCAACGCTAATAGTGCCGTCATTGTTTGGCCTCCGTGTCAGGCGCACTAAAGGATGTCAGCCCGGCCGGGAATACATTCATCGCATTCAGGCGTTTTTGCTGGCTGGCATTGTCAGACAGACTGGCCGTGATAAGCCGGATGGCCTGTGTGGGACAGGTCTTGATGCATGCCGGACCCTCAGGGCTGAAGCTGCATAAATCGCATTTCACTGCCACCGCGCGAACCCCCGGCACACAATCCAGGAAAGGGCTGATCGCACGTGGCGGGCGCGGCGCGGGCGGCGCTTTTGAGGTGTTACAGTCGACGGGCATGTCCAGCGGCGTGCTGCCGGAAAAGGTGATGGCACCGAACGGGCAGGCAAGCCCGCACAGTTTGCAACTGACGCAGAGGCTTTCATTGAGATGAATCGCGTCGTTTTCACGGGTGATAGCATTAACCGGACACACCTGCGCGCAGGGGGCATCTTCACACTGGTGACACATCACCGGCGCGGAATCCAGACGGTTTCGCATCACCTGCAAACGGGGGGCAGATTGTAAACCGTGACGCTGGTGTTCCTGCGAACAACTGGCCATACAGGTATTGCAGCCAATACAAAGTTTCGGATCAGCTATCACATATTGATTCATGGCATTTTTAAAGCTCATGAAGTCTCCTTGGTATTTCGTCAAAGGTGACGAAATCGGCACTTAAATTGACATTTCGACATTTATGTCGGAATAGATCCCAGTAAAAAAACGGCAATGAAAAACATTCCTGTTATGCCGGTGTGATAATGTATTTCTGAATGTAAATCAGGCGTGGTCGAGTAATTTATCGAGTTGCGAATGAATGGGCTGATTAGTTTTCAGTGAGTCAAAAATACACTGATAAATAGCCGATATTTTATTGAGATAATGTTCCAGCACGGCGTTCTTATCTTTAATATCCACGGTGCCATCCACCCGGCCTTCTTCACTCAGCGTGGCGTGTGCAAACGCTCTGAAGTCGGGTTCTTCACCGCTGTGCGCCATGTTCAGGCTGTAAACGATATCCTGACTGTAGAAGTCGTCGCTGAGATGAATACTGACGGAAAAATGGTTAAACAGGGTGAAGCGGATATCCTGATCTTCGCCGCAACTGAATTCATGGTTTATCTTTTTATTTGAATGGGTTATGGCCTGTGTCAGGCTGTTCTGATACAGGCGCCATTGTGATTTCAGATGGCTGTTTTTGCTGGCTATATAATCCGCTTTACTGGTCAGTTCGCTGAGAGTGCTCATTGTCATTACCCGTTATTGAGGTGTGCGTAGGTGCCTTTCCGGTCCGTCTTTATGCAGAAAGTGACGACGAAAATACGGCGCATACATCCCTGCTGGCATAAAACGTGCCAGTTTCCGGTTTTGTTTAATAACTGCTTTATTATTAAAAGGTTAAGATATTTAAAACCTGTGTGCCCGGTCGCATGAAAAACATAATGACATGTCGATGACACGGTATTTCGACATATATGACGGACTGCGCCGGGATTATTCCGCTATCCGGTTTTCTTCTCCGTGTCTCCGTGTCGAAAAATTGTGGCATCAATATTGCTACTTACCTTCCCATGCGCTGTTTATTAATCTCCTGACGGAGAGGGAAATAATGCACGAGATTACGTTGTGCCAGAACGCCGTGGAAATAATGCAACAGTTTGGACGGCAAAATAATGCCCGGAGAATTACGGCGGTATGGATGGAAATTGGCGCGTTTTCCTGCGTCGAACCTGAAGCGGTGCAATTTTGCTTCGAACTGGCGTGCCGCGAAACACTCGCTGAAGGCTGTGAATTGCATCTCCACACACCGGCGGCAGAAAGCTGGTGCTACACGTGCCAGCAGGACATCACTTTACTCAGCCCCGGCGTGCTGCTGTGTCCGCACTGTGGCGGACGTGATGTGCGGGTGGTGGCCGATGACGGCATGAAAATTAAACGAATCGAAATCGAATAACGGGCACCCGATGTGCCCGGGGAGAAAGCTATGTGCAGTACCTGCGGTTGTGCCAGCGGCGAACTTCGTATCGAAGGCGTCAGCCCTGAACACACTCATCACCATTCCCATGATCACGATGATTCACATGATCATCGCCACGGTCTGCCGTTTGCACCGCGACGCCTGGTGGACATCGAAATGGACGTGCTGGCGAAGAATAACCATATCGCTGCCCATAACCGCGAGCATTTTGCGGCGGCGGGCATTCTGGCACTGAATCTGGTGTCCAGCCCCGGCTCCGGTAAAACGACCCTGCTGACCAGCACCCTGACCCGGCTGGCACCGTATTTCGACTGCGCGGTGATAGAAGGCGATCAGCAAACCACTCACGATGCCGATCGTATCCGTGCCACCGGCGTCCCGGCGATCCAGGTGAATACCGGTAAAGGCTGCCATCTGGACGCGCAAATGGTTCATGATGCGCTGCATCAGCTGTCGCCAAACAATAACAGCCTGTTGTTTATCGAAAATGTCGGCAATCTGGTGTGTCCGGCCAGTTTTGATCTCGGTGAATTGCACAAAGTGGCAGTGCTGTCCGTCACGGAAGGCGAGGACAAGCCGCTGAAATATCCGCATATGTTTGCCGCATCGCGCCTGATGGTCCTCAATAAAATCGACCTGTTGCCGTATGTCAGTTTTGACGTCGAAGCCTGTATTGCCAATGCGCGCCAGGTCAATCCGCAGATTGAAGTGATCCGGCTTTCTGCCACTACCGGCGAAGGTATGGAGCAGTGGCTGGTCTGGCTGGAGCAGCAACGATGTGCATAGGCATTCCGGGACAAATCGTCGCGCTGCATGACCAGCAGCCTGATCACGCCTGGGCAGAAGTCTGCGGTCTGCGCCGCGAAGTGAATATTGCGCTGGTGTGCGACGGCCAGCCACAAACGCTGATCGGCGGCTGGGTGTTAATCCACGTCGGTTTTGCATTGAGCAAACTTGATGAACAGGAAGCACAAGAAACGCTGGCTGCGCTGCACGCGATGGAAGAAGTAGAAGCCGATGTCGCCCTGTTTCTCGGTGCGGGAGAGGCCCGATAATGCGTTTTGTTGATGAATTCCGTGATCCGAAACTGGCGAAAACGCTGATTGAACGGCTGCATCAGCGGGCGGCATTACTGCCTTACACCGCTGAAAAACCCATGCAGATTATGGAAGTGTGCGGCGGCCATACCCATGCCATTTTCAAATTCGGGCTGGATAAACTGCTGCCCCCGCAACTGGAATTTATCCACGGGCCGGGGTGTCCGGTGTGCGTGTTACCGATGGGGCGTATCGATGCCTGCTGTGAAATTGCCGCACATCCCGACGTGATTTTCTGCACCTTTGGCGACGCGCTGCGCGTGCCCGGCAAGCAAGGCTCGCTGTTGCAGGCGCGCGAACGGGGTGCCGATGTGCGTGTGGTTTATTCCCCGCTGGATACGCTGAAACTGGCCCGTGCAAATCCGGCACGTCAGGTGGTGTTTTTCGCCCTCGGTTTTGAAACCACGCTGCCGGTTACCGCTGTCACGCTGCAACAGGCACGGCGCGAACGTCTGCCCAATTTCAGCGTGTTCTGTCAGCACATCAGCCTGATGCCGACCTTACGCAGCCTGCTCTCACAGGATGATGTGCGGATTGATGCTTTTCTGGCTCCCGGTCACGTCAGCATGGTGACGGGCACCGCACCTTATCATTTCATCAATGAAGAATTCGGCAAGCCACTGGTGATCAGCGGCTTTGAGCCACTCGATATGCTGCAAAGCGTGCTGATGCTGGTGGAACAAGTTTGCGAGGCATCGTGTAAAACGGAAAACCAGTATCGCCGCGTGGTGCCGGAAGAGGGTAACCTGCTGGCACAGGAAGCGATGCGCGAAGTGTTTACGCTTGCCGGTAGCAGCGAGTGGCGCGGTCTGGGGGTGATTGAAGCCTCAGGGATTTCCCTGGCCCCCGCCTATGCCTCATTTGATGCAGAGCGGCGCTTTAACCCGCAGGCACAACCGGTAGCGGACGATCCCCGCTCCCGTTGCGGTGAAGTGCTGACCGGGCGCTGCAAGCCGCATGAGTGCCCGCTGTTTGGCACCGCTTGTACGCCACATAATGCATTTGGTGCGCTGATGGTGTCTTCTGAAGGTGCGTGCGCGGCGTGGTATCAGTACCGGCATCAGGAAACGGCAATGGCGGATAAACCGCAGCAAAAGCATCAACAGCAGAAGGTAAGTCAGGATGAGTGATCGCAAAGAAGTCGTCACAATGGCGCATGGCAGCGGCGGCCGCGCCATGCAACAGATGATCGAACAGATGTTCATCAGCGCATTTGATAATCCCTGGCTTAACGAACGGGAAGATGGCGCACGATTGTCACTTGCCAGCCTGAGTGCACAGGGCGACCGGCTGGCGTTTACCACGGACAGTTACGTGATTGATCCCATCTTTTTCCCCGGCGGCAATATCGGCAAGCTGGCGGTGTGCGGCACGGCAAACGATCTGGCGGTCTGCGGGGCGACACCCGCCTATCTTTCCTGCGGTTTTATTCTGGAAGAAGGGTTAGCGCTGGATGACTTACAAAAAATAGTCAGCGCGATGGCGCAGACCGCACATGCTGCGGGCATTGCCATTGTGACCGGCGACACCAAGGTCGTGCAGCGAGGTGCCGCCGACAAAATCTTTATTAATACCGCCGGGATCGGCGTGATCCCAACGGCCGTTAACTGGGCCGCCGGTACGATAAAAGCAGGCGATAAAGTGATCGTCAGCGGGACGCTCGGCGATCATGGTGCGGCGATCCTCAATCTGCGTGAAAAGCTGGGGATGGATCTGGGCGTGGAAAGTGACTGCGCGGTGCTTGCGCCGATGATTGCACCACTGCGACCGCTGGCTGGCGTGCATGCCTTACGTGATGCCACGCGCGGCGGGGTGAATGCGATTTTGCATGAATTCAGCGCCGCCAGTGGTTTTGGGATATGCATCGACGAAACCGCGTTGCCGGTGAAACCGGCTGTGCGTGGCATCTGTGAATTACTGGGGCTGGAACCGCTGAATTTTGCCAATGAAGGCAAACTGGTGATCGTCGTGTCCGACCGGGCCGAAGAGCAGGTGCTGAACCTGTTACGCAGTCATCCGCTGGGCGCTGATGCGGCGACTATCGGCGAGGTGACGATAAGTCCGCAGGTGTGTCTGCGCGGCGCGCTGGGTGTTTCCCGCCAGTTAATGTTGCCCCATGCGGAGCCATTACCCCGCATTTGTTGATCTCGTCAGGGGAGCGCGCCGCCGCGAAGGCGTAAACTTTCTTAATCGTTTCTTCAAAAACGCTTTACATCAAAAGCCAGAGCCCACGGTATGCAGAGTGCAACAATGAGCACCACAAAACACAAAGGATTACTGGAACTGACGCGCACATTGCTGCTGCAACAGAACATGACATCGCTGCTGGAAACCCTGACGCAAGTGGTGCAGAGCGCCGGTATTGCGGAGGCTGTGACGCTGGTGTTGTTCGACAATAACAGCGAACGCGTCAGTTTTTATGGCATCGATCCGCATCATCAGCCGGTCAGTTATGAAGATGAAACGCTGCTGGCGACCGGGCCGGTACATGCCTTGCTGAGCAATCCTAAAACGCAGGTCTGGCGCAGTGAAGCGTTGCATCTGCGCTATCCGCAACTGGCGGCGCTGAACCTGTATCCGGCGTTTACCGATTATTGTCTGGTGCCTCTGCTGGCCTCTTCCGGCTTGCTGGGGGGCTGTGAGTTTACCCGTCAGCACGCGACCCCGTTCAGTGAGGAAGACAAGAACGGTCTTTATGAGCTTTGTACGCTGGCGGCCATTGCGGTCGAACAAATCCAGTTGCGCGAAAACGCCTCGCTCCAGCAATCCCTGCTGCGCCATGAACGTGACGATTTCCGCATTCTGGTGGATATCACCAACGCCGTCCTGTCCAAGCTGGATCTCGACGAACTGACCGGCGAAATCGCCAAGACTATTCACCATTTCTTTCACATTAATGCCATCAGCATTGTGTTGTGTGATGCCGATAAAGACAGCGAACAGGCCAGTGTTTACGCGACACATTATGTGCAGACGCACGTCGCGGAGCGTGAACAGTCGCGCATGACGCTGGAGGGTTCCCTGGAACAGCAGGTGATGAAAAATGGCGAAATGTTGCTGACTAACGTGCGGTCCGCCGAAGAACCGGATAACGATGAAAGCACGTTGTTCCAGCTGTTATGGCGGGATCAGACCAAAACCCTGTGCATTCTGCCGTTACGTTTTGGTCATAAAACGCTGGGTGTGTTGAAACTGGCACAGTGCCAGCCGGATAACTTTAATTCCGCTAATCTGCGCGTGTTGCAGCAAATCGCCGAACGCATTGCAATTGCCGTGGATAACGCACTGGCCTATCAGGAAATTAAAAGCCTGAAGGAAAAACTGCAACACGAAAACCTGTATCTCACCGAGCAGATAAACAGCAATAACCCGGATTTCAGCGACATTGTCGGCCGCAGTTCCAGCATGTCGGCGGTGCTGAAACAGGTTGAGATCGTGGCGAAAAGCGACTGTTCTGTGCTGATCCTCGGCGAAACCGGCACCGGTAAAGAGCTGATCGCCCGTGCGATCCATAATCTCGGCGATCGTCGTGATCAGCGCATGGTGAAAATGAACTGCGCGGCCATGCCTGCCGGATTAATGGAAAGCGATTTATTCGGCCATGAAAAAGGCTCGTTTACCGGGGCTACCGCTCAGCGGATGGGGCGTTTTGAACTGGCCGATAAAGGCACCTTATTTCTCGATGAAGTGGGTGAAATTCCGATTGAACTGCAACCCAAGTTGCTGCGCATTTTGCAGGAGCAGGAGTTCGAGCGTGTCGGCGGCAATAAACTGATTTCGGTGGATGTGCGGATGATCGCTGCGACCAACCGCGACCTGTGCCAGATGGTTGCCGATAAAGAATTCCGCAGTGATCTGTATTACCGGCTGAATGTGTTCCCGATTGTCATCCCGCCGTTGCGTGAGCGCCCTGAAGACATTCCGCAACTGGTGAAATTCCTGACCTATAAAATCGCCAAGCGCATGAAACGCACCATCGACAGTATTCCCGCCGAGACCTTGCGTTTATTAAGCCGGATGCCCTGGCCGGGCAATGTGCGTGAACTGGAAAATGTTATTGAACGCGCTGTGCTGCTGACCCGCGGAACGGTGCTGGATTTACAACTTCCTGAGCTGAATTATCCGTTGCCGGTGTCTCAGCCGGAGAGGGTGATGCCCGCGCCTGATACTGCGCCCGCCCCGCATTTGAATGAGGAAGACGAACGCGAACGTATTCTTCAGGTACTTAAGGAGACCAACGGCGTGGTCGCCGGTCCGCGTGGTGCGGCACAACGTCTGGGGTTAAAACGTACGACGTTGTTGTCGAGAATGAAAAAACTGGGGATTGCCGCGCATTAACCGGTTCAGACTGCTTTTACCGCACCGGACAATGAAATATGGCCGATGCGGTAATGCTGCCCGTCGCCTGCCAGCGGATTTCTCCCCGCCGTAAAATGGATTTTCTTCCAGTTTGTCGTGTCCCAGGCGGTGACGTCGATAAGTCTGTCGCTCACCGTTTGCTCACTGAATGGCGCAAGGTCACTGAACGGTGCGATATCCGTTATCTCTCTTTTCGCATATACCGCCTCCGCGACGTTTCCGCTGACATGTGCCGTCAGCACCGGATAAACCCGGATCTGCGGCCAGCCGAAGGCGCCGGCGACGCCCTGAAAACCTGCACCTGAAATAAAACGGTTCATATCTGATACGTCCTGCCACAGGTAAAACGGCGCGTAGATATTTTCTGCGCTGCCGGTTTGCAGGCCGTTGCGGCGGGCATAGAGATAGGTTTTGAAAATAAGCCCTGCAAAACCGTCCGTCCGATATCCGTTATCCGCAATGCGCTTTTCAATAATGCCCATGTCGTAGTCCGCAGGCAGGGTAAAACTGTATTGCATGGCAATCATGACCGGGCTCCTTGCGCAATTCTGAACATTTCACCGTGACTGAATGACCAGTCTTCCGGCTGCGTAAAACTCACCACCACCATCACATCAGCCTGAGAAATTCCCAGTGTGAGGTGTAATTTTTCGGCCAGATGGTGGAACAGTTGCTGTTTCTGATAACCGTTACGCGGTTTGCCTGCGGTGATGTGAAACAGCAGAAAATCGTCTGAACGCCGGTCATTTTCACCGGCTAAATAGGTCGGGTTGATCACCCGCTGGTGGCGGCTGACCGGTTCGAATAACTGAAAATAATCATCTTTGGGCACGGAAAAGTGATCAACCAGCGCTTCCTGTAATATGGCTGAAATGGCATCCTGCCAGGCATCCGTGCGGTGGGCTGGTAAAGAAATTCGGCTAAAAGGCATCGGTTGTTCCTCCGGTTACGGGGCGCGGGTTACTGGTCATTGAGAGCGGCGAAGCGGCTCAGGGCGGATGCCGCTGCGGGCCAGCCGGCATAAAATGCCAGATGGGTGATCACTTCTGAAAGTTCGGCCTGTGAGACCCCGTTTTTTACCGCCAGGCTCAGATGAAAAGGCAGTTGTTCAACGCGATTGAGGGCAATCAGTGCGGCAACGGTGATCAGGCTGCGATCACGCGCAGACAATTCATTTCTTTTCCACAGATCGCCGAACAGCACCTGTTCCGTCAGTTCTGCAAATTTGGGCGTCAGACGCGCCATGGTATCCAGCGTCTGTGTTTGGGACGAGGTCGTGCTCATATCAGGCTCCTTTTTGTCGGTGTGAAAAGGAGCATAAGGCGTTATGATTATCCTGAATATCGAAAATAACAGCAGCATTAGTCCATAAAAACGGGATGATTAAGCATGGCGAAAAGACCGGTCACTTTTGATTCAGAAGCCTTGCGCAGTTTTGTTACCGGCATTGAGCTGGGGAGTTTTGTGCTGGCCGCCGACCGGCTGGGACGCTCCACATCTGCCGTCAGCGCGCAGCTGAAAAAGCTGGAGCAACAGGCGGGCACGGAGCTGGTACAGAAATCCGGACGACACCTGATCCTGACCGGACGCGGCGAAGTGATGCTGAGTTATGCGCGGCGGATCCTCAGCCTGAATGATGAGGCCAGCGCTGTGCTGCTCGCCAGTACGCTGAGTGGCAGCCTGAATCTGGGCATGCAGGAGGATTTCGGCGAAACCCTGTTACCGGCCATTCTCGGCACATTCACCCGCGCACATCCGCAGGTGCAGGTTTCCGCCAGTATTACCCGTAATCAGCAATTGCTGGACGGGATCCGGCATAACGAGTTTGATCTGGCGGTGTGCTGGCAGGCTGATGAAACGCCACTTTTCCCGTCAAGCCGCTCGCTCGGACGGATACCGCTGCGCTGGATTGGCCCTGAAAGTTTCGACCTGAAGCACTATCAGGAAACCGGCGAACCGTTGCCCTTGCTGGTGTTCGAAGCGCCATGCCTGATGCGGAATGCCGCAACGACGGCGCTGGATAACGCCGGTATTGCGTGGCGGATAGCCTTCACCAGCCGCAGCCTGAGCGGGATTTGGGCGGCGATGTCGGCGGGTCTGGGGGTGACTGTTCGTACGGATTTCGGTATGCCATCAACCGTACGGATTTTGCAGGAATTGCCCGCGCCGGGTGAGGTGGGGATCAGCCTTCATCAGAGCCTGACGCCCCCGGGCGAGGCGGCCGCCAGCCTGAGAGAGTCGATTGTCGGCTTCTTTACGCAGCAGCACTGAGCCGCTGTGACTATTTTTTAGCCGGTTGCTGACGATAATGTTCCAGACGTTCGCGAAAATAAGCGCGCAGATGTTCCGGCTGCTCCATCTCCACTTCTTCTGCGTTGACCGGCAGATGGTTGCGCTCACGCACCACGACAGTCCCGGCTGCCAGCCCGGCGCTCACTTTATCCATTTCCTCTTTACTCAGTCCTGCGAGTGCTTTGTTCATGGTTTCTCCTTTTGATTGTTCTGTTACGTTGTCGGGCAAAGCCTCTATTCTACTGCGGTTCCGGCCAGTGTCTTTAACATGCCGTCAGCGAAATATGTCTCCAGCAATGCCGGGTCGGTTTTCTGATGTTCCGATGAAAGAAATTTGGCAATAGCATTGCGATCATCTTCTCCCCAAATAAAGATTTTATCGGGATGATAAAAAGCATGTTTTTTTATTGAGGCATTATTGGTGATCAGTTTCTTATTAAAAGCCATGGCTTCGAGAGCACGCAGCGTTAATCCGCATTGATCCGGCTTGTTGATCTCAAGAACGACAGAAGCTCGCTTCAGCTTTTCAATATTTTGCTGATAACTGATTTTCTGATTGATACAACAGTCCGGGTAATCCGGGGTTCCGTTGCAATCGCCCACCAGATAAAAGTCGGTCTGGCAGTGATTCTGGCGCAATACCGGTGTCAGGTCGTTAATGAGTTTTGCCCGATAATCATCAAACCCGCCGACATAAAAGCATGAGCAGGATGACGGCGTATTTGCCGGTTCCGATTGCCACGCAGCCATGTTATGGCGGGTGAACGGCAAAAACTGGTCAACATAAGAAAGTCCGTATTTCCGGCAATCTTCGGGATCAAAACTGTAAATAACATCAAAAACAGCGGTGACCCGGTCGAGATAATTTTCGTCATGGGAAAGTAATTTCAGCCGACGTCTTTTAGACGTAAGCGCGGCCACTGAGTCGCGCAATACCAATATTTTTTTGCATTTGGGCAGGGAAAGTAAATCCAGCATCAGAAATGCGCTGTAGCCGTTACAAATGATGATGTCGGTTTCACGCACGCGGCGGAACTTGATAGCAATCTGAAATTTCCGGTGCCAGTGTTTGAGCCGCTTTCCCGGCAGCAAAGAGTGGACAGATTTAAAGTGTTTTTTGACGTGATAAATCGTATGCACATTAAATTCTTTTTTCAGTGCAGAGGTCATCATCCGTTCGTACTCTGAGTTCCATTCGATGAAATGTATTTTCGGTGGTTGCGAAAGATGGTTTTTCATTGTTTCTCCCTTTATGACCAAAGTTTAGCATTTTCAGTGCATAAAAGTGTTGATGCGGCCTGGAAAGCCATCCCATCTCACAACGGGTTTACAAAATCGCCAAAAACAGGCCATTATTTATCCTTCCCCTGACCGGAACGGAGCCTGAAAAATGACCCGAATGACAGCGAAAGATTTCCCGCCTGAACTCCTCGAATATTTTGATTTTTACGTGCACGGCAAAATGACCAAACGTGAGTTTCTTGATCTCTCGGCGAAGTTTGTGGCAGGCGGATTGTCGCTGGCTGCGCTGACAACGCTGATGACGCCGAACTATGCCTACGCCGAACAGGTGCAATTCACCGATCCGGATATTGTGGCGGAATACATTCAGTATCCGTCGCCGCAGGGACACGGCAGCGTGAAAGGCTATCTGGTGCGTCCGGCCAAAGTGACCGGTAAAGTGCCTGGTGTGGTGGTGGTGCATGAAAATCGCGGGCTGAATCCGTATATCGAAGATGTCGCGCGGCGGGTGGCGAAAGCCGGATTTGTCGCGCTGGCGCCGGACGGGCTGAGTTCGGTCGGCGGTTATCCGGGCAATGATGAGAAAGGGCGCGAACTGCAAAAACACATTGATCCGGCCAAACTGATGAACGACTTTTTTGCGGCGGTAGAATTTCTGATGCACCACGAGACTGGCACCGGCAAAGTCGGCATCTCCGGTTTCTGTTACGGCGGTGGCGTGGCGAATGCGGCGGCGGTGGCTTACGCTGAACTGGCGGCCGCCGTGCCGTTCTACGGGCGTCAGCCGAAAGCGGAAGATGTGCCGCGTATCAAAGCGCCGTTATTGCTGCATTATGCTGAACTGGATAAACCCATTACCGAAGGCTGGCCGGCGTATGAAGCGGCGCTGAAGGCCAATAACAAAGTTTATGAAGCGCATATTTATCCCGGCGTGAACCACGGTTTCCACAATGATTCGACGCCGCGTTATGACAAAGCGGCGGCGGATTTAGCGTGGGAAAGAACCATTGCCTGGTTTAAAAAGTACCTCGAACCGCAGACAGAAAGCGCATAAAAGAAAAGGGCGGGATCGCAAAATCCCGCCCTTTTTTTACGTTTCAGACGCCCGTTATGATTTCAGGATGCCATCGAAATCCGAGGCATCATGGCGCTCTTCCAGTTGTTCATCACCCCAGGTGCGGTTCACAATGCGTCCGCGTTTCACCGCCGGACGGCCCGCCACTTCAGCCGCCCAGCGCTGGAAGTGCTTATAAGATTCGATGTCGAGGAATTTAGCCGATTCATACAGACCGCCCTGCGCCAGGCTGCCATACCAGGTGAAAATGGCGATATCAGCAATCGTGTATTCTTCCCCGGCAATAAAACGGTGTTCAGCAAGCTGACGGTCTAATACGTCGAGCTGGCGTTTGGCTTCCATCGTAAAGCGGTTAATGGCGTATTCGATTTTGACCGGCGCGTAATGGTAGAAGTGACCGAAACCGCCGCCAAGATACGGCGCGGAACCTTGCAGCCAGAACAACCAGTTCAGGGTTTCAGTGCGACCGGCGAGATCTTTTGGCAGGAATTGGCCAAATTTTTCCGCCAGATACAGCAGGATGTTGCCGGATTCAAACACGCGGATTGGCGGTGTGGTTGAGTTATCCAGCAGCGCCGGAATTTTTGAGTTCGGGTTAACGTCAACAAAGCCGCTGGAGAACTGATCGCCTTCATTGATGCGGATAATAAACGCATCGTATTCCGCACCGCTGATGCCCAGCGCCAGTAACTCTTCCAGCAGGATCGTCACTTTCTGGCCGTTCGGCGTGCCAAGGGAATAGAGCTGAAGCGGGTGCTTACCCACCGGCAGCGTTTTTTCGTGCGTCGGGCCCGCTATCGGGCGGTTGATGTTCGAGAACTTGCTGACTTCATCTTTATTCCAGGTCCAGACTTCAGGGGGCTGATACTGTTCTGACATTGCATTCTCCGCATCTTTTTTTGAGGTTAAGACTCAAAAGTCTAGCAGGAGATAATCAATGGCGACGCTGAGAATGTGCCTTCGGGGGCGCGGCTAACTGGCGGCAGGATACAACCCCTTGCGCTTCCATTTCACATCGGCCACTGACTGGCCGTTGTGAATTCTCCCCTGTAACAGCAAATTGAATTTCGCGCCGGTAGCGCGCATCAGGCGGCTTTGCAGAATATACACTGCCTCGGTGCCCAGCTCGCGGCACGGCAAATGCACGGCAGTGAAACTTTGTGCCGCTGATGTTTTCATGTCGTGCGCAAAATCGATACTCATCACCGAAATATCTTCCGGGACTTTAAAACCGTATTCGTTCAGGGCATCAATGGTGGCCTGTGCAATCTGATCGCCTCCGCATAAGATGGCTGATGGCATGGTTTCCCGTTTATGCCCCCGGAGATACTTCTCAATATTTTCTCTCGCCTGTTCCCCTCCGCTGCCATGATTGACCAGCAAATGCAGGGCTTCGTCGAATACCACATGGTGTTCAAGGCAGGCGCGTTTAAAGCCATCGAGGCGCTGCATCATGGTTTCACGACGCAGGTCGGTGAACAATAAAACGGGGCGGTGACCTCTGGTAAACAGATAGTTGGCGGCACTGTAACCGATGGAATAATGATCGGCAGAAACACAGTCCAGACGCATCTCGCTGTCCTTGGCGTTGATCATTACCACCGGTTTGTTAGATTCTGCTGCCAGCCGATACAGCATCACGTCATCAATACCGATAATGACAATGCCGTCGACATCCGGCTGATGAAGTGCCTGCATAAAAACAGCGATATCCGGTTCATTGACTGCCAGCGCGCATTTACGTATGTGAATATCAAAACGCGCAACTTCCGCCGTTATTTCCTGAATCACTTCATAATAATAACGATCTTCATGGGGAGAGAAGGCGGCGGGTGGCGCACAGAGCAACAGGCAATTCATTAACAAACGGCTGGCCGGAATGTCACGCAAAATACCCATTGTTCTGGCATGGGCAAATACTTTCTCTTTTGCCTGGAGACTGACATTGGCTTTCCCTGCCAGCACACGGGAAACGGTACTCGGAGAAAGCCCGGTTAACTCCGCTATTTGCCTGATTTTTAATTTTCCCGTCATTTTGTGATCAATGCCTCAAATGGAGATGGACTTATTGCCATGGTTAACTGGTTGTAATTCATGGGCTATTCAGCATGATAGCAAATTCCGCAAACGGCACTGCAATTCCTGTCACAAATAACAGTTGTTGGAAAAAAAAACCATTATTACTCTCCAGAATATAAACCTCAGAAACAAAAAATAAGGTATTTATCTGTGCTGAATCTATAAAGAATTCAACACGGTGACGCCCTTTATGCGGCTTAAATCCGCCAGCTGTTCGGTTAAATATAAGGAGTAAGAGAATGCTGAAAATAGCCATTATTGGTACGGGTAATATTTCACATAACCATATTCAGGGATATTTAGAGTTTGCTGATCGTTGCCAGATTGTTGCGCTGGTAGATATTTATCCTGAAAAAGCGGAAGAGAAAAAACGGCATTATGGCCTGACGAACGCCAGGGTCTATGCCAGCCATGAGGAAATCCTTAATGATGCAGATATCGACATTTTTGACGTCTGCACGCCGCCGTATGTCCACGCCGAAATCTCGATTAATGCGCTGAACGCAGGCAAACACGTGTTGTGTGAAAAGCCGATGGCGGCGTCATTACAGGAATGCGACGCGATGATCAGCGCGGCGCAGGCGAGCGGGAAAACGCTGTCAATCATCGCGCAAAACCGTTTTACCGACGCGTTCTGGCGGCTGAAAAAAGTGCTCGATTCCGGTGAGACCGGCAAAGTGTGTCATGCACAGGTGGATTCTTTCTGGTGGCGCGGTCATTCCTATTACGATTTGTGGTGGCGCGGCACCTGGGAAAAAGAAGCGGGCGGTTGCACGCTCAATCACGCCGTTCACCATATTGACGCGATTCAGTGGATGCTCGGTTTTCCTTCTGAAGTGGTCTCGATGATTACCAACGCTGCGCATGATAATGCCGAAGTGGAAGATCTCTCGGCGGCCATTTTCAAATATGACTCCGGCGCACTGACCCAACTGACGGCTTCCGTGGTGCATCACGGCGAAGATCAGAAGATTGTTATTCAGGGCGAGAAAGCGCGAATTTCAGCCCCGTGGGACAAATACGCCAGCATTTCTGCGCCGAACGGTTTCCCGATTGATGCGCGTGACACGGATCGTGAAAACCAGCTTGAAGACATTTACCAGTCGATTCCCAAACTCACTTATACCCTGCACACCGGCCAGATCGACAATTTCCTGACCGCACTGGAAACCGGTACCGCGCCGCTGATTGACGGCATTCAGGGCAAGCGTTCACTGGAACTGATTGCCGCGATTTATAAATCCGCCATTACCCGCAGCATTGTGTCACTGCCGTTGTCGCCGGAAGATCCGTTTTATCAGACCGGCGGGCTGGTTTCGCTGGCACCGCACTTTTACGAAAAATCAGCATCGGTGGAAAACTTCGCCAATGAAGATGCGATCCCTCTCGGCAAAAATATGGATAAAGGAGCCTGAACATGAGCAATAAAGACGGTATGAATTATGCGCCGGTAGGGAAACCGCAACCTGTGGTAAAGCCCGGTGAATTCGTGATTGCTGCTGCGGCCCTGGATCACGGGCATATCTACGGTATGTGTAACGGGTTGATCGAGGCGGGCGCCAGCCTGAAATGGGTTTACGATCCGGATCCGGTAAAAGTGGAGAAGTTTGTCGCCCAGTATCCGCAGGTTAAGGTCGCGGAGTCATTGCAGATACTCCTTGATGACCGTGAAGTGCAGATGATCGCGGGGGCGGGCATTCCGTCCGAACGCTGCGCGCTGGGGCTGAAAGTCATGGCAGCCGGGAAAGACTATTTCAGCGACAAAGCGCCGCTGACCACGCTGGAACAACTGGCGCAAGCGAAGGCCAAAGTGGCCGAGACCGGGCGCAAATATGCCGTGTATTACAGCGAACGCCTGCACGTAGAAAGTGCAGTCTTCGCGGGCCAGCTGGTGCATGAAGGGGCGATCGGACGCGTGATCCAGACGCTGGGTACCGGCCCGCATCGCGAGGGCGAAGGGCGTCCCGACTGGTTCTACGAGAGAGAGCGTTTTGGCGGCATCCTGTGTGATATCGGCAGCCATCAGATTGAACAATTTCTGTTTTATACCGGCAACAGTGACGCGCAGGTTGTGGCAGCCCAGGCCCTTAATTTCAATCACCCGCAGTATCCGCGTTTCGAAGACTTTGGCGACACGATGCTGAAAGGCGATAACGGCGCACGGGGTTATTTCCGCTGCGACTGGTTCACACCAGAAGGGCTGAGCACCTGGGGCGACGGCCGTCTGACGCTGCTCGGCACCGAAGGTTATATCGAGATCCGCAAATATGTTGATCTCACGCTCGGCGAGCAGGACGTGGTGTATCTGGTGAATCAACAAGGCGAGTTCCGTTACCCGGTTTCCGGCAACGTCGGCTTCCCGTTCTTTGGTCAGTTGATCCTCGATTGCCTGAACCGCACCGAGCACGCCATGACCCAGGAGCATGCGTTTAAAGCTGCCGAGCTGTGCATCCGGGCACAGATGCTGGCAAACGGAACCCACTAAACGGGAGCAGATGATGAAAACTCTCCAGGCTGCGGTGATCGGTTGCGGGTCTATCCATACCTGCCATGTGGCAGCGATCCGGCACGAACCGGATTGCCAGTTAAGGGCGATTGCGGAGTGCGATATTGGCAAAGGCCGGGCGCTGGCGCAGGAATATGGTTGTGATTTTTACACGGATTATCACGAAATGTTGTGCGATCCGCAGATTGACGTGGTGCATATCTGCCTGCCGCATCATCTGCACAAGGAGGCTATTCTCGCCGCGCTGGCGGCGGGAAAGCATGTTTTTACCGAGAAACCGGTGGCGCTGAATATCGGAGAAGTCAGCGCCATTAAACTCGCGGCGTCACAGGCTGCGGGGCTGACAGGCGTGTGTTACCAGAACCGTCTGAATCCTTCCAGTCAGAAAATTAAAACGCTGCTGGAAAGCGGGCAACTGGGCAACATGCTGAGCATCAAAGCTATTCTGACCTGGTCGCGCAGTGGTGCTTATTACAGCGAAAGCCTGTGGCGCGGGCGTTTTGCCACTGAAGGCGGCAGCCTGCTGATCAATCAGGCGATACATACGCTGGATTTAATGCAGTGGTTTGGCGGCGGTGTTCTCGCGCTGAAAGGCGTGGTGGAAAGAACCTTTCTCAGTGAACTGACTGAAAATGAAGACACAGCGATGGTCAGCCTGAAAATGGGCAACGGTGCGCATGGATTGTTTTACGCAACGAACTGCCACAGCACCGATTCACCGTTGCTGCTGGAAATTCATTGTGAAAAAGGACTGTTGCAGTTGTATCACAACGTGTTGTGGCTGATTGAAGGAGAAAATAAAACGCTGCTGATAAGTGATGACAGCCCGTCAGGAACAGCCAAAAGCTACTGGGGCGACAGTCATCGTCAGGCAGTCTCGAATTTCTATCATTCTGTACGTCATCCTGAAGAACAAAATTATATCTCTGTTTCACAAGCCGCAGTTTCCCTGAATATTGTCGGTGCGATTTACCGCTCCTCACAATCAGGGAAATGGATCACGCTGGCTGATTAAATCTCTATTAATAATAACCCTACATTCACAGGATAATAATAATGAAACCTACTGAACGCAGAGTAGGTTACGGCACGGCTATAGGCTATGGCGTAACTGATTTATTTGGCGGTGGTGCATTCGCCGTTATCGGTACCTGGCTTTTATTCTTCTATACCATGTATTGCGGATTAACCGTTTTAGAAGCGGGATCTATTTTTGCTATTGCCCGTGTCATTGATGCCGTATTAAGTCCGATCATGGGTTATATCACCGATCACTTCGGAAATACCTGGCTCGGAAAACGGTTTGGTCGCCGCCGGTTTTTCCTGCTGATCAGTTCGCCACTGATGTTCCTGTATGCGCTGGTCTGGGTAAAGGACATGGGCTACTGGTATTATCTTGGCACATATCTGTCGATTGAATTACTTTCAGCGATGGTGCTGGTGCCGTGGGAAACGCTGGCCGCCGAGATGACCAACCGCTTCGGCGAACGTACCCGTCTCGCCGGTGTGCGTATGATTTGCTCGCAGCTCGGCGGTTTCCTGGCTGTGTCTGTGCCGGGCGTCATCATGATGTTTACCGGTAAAGATAATCCGATGACGTATACCTATACCGGCATATTCTTCGCCACGGTATTTTGTATCGCGGTATTCACCACATGGCTGTGTACCTGGGAAGCCAAAGACGTGCGGGATCCGAATGAGCCGGAACCGGAAATGGAAACAGGCGGCAGTCTCTGGCATCATCTGAAGAGTCTGGTTTTAGATTTTATCTCATCCTTTAATATCCGCATGTTCCGCCAGCATATTATTATTTATATTGCTTCCTTTACCGCCATGGACGTATTCGGTGCTGTCTTTACCTACTATGTGGTTTATGGTCTGAATCAGGATGTGGGATCGGTTTCCGGATATTTAAGTGTGGCGGCCTTTGTTTCTGTGCCATCGACGATTGTTTATATGATGGTGATGGAACGAATGAATCTTTCGCCTTCTGCCGCGCTGCGAATCGCCTATGGTTGTATATTCTTCGTGCTGGCTGCTCTGTTTTATATTTATATCACCAACGCAACGGTGCCGTTAATTCTCTTTACTTCCATCTTCGTTATTTTAGGCTTTGGACGTTCAGGGCTTTATTATATTCCGTGGAATATTTACAGCTTTATCCCGGACGTCGATGAAATAGTCACCAAAAAACGTCGTGAAGGAATTTTTGCCGGTGTGATGGTGTTTACCCGTAAAAGTACCGTTGCGATTGCCATCATGGTGATTGGCCTGGTGCTGGAAGAAAGTGGATTTGTGAAAGGGCAGGGTGCTCAGCCGCTCAGCGCGTTACACGCGATCATCGGCCTGATGATCTTCGCCACCGGTGCGTTGCTGGCGATCAGCTTCTACATGACCTTCAAATTCAAGCTGACGCGGGACACACATAAAATCCTGATCAAGGAAACCGCCCGTCTGAAACTGGGTGGCGCGCAGGAAGACTGCGATGAGGTGTCACGTAAGGTGATTAAAGATCTGACCGGTTACGAATATAACGAAGTCTGGGGCGGGAGCGCGACACGTAAAACCGCGAGGGAAAAGTTAGCGATTGAGTAACCCGTAACCTGCGGGCCGCAACCGGCCCGCAGGTATTTTCTGTCAGTGATCCTGCGCGGGCAGGGTCTGGTTTCCGTCACCCAGCGCGAGCTGCATAAACACGGTGTCCAGCCAGCGGCCATGCTTAAATCCAACGCTATGCAGGGTGCCTTTCATCTGAAAACCGGCGGCGAGATGTAAGCCAATTGAGGCTTTATTTTCGCTGTCACCGACGTTACCGATCAACTGACGATAGCCGTGAGTTTCCGCCCAGTCTATCGCCCGTCGCAGCAGCGCTTTACCCGCACCGCGTTTCTGAAAAGCAGGATCAATATAGATAGAATCCTCCAGCGTGTGGCGATACGCATAGCGTTCGCGATAATGACCCAGATAGCAATATCCCTTCACTTCATCCTCATGCAAAACCACCAGCCAGAGCAAACCTGCCTCTTTAATCTTCTTCAGCCGGCCCGCCATCTCGCGTTCATCCGGGGGCTGTGTCTCGAACGAGGCGGTTCCATGGAGAACGTGCCAGGCATAAATTTTCTGTATCGCGGGAATATGCTGCTCTCCGGCTTCAATAATTTCCATTCTTGCAGGCTCTCATCAGTGTTTTCTCTTCCGTCTACTCTTTCCCAAATGCGTCAGGGAGGGCAAACTTTTTATGACTGATATAAGGAAAAGATCTGGATATAGTACGGAATTTGAACAACGAAGGTCGTCTTTTTAGCAAACAATTTTGGGACAAACGTAGCAGATTTATAGAGTTAAGCATTTTCTCAAAATTGATTATGTTATGCTTTTACTCTTTCTGTGGTTGTTATTTTTAAGGATGAAAATAATGAAAAACAAAGCGTTGTTGGTATCAATGAAAACATCCGGGTTTCGCAATAGTGAAATCGAGTGGGTAAGCAACCGGGCGAAGAAATTAAGCATAACACCCTCAGCACTTCTGTCGGAGTTATCAGCAGTTTTTCTTAAATTGATACTGTCTCATAGTCTGGTTGTTATTATTTTTGTGCTCACAATCGTGTTGAATTATCAGGATATGGAAGAGCCAGAGTTGATCTCTCTGATATTCACCTATGCTGTCGCTTGTTTAATCATTACAATGTTTGGTCCTTTAATTATATCTTTTAAATCGTTTAGAATGTTAAGAAAAGAAAAACTTTGAAATCATAAAATTCGTGGCCTGTAATTATTATTAGTAGGGATTTTTAATGATCGAATTATTTATTTCATTCCGTTGGGAATGGGAATGGGAATGGGAAGGGTATAATTGTAGTGACAGGTTGCAGCGAATCACTCATCGATTTGATTGTTAATCCGTCTATCCCTATTTCTATTTTCAATGCTCTGTTTGTCATGTTTCTGAATCCAAATACGGTATCATCATACATATAATAATAGAGCCTGTTTTTTTCCGGTTTAAGAACGGATCGTGAGAGGGTATATGTCGATAATAGTAAGTCAACGCCGCCATAGATGATATCCCCTTGTGCGCTTGTTAGGCCAACGTGTTGCGCTGCGCTTTCATAACCTTTCCTTAAATATCCTTTATAGGTTCTATTTCCAGTAATAATGGCGGTAAAGTTTTCCTGAATCGCTCCAAGTCCATGGATGACTAATGTAATGCCCGCAATATTACCAATGACCGCGCCTGGCCCGGTAACATAACCGCCTCCAATTAATCCAATACCAGTATGTATCTGAAGAGCGCCTGAAACAATGCCGATGCCTTTTACGAAATAATAAAGTGGTGTTTCCAGAGCACGGTCAATGATATCAAGTGACAGTAAAATCATGAGTCTGACTTGTTTATATTTTAGCTTAAAAACCTGATCGGAAAGATATCTTCTTTCCTGTTTTAAAACCCGTATAGCTTGAAGTTTTTTGTCAGGTGTTGATTCATCGTTGATTATTTCTTTCTGGTGCTCAATGAAAAGGGAGAGGTTATTGATGAAATCTTGTTTAACTTTGACATTTTTTAAGTAATTCGATGCTATTAGTGTTTCTTGTAATAATGCTCTGATTTCAAGATTACCCATTATTTGATAGTAATCATTTGCCCGAGCATTATCTCTATGTAGTATATATTCATCCATTTTATATTTCCACTTCCTATGAAGTTGATATTAAAATACAGTTTATCCCCATCTTTTTGCAAATGAATGAAACATCTTTGAGTCACAAATTTCATAAATAAAGCAAAGGACGTGCGCGCCACATGAGTTATGAGGAAATCGATGGTATTGTCTATATAATTTTATCTTATAAGCGATGCTTTATTGGTTTTTTAAACAGCGACCATCTTCCTGTTATAGTCATTTTCATTACGCATTAGCGGTTATTTTTTAAGGAAAAAAAGTGAAACTGACGTTATCTCATTTACGCACGGGTGTTGTGTTTTTGCTGGCAGGATTACTGCTGGCGGGTTGTGATCAAAAAAGTGGTGATGCAAAACATATCAAAGTCGGCGTGATTAATGGCGCAGAGCAGGATGTGGCGGAAGTGGCGAAAAAGGTCGCGAAGGATAAATACGGTCTGGACGTCGAACTGGTTGGTTTCAGCGGCTCATTATTACCGAATGACGCGACCGAACATGGCGATCTGGATGCGAATGTTTTCCAGCACCGTCCGTTCCTTGAGCAGGATAACAAAGCCCACGGCTACCATCTGGTGGTGGTCGGCAACACCTTTGTGTTCCCGATGGCGGGCTACTCGAAAAAAATCAAAACCGTGGATCAACTGAAAGACGGCGCAACCGTGGCGATCCCTAACGATCCGACCAACTTAGGCCGCGCACTTTTGCTGCTGCAAAAAGAGAAACTGATCACGCTGAAAGAAGGCAAAGGCCTGCTGCCAACGGCGCTGGATATCACTGCAAACCCCCATCATCTGAATATTATGCAACTGGAAGGCGCGCAGTTACCGCGTGTGCTGGATGACCCGAAAGTCGATGTGGCGATCATCAGCACAACCTATATCCAGCAAACCGGATTATCACCGGTGCATGACAGCGTGTTTATCGAAGATAAAAATTCGCCGTACGTGAATATTCTGGTTTCGCGCCCGGACAATAAAGATGCGGAAAATGTGCAAGAGTTTCTGAAATCCTATCAGTCGCCGGAAGTGGCGAAAGCGGCAGAAAAAATCTTTAACGGCGGGGCGGTGCCGGGCTGGTGATTTAAGTCTCTTAAAATTTGTTCTTGGGCATTCGACAATAGATACCCAAGAACAATTTATGATTACTAAATGATTTCATCAGGTAAATTTACAATACCAATCTCTTCCCACATGCAGAGGTACATATCAGAAAATGTATTTTCATCAAGAGTAGTTAATTTGTTTTTGATGTAATAATTATAAATTACATTAATGTCGCTAATGAGGCTTTTGCTTGTTTTAAAAGGCAGGGCTAGATATTTATTAAAATGCCATTCATTACTGCATGAAAACATCCATTTAGGAAAATCATTACGCTTAAGGGATATTGAGTCATATTTTTCATCGAAACATGGTACAGCCAATCTGTATGATGTATCTTTGTTTTTCATCCAATGCTTTATTTGACTGATATCAATTTTCTGAGTTTTATTTGAATCGTTTTTTATTTTAAATTTGCTTATGTAATATTCACCGCTATGATGAGAAGAGACATTACTCTTAGATTCAATTGGTAGTATCTCAAGCGAACAATCTAATTTAATAACTATTTTTGAAATGCACTCTGTAATTAGTCCAAATTTTAATGTAATTTCTTCCTTAGGTATATGTATTATATCGCCGCTAAAAATAAATAATTCTTCTGAAGTGTCTAAATAATCCCCTAAGCTAAGTTCGGAAATTTTAAAATCACGCCATTTATCATTATTGGTTAAGTCATAATACGAATAGTAAAATAGATCAGCACTACTAATATCAGATGTGTTAGATATTATTTTTTCCCTGTTTTTAATGGTTATTTTTGTTACTAATTCTCTTAACTCTGGAAATTTATCGCTTCTTAATTTTTTTCTATCAATTGTCACCCAATTGATAGCATCACCTGTGTAAATATTCAGAGTGCCGCTCAATCCTGGTAAAACCCCAAACCCGATAAAGCGCTTATCTATATCAATGAATGAGTTTTTATAATAAAGTTTGCTTTGATAAAATAAATCCAAATCGATAAATAAATTGAAATCAGCACCCAACGTATAGTCGGTATCCCATTCAGATTTTGATTCAAAAATTTTTTCTTGGACAGCAGAATTTATTTCCATATTATTTAAATATAGTTTTACAGGGGACTTTAAAAAAGTCTCCGTAATTATGTCATATATTACTAACCGAGTAACTTCCAGCCTTTCATTAGTAAGAGGATCAAATTTATTAAAAGCCTCGATAGCCGAATATGGAACAGAGTCTGGTATTGTCATTTGATGAATTTCCGTTTTTATTTCTGTCCCAATAAAATAATCATTTTCTATCTCCTTTATTGTGATTTCTGGGATTTTACCGGTAGACAAAACGTCAACTACATAACAACATTTTCCATTTACACGTGTTGTAATTTTGACTTTTTCACATATCCTGAATGCGCTGTGAAGACCAAGCCCAAAAAAACCAGAGGGTTTAGCCCAGTCCGGCATAGTGTTCTTGATTTTTTTTCGTGTTGGCGTATTTTCTGACCCGCAGTTAAATATTTTTTTTAGATCTTCAAATGAGATGCCAGTAGCACTATCTTTTATAGTAAGTGTGTAATTAATTTCTTCATCTTTTTCATTTTCGATTTCAACAATATTTATATCTATACGTTCATTATTAAGTAATTTTTCGTACTCACATCTGACTATATGATCACTTTTATTGCTGATATTTTTGGTATGCGTCATTATGTCCCATACCTTATACATTGTTGCATCAATTGCATTCTGTATTAGTTCGCGAATATATGGGTATTTTTCACTATAAATTAATGTTCCCGTTAAATAGTCATAAATTCTTTGAGTATCTAAGTTTATCTTTGGTGCAGCACCATCAATGTTAAGATATCCTGATAAGACACAGTTTAGCTTTGAAATAGTTGGCAAAGCTCTATAAGTGTTATTTGGAGCGATACTATTCCATACGCTTTTTTGATAATCAAATTCGTTTTTAATATAATCAAACCAGGAGCGTTGGACGCTATAGCTAGCATAGTCATGACAAATGGCTTCGATTTCTATTGAATCACTGTCTATATGTAGGCTCTCAATGGATGCATGCTTTCTTTGATGATTCAGTGAAGAAATTGGCACATCTCCAATATTTGAAAGCAATGTTTGACAAAACCGGCCATCATCAATATCCAAAAGATCACCGATCCTTAGCAAGGAGGCAATATATCTTGGGTGCGCATAATCATCGGAATCCATGCCATCATTTCTTCTCGCTAGGTTAATTATTTCTTCTCTGTTTTTTCCATGGCATGCAATGATTAAAGCTACAAGACCAAATAGCCGTTTTGGTATCAGGCTGGTTCTGGGGGAGGCTATTTTTGCGGATTGTGGATCTTGAACTAACACCCCTGAACGCTCTGCATGAATTTTTCTATAGTAATCTGATAAAACAAAAGTTAGCGCGTCTGATGCAGCTAATAGTCCAGTGACATCATTTCCTTTTATTTCTCGCAAAACTTTTTCAGCGAAACTGGATAGTTCAGAATTATTCGTCACAAGTTCATTTAAAAAATCACTAAATGCTATACTGCTGACAAGAATTTGCTTTTCCTCTTTTGAAATTATCATTCCCGCATCATGCCAGTAACATGCTTCTAGTAATAGCCAGCAATCCGTAGCTGATAACTTATCAATATCAGGGGAAATTATCTTTTCAATCTGCGTTATTATTGTCGATGAATGCGATGAATCATGCAAACTGTAATGAGGGAAATCTCTTGATATTGTATTAAGGGCTCTATGTAACAATTTCTTATCAAATTCCCACTGTGCCCATAATAACGAGTAATTACTATTAGAGTTTGCTAGCTGCTTAAGCCTATGTTCAATTTTCATTAATGAAAGCACCTGACTGTAATTTATTGGTAAACCAATATTAATACCAGCAACTATAGTTATCCATAAAAAATAATATTCATTTTTTATTTCTATTTTGATAAATAAGTGTATACGGGAAGTTAAGCAAACATAAATTCTTAAATTTTTGAATCTATTTTTTGAATTGCTTCATTGGTTCAGGTTGAACGTAGGAATCCATGGCTGTTGTAATTTTCTGAAATTTCAATGTGTTAGAGTGGTGTCCCCTACAGGAATCGAACCTGTAACTAGCCCTTAGGAGGGGCTTGTTATATCCGTTTAACTAAGGAGACACGGGCGCCTGTGGAAAGCGCCCGCGTAGTATACCCATTTTTCTCGTAATAATAAGGCATCAGGCTGCCGTTTGGTCGTTTCCTCGCCACTCAGGGCTTCGCGGCCTCTTTTTTCGCTGCTTCCTGCTCCTCTTTTTTCGCTTCAGCTTTCTTCTGATTACTCATATCGTTGCGGATCTGCGCGTGGCTTATCAGCGCGAAGATAAAGGTGCCGCCGAAGATGTTGCCGGCCAGTGTCGGCAGGGCGAACGGCCAGATAAATTCGTACCAGGGAATGGCGCCCGAGAACACCAGATACAGCACTTCTACCGATCCGACCACGACGTGCGTCAGGTCGCCAATCGCCACCATATACGTCATCAGCATGATCACCCACAGTTTGGCGGTCCCGGCAGAAGGGATCATCCAGACCATGGTGGCAATCAGCCAGCCGGAAACCATACCGCCGACAAACATACCTTCGGGGTCTTTTTTCATGATATCCATGCTGATGGTGCGAAACGCCTCGTCGGTTGCGGTATCGAAAAAGGGCACCAGATGAAACACCAGCGCCGCCAGTCCGCCGCCGATGACGTTACCCGCCAGCACGATGCCCCATAAACGCAGCAACAACAGAATGTTTCTGCCGGTCGGTTTTTGCATGATGGGTAACACGGCAGTAACGGTGTTTTCGGTAAATAACTGCTGGCGCGCCATGATCACAATAATGAACCCGACGGTATAACCGATATTTTCAATGAAGAAACGTTCCGGTGTATCGGGCAGGCGGGCGTGAAGAATGCCTTTTGCCATCAGCGAGGCGCTGATCGACAATCCGGCGGCAATTGCCGACCACAGCAACGCCTGTCCGTCGCGCTCAAGCTCTTTTTCACCTTCCATGCGGATAACTTCGTGAACGGCGGCTGCTTTCGACGGCAAGTTCTCTTCACCGGTCTCGATTTCCTTTCCCTGTGTATGTTCGTCACTGTCAACATCCTTGTCATTGTGATGCTGTTTTTCTCCGGCCATCGTTGTTCCCCAAAAGTAAAGCAAAGTGATTGCAGATATGTTCATGAGTAAGCATAGGCGAGGCAGGTGAATTATGAGCAGGTATACAAAAAAGTTACAAACCGTTAACCCATGAACCTGATGGAACATTTCAGAAGATGTTTGCCGGATTTCAGGCTTTTCAGCCGGGTAAACTGTGCCTCCCTGAGCTGCGTCGCGCCTGACGCCTGTGATATGATGCACACTTGTGAAAAATAAGAGACATCACCATGTTTGAAGCCCTTGATCTGAGCTGTGTTCGTGATGAACGAACCCTGTTTAGCGGCTTAAGTTTCACTATCGAACCGGGCGAAATGGTGCAGATCGAAGGCCGTAACGGTGCCGGTAAAACCAGTTTACTGCGTATTCTTGCCGGGCTGTCCTCTCCGGACGCCGGTGAAGTCCGCTGGCAGGGTGTGAGTACCCGCCGTCAGCGCGATATTTTCCATCAGCAGCTTCTGTACCTCGGCCATCAGCCCGGCGTAAAGTCAGTGCTTACTGCGTTTGAAAACCTTGCCTTTTATCTGTCTGTGAATGGCCCGATGGTCAGAGGTAATGCCAGCGCGGAAGCGATTTATCAGGCGCTGGAAAACGTCGGATTGCTGGGTTATGAAGATGTGACGGTGGGGCAGATGTCCGCCGGGCAGCAACGCCGCGTCGCACTGGCGCGTCTGTGGCTGAGCGATGCGCCGCTATGGATCCTCGATGAACCGCTGACCGCCATTGATAAACAAGGCGTTGCCACACTGATTGCGCTGTTCGAACAGCATGCGCAGCGGGGTGGAATGGTGTTGCTGACAACGCATCAGGATTTGCAGGGTGTTAACCGCGACGTGCGAAAACTTCGTCTGACCAGCGCAGAGCCGGTGTGACGCGAAGGGGATATAAAAGGAATGTTTACGAAAGTCCTGCGCCGCGAGCTGAAAATTGCCTTTCGCAAAAGCGCTGAAATTATCAATCCGCTGTGGTTTTTCCTGATTGTGATTACGCTGTTCCCGTTAGGGATCGGCCCTGAGCCTGAACTGCTGGCGCGCATTGCGCCCGGCATTGTCTGGGTCGCCGCGCTGTTATCTTCCCTGCTGGCGCTGGAAAGATTGTTCCGTGATGACTATCTCGATGGCACGCTCGAGCAACTTCTGTTATTGCCTTCGCCGCTGGCACTCACGGTTCTGGGGAAAGTATGTGCTCACTGGGTGGTGACGGGGTTGCCGTTACTGATCCTTTCACCGCTGATTGCGCTGCTGCTTTCGCTGGATTTTGAGACCTGGAAAGCCGTCGCACTGACGATTTTACTGGGCACGCCGACGCTGAGTTTTATCGGTGCGATTGGTGTGGCGCTGACCGTCGGGCTGCGCAAAGGTGGCGTTCTGCTCAGTCTGCTGGTATTGCCGCTGTATATTCCGGTGCTGATTTTTGCCACCGGCGCGATTGATGCCGCCTCGATGTCGATGCCGATCGGCGGTTATCTCGCCATTCTTGGCGCGATGCTGGCAGGCAGCGCAACGTTAGCGCCTTTTGCCACCGCCGCCGCTTTGAGAGTGAGTATCCACTGACACTTTTTGCCGGTAAAAGGCGATAGCACAGAATTATTTTACGTGTCGTTACAATAGAGAAGAAAAAACGCAACCTTTGACTAACATCACACTTCTCTATAGTGAACAATAGAGCTGCCAATAATAAGTGCGGGTGATTTAACACTGACCGCGCAAGAACCCACCGAGGTTTCACGGCATATCACACAGTGACATTTTAGAGTGAGCAACGATAACAATGTGGAAATGGTTACATCAACTCGCCAGGCCTGAACGGCTTTACCACGTCTGTGGCCGGTTCATTCCCTGGCTCGGGATTGTGGGGCTTGCCTGCCTGCTGATTGGCTGGGTATGGGGTTTTGGCTATGCGCCGCCGGATTACCAGCAAGGTAACAGTTACCGGATTATGTATATTCATGTCCCGGCGGCCATCTGGTCGATGGGGATTTACAGCGGGATGGCGATCGCCGCGTTTATCGGCCTGGTGTGGCAGATGAAAATGTCCGATCTGGCGGTAGCGGCAATGGCACCGGTTGGCGCTGTTTTCACCTTTATCGCGCTGGTCACCGGCTCGGCATGGGGCAAACCGATGTGGGGCACCTGGTGGGTGTGGGATGCGCGTCTGACCTCCGAACTGGTGTTACTGTTTCTGTATCTCGGTGTGATAGCGCTGTATAACGCCTTTGATGACCGCCGTCTGGCCGGGCGTGCCGCCGGTATTCTGGTGCTGGTCGGCGTGGTGAATATTCCTATCATCCATTACTCCGTGCAGTGGTGGAATACGCTGCATCAGGGTTCCACCAATATGCAGCAGACCATCGACCCGAGCATGCGTTATCCGCTGCGCTGGGCGATTTTCGGTTACCTGTTCTTCTTTATTACCCTGACGCTGATGCGGTTACGAAACCTGATTTTGGTGCAGGAACGTCTGCGTCCGTGGGTGGCCGGTCTTGTGAATAAGGAGCGTCGCGGATGAGTCCTGCATTCTCAAGCTGGCATGATTTCTTTGCGATGGGCGGCTACGCCTTTTATGTCTGGCTGTCGGTCGCTGCCACGCTGCTCTCGCTGGTTGTGCTGGTGGCGCATACCCTGATTCAGCACCGGCAAATCCTCGGCGACGTCCGTCGTCGTCAGGCACGCGAAAAACGCATCAGTCAGTCTCAGTCTAAAAAACAGCCAGGCGCACAGACGTCACCGCTGGAACCGGACACTTCCCCGGAGAAGTTATTGTGAATCCACGTCGTAAAAAGCGGCTGTCGCTGGCGCTGGTGGTGCTGATCGGTCTTGGTCTGAGCATTTCACTGGTGATGTACGCGCTGCGCTCCAACATTGATTTGTTTTATACACCCGGTGAAATCCTGCAGGGCAAAGGCGAGGACCACGAAATGCCGACGGTGGGCCAGCGCCTGCGTATCGGCGGCATGGTGATGCCCGGCTCCGTGAAACGTGACCCGAAAAGTTTGCAGGTGAGCTTTAAAATTTATGATGCGCGTGGCGCGATTGCCGTGACCTACAACGGCATCCTTCCCGACCTGTTCCGTGAAGGACAGGGCGTGGTGGCGCAGGGTGTGATGGAACCGGGAAATGTGGTGAATGCCATTCAGGTTCTGGCAAAACACGACGAAAAATATGTGCCGCCGGAAGTTGCCGACGCCATGAAAGAAAACCACACAGGACCGGCTTCGGCCTACGTGGGTAACGATAAAGGAAACGACCGCTCATGATGCCGGAACTGGGAACATTTGCACTCTGTCTGGCATTAGGGCTGGCGGTATTGCTGAGTATTTATCCGCAGTGGGGCGCCGCACGTCAGGATGGCCGGATGATGGCGATGGCGCGCCCGTTGTCTTACGGCATGTTTGTCTGCATCGCGCTGGCGTTCATTATTCTGGTGCATGCGTTTGTGGTGAATGATTTCACCGTCGCCTATGTTGCTAATAATTCCAACACCCACCTGCCGGTGTATTACCGCGTGGCGGCGACGTGGGGAGCGCACGAAGGTTCGCTGCTGCTGTGGGTGTTATTACTCAGTTGCTGGACGCTTGCCGTGGCGCTGTTTAGCCGCCGTATGCCGCAGGATGCGGTGTCGCGCGTGCTGGCGGTGATGGGCATGATCACCGGCGGTTTCCTGCTGTTTATTCTGCTGACATCCAACCCGTTCATCCGCTCGTTGCCGAATTTCCCGGTGGACGGCAGCGACCTGAATCCGGTGTTACAGGACATCGGCCTGATATTCCATCCGCCATTGCTGTACATGGGGTATGTCGGTTTCTCTGTGGCCTTTGCTTTCGCGATTGCTTCGCTGATGGCAGGGCGTCTGGATACCGCGTGGGCGCGCTGGTCGCGTCCGTGGACACAAGCCGCCTGGGTGTTTCTGACCATCGGTATCGTGCTCGGATCGGCGTGGGCGTATTACGAATTAGGCTGGGGCGGCTGGTGGTTCTGGGATCCGGTTGAAAACGCCTCCTTTATGCCGTGGCTGGCGGGTACGGCGCTGATCCACTCGCTCGCCGTCACCGAAAAACGCGGGACGTTCAAAGCCTGGACGGTGCTGCTGGCCATCACTGCGTTCTCGCTGTGTCTGCTCGGGACTTTCCTGGTGCGCTCCGGCGTGCTGGTTTCGGTTCACTCGTTTGCCTCAGATCCGGCACGCGGCATGTTTATTCTCGCGTATCTGGTCATTGTGATCGGCGGTTCGCTGCTGCTGTACGCCTTTAAAGGTAACTCGGTGCGTGCTCCGAGCCGTCACGAACTGCATTCCCGCGAAAGTTATTTGCTGGGCAATAACGTATTGCTGGTAGCGGCGATGCTGGTGGTGCTGCTCGGTACGCTGCTGCCGCTTATCCACAAACAGCTCGGGCTGGGCAGTATTTCTATCGGTGAACCCTTCTTTAATACGATGTTTACCTGGCTGATGGCGCCGCTGGCGCTGTTGTTAGGCATCGGACCACTGGTGCGCTGGCGTCGTGATGAGCCCAGCAAACTGTGGCGTCGTCTGGGCGTGGCGCTGGTCGTCACGCTGGTCTTGTCGATTCTTCTGCCGTGGTTGTTGCAGGATAAAATCGTCGGTATGACCGTGGTGGGGATGCTGATGTCGGTGTGGGTGATTGTACTGACGCTGATGGAACTGCACGAACGCGCCACCCATCGTCACTCATTCTGGCGCGGTCTGACCAAACTTTCCCGCAGTCACTGGGGCATGGTGCTCGGCCATCTCGGCGTGGCGGTGACGGTGATCGGCATCGCGTTTAGCCAGAATTATAGCGTTGAACGTGATGTGCGCATGAAGTCCGGCGATACCGTGGATATTCATGATTATCACTTTATCTTCCGCGACGTTCGCGACATCACCGGCCCGAACTATACCGGCGGTGAGGCGAATATTGATGTGACGCAGAACGGCAAGCAAGTCACCACGCTGCACGCCGAAAAACGCTTCTACAGCGTGGCGCGCAGCATGATGACCGAAGCGGCTATCGACGGCAATCTGGCGCGTGACCTGTATGCGGCGCTCGGCGAAGAGATGGACGATGGCTCGTGGGCGGTGCGTTTGTACTACAAACCTTTTGTCCGCTGGATCTGGCTCGGTGGCCTGTTTATGGCGGCCGGTGGCGTGCTGTGTATTCTCGACCCGCGTTATCGCATGAGTAAAAAGCTTAAGAAGCAAGGTCTGACGGAGGCTGAAGAAGCATGAACCGTAAACTTCTCTTTATTCCGCTGATTTTGTTCCTGGCGCTGGCCGCGGCTTTTCTGGTGCAACTGACCCGCAATGCCAACGGCGATGATCCGACGCTGCTGGAATCAGCCCTGATTGGCAAACCGGTGCCGGTGTTCAAACTGGAATCGCTGGCGCAGGCGGGCAAAACCTACGATCAGTCGGTGCTGCGCGATGGCAAACCGATGCTGCTCAACGTCTGGGCGACGTGGTGTCCGACCTGCCGCGCCGAACATGATTATCTCAATACGCTGGCGGCGAAAGGTGTCCGTGTGGTCGGCCTGAACTACAAAGACGACCGGCAGAAAGCGGTCAACTGGCTGAACACGCTGGGCAATCCTTACATGCTGAGTCTTTACGACGGCGACGGCATGCTGGGGTTAGATCTGGGGGTTTATGGCGCGCCGGAAACCTTCCTGATCGACGGACAGGGCATTATCCGCTATCGCCATGCCGGTGACTTAAATGAAAAAGTCTGGCAGACCGAAGTTCTGCCGCTGTACAAAAAATACGGAGGCAATGTATGAGACTGATTTCATCGCTGCCTGCGTTGTTGCTGGGCATGCTGCTGAGTGTCAGCGCGTTCGCCTCCATCGACACGTATCAGTTCAAATCGCCGGAACAGGAACAGGCTTACCGGGACATCACGGCGCAGTTGCGTTGCCCGAAATGTCAGAACACCAATATTGCCGCGTCGGATTCGATTATCGCCGCCGATATGCGTACCAAGGTGTTTCAGTTGCTTAATGAAGGGCAGGACAGACAGCAAATCGTCGCGTATATGGTGGCGCGTTATGGCAATTTCGTGACTTACGAACCGCCGGTCACGCCCTCTACCTTTATTTTGTGGCTCGGGCCGGTGCTGGTCATTGTTATCGGCGCAGGCATGATTTTTATGCGTTCCCGCCGGGGTGCTGCGCGCACTGAAAACACGGCCACATCAATGTCAGAACAAGAGAGACAGCGCCTGGCGCAGTTACTTAAAGACAGCGACAGGAAAGGATCATGAGCATTTTTTGGCTGTGCATTGTAGTGATGCTGGTTATTGCACTGGCGCTGTTTATCGTGCCGGTTATCCGTGGCGACCGCGCGGAACACACTTCCCGCGATGCGCTGAATAAAGCGTTTTATCATCACCGTTTGACTGAGCTGGAAGAAGACGAAGCGCAGGGCGTGGTGGACGAACGTCCGGCGCATATTCAGGAATTGCAGGAAAACTTACTGACTGATATTCCGGCGGGTCAGGTGTCCGCCGCCATTCAGCCGATTGGTCGCTGGACGCTGGTGCCCGGTGCTATTTTGCTGGTGATGATCACGCTCGGTTTGTATCTCTACGCCGGTGGTCTGGGGCAGGTGAGTGCGTGGAATCAGGTCATGCAGCGTATGCCCGATTTACGCCATCGCATTGCTGATGACCACGGCGCGCCGCTGACCGCCACCGACGTGCAGGATTTAGGGCTCGGATTGCGTACCGATTTGCAGGCAAATCCGCATAATATCCAGGACTGGGTGATGCTTGGCCGTGTAGGGATGGCGCTCAATAATGCCGCCACCGCCACGCAGGCTTATGCCCACGCTTATCAGCTCGCGCCGGATGATATGTCAGTCAAACTCGGTTATGCCGAAGTGTTAACCCGTTCGTCCGATCCGCAGGATAACCTTACCGGCGGCAACCTTTTGCGCAGTATGCTGGAAAAATCTCAGGGTGATCTGCGTGTATTAAGTCTGCTGGCCTATAATGAATATGAACAGGGACACTACCCGCAAGCCATTGGCGCGTGGGAAGTTATGCAGAAAATCCTGCCAGCCGGTGACAAACGCCTGGAAATGGTCAACGCCAGCATTGCGCAGGCAAAACAAAAAGCGGGGCTGGATCAGGTTAAACTGGCGGTCAATGTCACGCTTTCTGCTGAGGCTCAGGTGAAACTTCCGCAGAATGGCACGGTCTTTATTTCGGTGACAGATGGCAGCAGTCCGGTGCCGGTTGCGGTGAAAAAGCTGCCGCTGAGTCGCTTCCCGCTGGCGATCACTGTCGATGACAGCAACGCAATGATGCCGGAACGCTTGCTTTCTTCGCTGCATCAATTAAAAGTACGCGTTCGTATTTCACAAAATGGTCTGGCAACGCCAGCCTCAGGTGACTGGTACGGCGACAGTCCGCTGACTGATTTTTCCGGCAACGGTCAGGTCAGCATTGAGATTAATCAGCAGGTTCCTTAATCAGGAACCGACGATCAAAAACAGGGAGATATCCATGAACTTACGCCTGACTGGGCTGGCGTTTGCGACAGTTTTACTGGTCGGTTGTGCCGGCACATCCGGATCATCGGACAGCGAACAGCAGGGACGTTCTGATCCGCTCGAAGGTTTCAACCGGGTGATGTTCGACTTCAACTATAACTATATGGATCCGTATCTTGTGCGCCCTGTCGCGGTGGCGTGGCGTGATTACGTGCCGCAACCGGCGCGTAACGGTACCAGCAACTTCCTGAGCAACCTGGATGAACCGGCCAGCATGGTTAACTCCTTGCTGAAAGGCGATCCGTACCGTGCAGCGATCCACTTTAACCGCTTCTTCCTGAACACCATTTTAGGGATGGGGGGACTGATCGACGTCGCCGGGATGGCGAACCCGAAACTGGCGCGTGAAGAGGCGCAGGGCTTTGGCAGCACGCTTGGCCATTACGGCGTGGGTTACGGCCCGTATGTGGTTCTGCCAGGTTACGGCAGCGCGACAATTCGTGATGAAGGTGGTGATCTGGTTGATGATTTGTATCCGATGCTCAGCTATCTGACATTCTGGATGTCAGCCGGTAAATGGGTACTGGAAGGGGTGGAAACCCGTGCAGAACTGCTCGATTCTGATGGCCTGATCCGTAACTCTTCTGATCCGTATCTGTTTATACGTGAGGCTTACTTCCAGCGTCATGATTTTCTGGCAAGAGGCGGTCAGCTGATGCCGCAGGAAAACCCGAACGCCGCACTGATTCAGGGCGACCTGAAAGATATCGACTCGGAATAACCGTTCCGGACACACAAAAAAAGCGCCTTCTGGCGCTTTTTTTATATCAGGCGTATCACTCAGTTCATCAGAAGCTGTAGTTAAAGTTCGCGCCGTACAGCATGGCGGTCCCTTTGGCCTGGTATTCGTAATTCGGTACACCATCAGCGACTTTCTCACTGATGTTCACCGTCTGGCCATGCATATAGGAGACACCGACGTCCACAGATGCGTCTTTATTGAAGGCGTAAGTGGTACCGGCTGAAATCCAGAAGCGATCCTGATCCGGGATAGAAATGGTGCGGTTATCTGCCGGAACCGGGCTGTCATCAAAGGCGATACCGGTACGGAACGTCCAGTTATCGTCGTAGTAGTAGGTGGTACCCAACGCGATGCGGTAAGCATCATGAAAGCCTTCATCTTTCTGGAACAGCGTCTGGCCGTTAGAACCGGTGGCTTTCAGCTCCTGGAACTGGCTCCAGCTGGTGTAAGCCAGGCTATAGTGAATCGCCCATTTTGGTGCCACACGGTTATAACCGGACACTTCCCACATTTCTGGCAGGTTCAGGGTCAGGGAACCCGGAACAGTTTGACCGCCAGTCCCGCCTAAGGCTTTTGGAATGCCGTTGCGGTATTCGCCATCGAAGTCAATTTTGACTTCAGAACGGTAGGTGAAGCCGTAGCGGTTATTATCATCCACTTCATACAGGATACCGGCGTTCCAGCCGTAGCCCCACTCATTGCCTTTCAGCTTGGCGGCTTCCGTATCCGCAGGCAGCCGGCCACCGGTTTGAATTGGCACCAGTTCACCGGCGGTACGACGGAATTTAGCTTTCGCGTAAACGGCATCAAAGCCCAGGCCGAAGCTGAAATGCTGGTTCAAACGGTAAGCAACGCTTAAGTTAGTGTTGACGGTAGTGAGGTCAGTTTCGCCGCCGATCGGGCCTGCCGGATAATTATCGCTGAATTCTGTCGCCAGACCGTAGTTTGACGTAGCCGATGCACCGACGGCCCATTGATCATTGAGCGGCATAATAAAGTGCAGGTTCGGTACCCACTGATTCGGTGCAATGTTATCCGCATCAGTGCTCTGACCTGTAACCGGCGAGTTGCCCGTCACTTTGACATCCGGGTCGATATAAATCGCGCCCGCGGAGAAGGAAGGACGATCAAACATGGTCATGGTTGCCGGGTTACGGCTCCCGGATGCCGCGGTGTCAGCGATGGCACCTTCACCCGAGAAAGAGCGACCTAAACCCGCAGCGGTATATTCATTTAACTGAAAACCTGCTGCATATACGTTGGAGGAAACAATTGCCACTGCAGCTGCCAGAGCTGATCTTTTAAACAGGTTTTTCTGGTTCATGACCAAAACCTCAATTTTATGTTTTTTATCAAACAATGTTACATGGAGTAACAATGAGCGCGGGATTGTAGGGTCCGTTATCAGTCTGACAAATCAGACCAGTGAGCGAAGTATAGGTCTGACCTGTGGTGAAGTTGCAATAATGTTTCGTTGATATTTCTTATTTGATGCAAGAAATTGGATCTGCTTAACAAAAAACAAACAATAAAAGTTCAATTAAGAAACGTTAAAGTGAGAACAATAACGCTGTAATCATCGATTACTTACATATACGTGATCTGGATCACCTGAAAGGCACATAATAAGTAAGTGCTAGTGTGTTGTCAGAGAGGTGGCGTAAAATACAGGCTGGAAATAAAACTTTATTCGCAAACAGGCCAGACGGTGGATGTTGCCGTTGGTGCCGGGGAGAAATTATGTCTGACGTAACCATGTCCTCTAAATCCACTCAACCTCTGCATTCCATCAACAAATGTGGTGCGGAAGAAACCGCAGCCTGCTGTTGTGTAGATGTGGGTACCATCATGGACAACACTGATTGCACTGCTTCTTACAGCCGCGTTTTCGAAACCGAAGCCCAGGCGAAAGAAACCCTGCAAGCCCTGACCGAACGTGCCCGCGGCGTAGAATCTGAGCCGTGCGAAATCACCAGCCGTATCGAAAAAGTGGCAGGCGGTGTTGAACTGAATATCGATTTTACTTTCAGCTGTCAGGCTGAAACGATGATCTTCCAGCTCGGGCTGCGTTAATCCCCGTCATACTTTGAGCCGCAGATGCGTTGGCTGCACTCAGTAACCCGAATCACTGACTTATGTCAGCTCATCGGGATTACTTCGATTGCCGCCTTCCTGCGACTCAAATTATTTAGGGGAAGTTGTAATACCGCTTAAATAAGCGGTATTTTTTTGTCTGCTATTTCTGCCTGCCGCCTTTCTTCTCATTCTTATTTCAGAAAAATTTGCTGTTGCTCGCACTTCATTGCCTTTCACTTTGCCAAATGTAAATACATAGTTAAAACTGAGTTATCAGGTCTGACCTCTTAGGACCCTATTTTTCTCAGGAGCTCGTATGAATAACGTTATTCCACTGGTGACGCGTGAGGGTGATCGCATTGCGATTGTCGACGGCTTGCGCACGCCGTTTGCCAAACAGGCCACCGCTTATCACGGCATTCCTGCTGTCGATCTCGGCAAAATTGTGGTCAGTGAGCTGCTGGCAAAAAGTGGGATAGACCCGAAGCACATCGACCAGCTGGTTTTCGGCCAGGTAGTCCAGATGCCGGAAGCGCCGAATATCGCCCGCGAAATTGTGCTCGGCACCGGCATGAATGTGTCGACCGATGCGTACAGCGTTTCACGTGCCTGCGCCACCAGTTTTCAGGCGGTCGCCAACGTGGCCGAAAGCATTATGAGCGGCATGGTGCAGGTCGGGATCGCAGGCGGAGCGGATTCTTCTTCAGTACTGCCGATTGGCGTCAGCAAACGTCTCGCCCGCGCCCTGGTGGATGTTAATAAAGCGCGCACTCTGTCGCAGCGCCTTTCCATTTTCAGCAAACTGAAACTGCGTGATTTATTGCCGGTGCCGCCGGCAGTAGCCGAATATTCTACCGGTCTGCGCATGGGGGATACCGCTGAGCAGATGGCGAAAAGCCACAATATCAGCCGTGCGCAGCAGGATGAGCTGGCGCACCGTTCCCATACGCTGGCTGCACAGGCGTGGGAGCAGGGTTATTTAAGCTCGCAGGTGATGGCAGCGCAGATTCCGCCTTACCGCGAAGTGCTGCAAAAAGACAACAACATCCGCCTGAATTCTGAAATCAGCCAGTACGCCAAATTACGTCCGGCGTTTGACCGCAAACACGGCACTGTTACCGCTGCCACCAGCACGCCGCTGACTGACGGTGCGGCGGCGGTATTAATGATGAGCGAATCCCGTGCGCGTGAACTGGGCCTTGAACCTCTCGGCTACCTGAAAAGTTTCGCATTTGCTGCCATCGACGTCTGGGAAGATATGCTTCTCGGGCCTGCTTATGCCACGCCGCTGGCGCTGGACCGCGCAGGGCTGACGCTGGGTGATTTGGATCTTATCGATATGCACGAAGCGTTTGCCGCGCAGACGCTGGCGAATATCAAAATGTTAGCCAGTGATGAATTCGCCCGCGAAAAACTCGGGCGCAGTCAGGCAGTTGGCGAAATAGACTGGGATAAATTCAATGTTCTGGGCGGTTCACTGGCCTACGGACATCCTTTTGCGGCCACCGGCGCACGCATGATTACGCAAACGCTGCACGAATTACGCCGTCGGGGAGGCCGTTACGGGCTGACGACGGCTTGCGCAGCGGGCGGCCTGGGTGCGGCAATGATTCTGGAGGCCGCGCAATGAGAGATAATATGGAAAATCTGAATCCGGCAGATACGGAAGCTGCCGAACCGGCTTCTGCTTTTTCGCTGATGTTTACTGCTGAACACGTGGGGATTATCACCATCGATGTTCCCGGTGAAAAAGTGAATACCTTAAGGGCTGAATTTGCTCAGCAAATCTGTGCCATTTTGCAAAAAGCGCAGCAGTATCCCAATCTGAAAGGTCTGGTGCTGATTTCCGGCAAACCGGACTCGTTCATTGCCGGTGCGGATATCACGATGATTTCCGGTTGCCGGACCGCTGCCGAAGCCAGTGAACTGGCGCAAAAGGGCCAGACGGTGATGTCGCAGATTGCGTCCTTTTCCGTGCCGGTGGTGGCGGCCATTCATGGTAGCTGTCTCGGAGGTGGTCTGGAACTGGCGCTGGCGTGCCATGCCCGCGTGTGTTCGCTGGATGAAAAAACGCAACTCGGCCTGCCGGAAGTACAACTGGGTTTACTGCCGGGTTCCGGGGGTACGCAGCGGCTTCCGCGGCTTATCGGCGCGCCTAAAGCGCTGGAGTTGATGTTAACCGGTCGCAGTGTTCGCGCGAAGCAGGCGCTGAGAATGGGGCTGGTGGATGACGCAGTACCGTATTCTATTTTGCTGCAAACGGCGCTGGAACGTGTGGCAAAAGGACGTAAATCACGTCCGCCATTGCCGTGGCAGGCGCGTCTGGCCGGTGGCCCGTTGGGCAAAAGTTTGCTGTTCCATTTTGTGCGCAAACAGACGCGGGCAAAAACGCACGGCAATTATCCTGCCACCGAAAAAATCATAAATGTGGTGAAAACCGGGCTGGATCAGGGCAGTGGTAGCGGCTATCAGGCGGAAGCTAAAGCTTTTGGCGAGCTGGTGATGACCCCGGAATCTGCGGCATTGCGCGGCCTGTTTTTCGCCTCCACCGCGCTGAAAAAAGAAAAGGGCGGCGATGCCGAACCCTTGCCGGTTCGCCGTGCAGGTATTCTCGGTGGTGGCCTGATGGGCGGCGGTATCGCGAATGTGACTGCCACCAAAGCCGGTCTGCCGGTGCGTATTAAAGACATTAATCACGAAGGCATCCGTCATGCCCTGAAATACAGCTGGGATTTGCTGGAGAAAAAGGTGCGAGGCCGCAGGTTGACCCGCAACGAACAGCAACGGCAGATGATGCTGATTTCCGGCACCACGGATTACAGCGGTTTTGCGCAGATTGATATCGTGGTGGAAGCGGTGTTTGAGGATTTATTGCTCAAGCAAGCCATGGTGGCAGAAATCGAGCAAAATGCTGCCCCCCATACGATTTTTGCCTCAAACACCTCTTCTCTGCCCATTCATAAGATTGCAGAGCAGGCTGACAGGCCGGAACAGGTGATCGGACTGCACTATTTCAGCCCGGTGGATAAAATGCCGCTGGTGGAAGTGATCCCGCATGCGGGCACCAGTGCGCAGACGATTTCGACAACGGTCTCGCTGGCCAGGAAACAGGGGAAAACGGCGATTGTGGTGGGCGACAGTGCCGGATTCTACGTAAACCGCATTCTTGCGCCTTACATCAATGAAGCGGCGCGTTGCTTACTGGCTGGTGAACCGGTCGATCACATCGACAAAGCGCTGGTGAATTTTGGTTTCCCGGTCGGGCCCATCCAGTTGCTGGATGAAGTGGGCATTGATGTCGGCACAAAAATTGGTCCGATTCTGGTGGATGCTTTTGGTGAGCGTTTTGCCGCACCCTCCGGTTTTGATGCAGTGCTGAAAGACGACCGAAAAGGGCGTAAGAACGGTAAAGGTTTCTACCTTTACGGGCAGAAAGGGCGGGCGGTGAAGAAGAAACAGGTCGATCCGGCGATTTACCGTCTGCTGAATGTTACGCCAAAAGTGCAGCAATCAGAAGATGAGATCGCCCACCGTTGTGTGATGCTGATGCTCAACGAAGCCGTACGTTGTCTGGATGAAAACGTGATCCGCAGTGCGCGGGATGGCGATCTTGGTGCCGTGTTCGGAATTGGCTTCCCGCCATTCCTTGGGGGACCGTTCCGTTACATGGACCAGTTGGGCATCGCCAGTGTGGTGAAGACACTGGAGCGACTGGCGCATCAGTATGGTGAGCGCTTCACCCCATGCGAAGGGCTATTACGTCGGGCGCATCAGGGAGAACGGTTCTGTTCAGATAGCGGGACAGGCGATAAGGTCAGTAAAGTGTGATTGTGGTCACTGCTTATTGCTGAGTTTCGCGAGAATCTGGAACGGATCATGCTTCATGCTTGCAGTCAGACAAATGCCCGCGGGATCTTTTTTATGGTGGGAATGACTTTGTACAGAAACAATCCCAAGCGATTGATCTACAACCTGAGTGGTTAAAAAATCGCCTGAATAGTTTACAAGCGGTAAGGGTTGGTGTAAAAAACAGCGTTTTCTTTACGTGAAGTTTCAGGCAAAATGCCCGACCGCTGATGCTTACCATGCAAAGCATGTGGGCACAGCGCGTTAAGTGGATGTACTGCCTGACAGCTATCTTGTAATGAGAGACATCAATCAGACAGTGATTGAAATGCTGGGCAATGGGTAATACAGCACGCAAGGCGTTTCTGTATGGCGCTATTTTTGTTAACAAAAGCGGTGCAATATGCAAGTTGTAATCATGCGTCACGGTGATGCAGTTCTCGAAGCTGCAAGCGATTCAGTTCGCCCCTTAAGCGAATGCGGATGTGACGAATCAGTACATATGGCTGCCTGGCTGAATGGCCGTGGCGTCAAAATTGACCGCGTTCTGGTCAGTCCGTACCTGCGTGCGCAGCAGACGCTTGAAAAAGTGCGCCAGTGTCTGGCGCTGCCTGAAAACGTTGAGATTGATATTCTGAAAGAACTGACACCGGGCGGAGATCCTGCTGTGGTCGCCAGTGAACTGCAGCATCTGGCGCTGACCGGCGTCAGCGCGGTACTGGTGGTATCTCACCTGCCGCTGGTCGGTTATCTGGTGGCAGAGCTGTGTCCGGGTGTTTGCCCCCCGATGTTCGCCACTTCCGCGATGGCAAGTGTTGAACTGAACGGTGAAACCGGGCAGGGGACTTTCGACTGGCAGTTCAGCCCATGCCAGGTGATGGCTAAGGTTTAGTTTTCCGGGACGGAAAACTAAACAAAGAAAGGCACAGCTTCTGCTGTGCCTTTCTCGTTTCTGGATATCGGTGTTGAGTTCGCGGTTAGCTGATTTTGTCGTCCAGCTCCACCAGCACCAGCAAAGCAGCGTTGCCGCCGAACTCTTTTGGGGCCTGATGGAAGGCTTCGACATCAGGATGCTGTGCCAGCCACAGCGGAGTTTGCTGCTTGAGAATATGTTTGCCGTGACCGTGCATTACGCAGGCGCAATGCACATGCTCGCGGCGGCAGGCGGCGATCAGCGCGCCCAGTTCCTGCTTAGCTTCTTTCTGTGTTAAACCATGTAAATCCAGAAACAGTTCGGGCGAATAATCCCCGCGGCGCAATTTTTTCAATTCGAAATGACTGACGTCAGGCCTGATATGGCGAACCGGACCTTCTTCCTGCAACATCGGCTGGAATTCATCGGAAAAATAATAACTCGCGTCCACCTGTTCATGAATCAGCTTTTTAGGCGACAGTTCTGATACCTTTTTCCGTAGCGGGCGGTGAGTAATCGTATCGTTTTTCAGGCGCTTGATGCCCGGAACAGCCTCGCGGAATAACGCCGCTTCCTCGGGGCTGAGCAGGTGTTTTTTCTTCATTTTTTTATCGTCATTTTCGTTCAATACAGACAGTGTACCTTCCGTCCCCCTGCGGTTTAAAGAAAACTCAGGGTTAAATTCTTCGAGACATCGCGCAAGTGCGTTGACTAGCTGCTGATTTGTGGCAGGCTTCGTGGCAAACTATGCGGCAAATAATGGGTTAAACGTCTGTTAAAAACCCGTGCACTGCCTGGAGAATAAAATTGGACAAAATTTTCGTCGACGAAGCTGTCAGTGAACTGCATACCATTCAGGATATGCTGCGCTGGACCGTCAGCCGCCTGAACGCGGCCAATGTCTATTACGGTCACGGCACCGATAATCCGTGGGACGAAGCAGTGCAACTGGTCTTGCCAAGCGTGTTTTTGCCGCTGGATATTCCTGAAGATATGCACACCGCGCGCCTGACATCCAGTGAGCGCCACCGCATTGTTGAACGAGTCATCCGCCGCGTTAATGAGCGTGTTCCGGTTGCCTATCTGACTAACAAAGCCTGGTTCTGTGACATGGAATTCTATGTCGATGAACGCGTACTGGTACCCCGTTCGCCAATTGGTGAGCTGATCAGCAACCGGTTTTCCGGCATTCTGAGCGAACAGCCTCAACACATTCTGGATATGTGTACCGGCAGCGGCTGCATTGCCATTGCCTGCGCTTACGCGTTCCCTGAAACCGAAGTCGATGCCGTCGACATTTCTGCCGACGCGCTGGCCGTGGCGGAGCGCAATATCGACACGCACGGTATCGAGAACTGGGTCACGCCAATCCGCTCTGACCTGTTCCGCGAATTGCCGCCGCTGCAATACGACCTGATTGTCACCAATCCGCCGTATGTGGACGAAGAAGACATGTCAGATTTGCCGCAGGAATACCGCCACGAGCCGGTTCTGGGTCTGGCTTCCGGCAGCGACGGTCTGAAACTGACCCGCCGCATTCTGGCCTGCGCGCCGGATTACCTGACCGATAACGGCGTACTGATTTGCGAAGTGGGTAACAGCATGGTGCATCTGATGGAACAGTATCCTCAGATCCCGTTCACCTGGCTGGAATTTGAAAACGGCGGCGACGGTGTCTTTATGCTGACTAAACAGCAGCTCGTCGATTGTGCCGAAGAGTTCCGCGCATACCGCGACTGATATACCCGTCATCGATGACAATCATGACCGGTGTTGTGCCGGTCATTCAGAAAACAATCAACATAATGGTTAAGGAGCCGTGATGGCAGGGAACAGTATTGGGCAGTTTTTCCGCGTCACTACTTTTGGCGAATCCCACGGTGTGGCACTGGGCTGTATTATTGACGGCGTGCCGCCGGGCATTTCGCTGACCGAAGCAGACCTGCAACACGATCTCGACCGTCGTCGTCCGGGCACCTCGCGTTACACCACGCAGCGCCGCGAAGCCGACGAAGTGAAAATTCTTTCTGGCGTGTTTGAAGGCGTGACCACCGGCACCAGCATCGGTCTGATTATCCAGAATACCGATCAGCGTTCGCAGGATTACAGCGCGATCAAAGACGTGTTCCGTCCGGGACATGCCGATTACACCTACGAGCAAAAATACGGCGTGCGCGATTACCGTGGCGGCGGTCGTTCGTCTGCCCGTGAAACCGCGATGCGCGTGGCCGCAGGTGCGGTTGCCAAGAAATATCTGCTGGAAAAATTCGGTGTTAAAGTGCGCGGATATATGTCGCAAATGGGCGATATCACCTGCGAACTGAAAGACTGGGATCTGGTGGAAACCAACCCGTTCTTCTGCCCGGATGAAAGCAAGCTGGAAGCGCTGGATGAACTGATGCGCGCGCTGAAAAAAGAAGGCGATTCGATTGGTGCCAAAATCACCGTCGTGGCGGATCACGTGCCGGTCGGTCTTGGTGAACCGGTGTTTGACCGTCTGGATGCCGATCTGGCGCACGCGCTGATGAGCATTAATGCGGTGAAAGGCGTTGAAATTGGTGACGGTTTTGCGGTTGTCGCAAAACGCGGCAGCGAAAATCGTGACGAAATCACACCGAAGGGTTTCGAAAGCAACCACGCTGGCGGCATTCTTGGCGGGATCAGCAGCGGCCAGCCGGTCGTAGCGCATCTGGCGCTGAAACCGACTTCCAGCATTACCGTTCCCGGCCGTACGATTAACCGCGAAGGCGAGCAGGTCGAGATGATTACCAAAGGTCGCCATGACCCGTGTGTCGGTATCCGCGCTGTGCCGATTGCCGAAGCAATGATGGCGATTGTGCTGATGGATCATTTACTGCGTCAGCGTGCTCAGAACGGCGACGTCCACTCCACCGTGCCACGCTGGTAATTTATCTGATGAATCCTTTACGCACGCTACCTGCGTTTCGTGCTGTTTGCGTCAGTTTTCTGGCGCTTGCACTTTGCGCACCTGCCATAGCCGTAACGCCCTGGCAGAAAATCACCCAGCCCATTTCCGGCACGCCGCAAGCGATTGGCAGTTATGCCAATGGTTGTCAGGTTGGCGCACAGCCGCTGCCGCTGAACTCTCCGGCCTATCAGGTAATGCGTACCGATCAGCGTCGCTATTTCGGCCAGCCGGATTTACTGGCGTTCATCACCCGTCTGGGCACACAGGCTCAGCAAAAAGGGCTGGGCACCATGCTGGTCGGGGATATGGCGATGCCGGCTGGCGGGCGCTTTAGCAGTGGTCACGCCAGTCATCAGTCCGGGCTGGATGTGGACATCTGGCTGCAACTGCCGCGTCAGCGCTGGAGCGAACAGATGTTGCTCAAGCCGCAGCCTATCGATCTGGTCAGCGCCAACGGTAAATCCATTGTGCCAGCTCAGTGGCAGCCACGGATCGAAACGCTGATAAAAATGGCAGCGCAAGATAAAGACGTGGTACGGATCTTCGTCAATCCGGCCATCAAACAACAGCTTTGTCTGGATGCCGGAACGGATCGTGAATGGCTGCATAAGGTGCGTCCGTGGTTTGGTCATCGCGCGCACATGCACGTTCGTCTGCGTTGTCCGGTCGGTAACCTCGAATGTGAAAATCAGGCACCGCCGCCTCCGGGTGATGGCTGTGGCGCTGAGCTGCAAAGCTGGTTCCTGCCACCCAAGCCGGGCAGCGGAATCCCTGTGAAAAAAGAGCCGCCTCCGTTGCCGCCTTCGTGTCAGGCGCTGCTGGATAAACACGTTCTTTAATACGTTTTACTCACCCTTCGCCACGCATAGCGAGCTGACAGAAAAATGGACTGGTTGATTGTTGCCCCGTGGGTTTTGGTTGTTTTATTTTTCGTTGCACTGTTTGCCGGTTTCATTGATTCCATTGCAGGTGGCGGCGGGCTGATCAGCCTGCCAGCGCTGCTGGCGGCAGGTGTGTCACCGGCGCAGGCCATTGCCACCAATAAGCTGTCATCGATCGGCGGATCTTTCTCTGCCAGTCTTTACTTTGTGCGGCGTGGCGTGGTGGATCTCAACGATCAGAAGCTGAACATTGCCTGTACCTTTACCGGTTCGGTGATCGGCGCGATCCTTATCCAGCATCTGCGCGCCGACATATTGCGTCAGGTTTTACCGCTGCTGATCATCTGCATCGGTTTGTATTTTTTACTGACGCCACGGCTGGGTGAAAGTGACCGGGCAAGGCGCTTAAATGCTCTGCCGTATGCACTGGTAGGCGGCGGTTGCGTGGGTTTCTACGACGGCTTTTTCGGCCCCGGCGCAGGGTCTTTCTACGCACTGGCTTTTGTGACGTTATGCGGGTTTAATCTGGCAAAAGCCACGGCACATGCAAAAGTCCTGAATTTCACCTCAAACCTGGGCGGGCTGATCTTCTTTATACTGGGCGGCAAAGTGATCTGGGTGCTGGGATTTGTCATGGCCGCCGGACAGTTTATCGGCGCACGACTGGGCGCACGTATGGTGCTCAGTAAGGGGCAGAAGATGATCCGCCCGATGGTGGTTATCGTTTCCGTGGTGATGAGCTGCAAGCTGATTTACGACAATCATGGTGCCGAAATTCATCAGTGGTTAAGCCTGCATTTATAATGTCCGGAGCAGCAGAATGCTTGCCTGAAGTCATGAAAACACGGGTTTAAACAGGGGTATATTGTCGCCCCTGATCTTACTTTAACGAGTTTCACTGCAATTATGTCTGATTCGACTGCAACACATAACTATCATCAACTGATCGACATTTTTGATTCCTGCTTTTTTGAGGAATTCAACGTTCGCTTAGTGAAAGGCGACGACGAACCGATCTATCTGCCTGCTGATGAACAAGAACCGTTTAACCGTATTGTGTTCGCACACGGTTATTACGCCAGCGGCATGCATGAAATTTCCCACTGGTGCGTGGCCGGTGCTGAGCGCCGTAAACGGGTTGATTTCGGCTACTGGTATTGCCCGGATGGCCGCGATGCGCAAACACAAAGTGAATTCGAGAAAGTGGAAGTCAAACCACAATCTTACGAATGGTTGTTCTGTGCGGCGGCAGGTTTTCGTTTCAACGTTAGCTGTGACAATCTCAGCGGCGATTGCGAGCCGGACCGCGTGGGTTTCCAGAACAAAGTACGCGAAGAAGTGCTGCGTATGCTGGAGCAGGGTATCCCTGAAAGACCGGCGCGCTTTATTAAAGCGTTACAATCGTTTTACAATACGGCCCCGTTGACGCCTGCAGATTTCCCTGCATTGCAGCCGATCGAATAAGAACTGAACACGAGAGGAAGAGTAATGATCGCAGAATTTGAAACGCGAATTTTAACGCTAATCGACGATATGGTCGAAAGCGCCAGCGACGATGAGTTATTTGCCAGTGGCTATCTGCGAGGCCACCTGACCGTCGCGGTGGCGGAAGCGGAAGAGAACGGTGAACACACCGCCGAAGCGTTGAAACTCCGTGTTCAGGACGGTCTGGACAAGGCCATCAAAGCCGGTGAACTGTCGCCGCGCGATCAGCTTCTGGTGCAGGGGATGTGGGAAAATCTGTATCAGGCATCTCTCCCTCAGTAATCTCTTTTCAGTAAAAAAAAGCGCAGCGACGGATTAACCGGCTGCGCTTTTTTATTGCCTGAGAAGGGGCTGGTTAATGCGATTCGACCGGGCGGCCTTTCAGCAGTTTTCTGACCCACATCCGGTTCGGGTTCAGTGCTGCCAGCGTGTCACTGTCGAGCGGCAGCGGTTCACCGGCAATCTGCGCCGCCAGAATTTCCGCACCCAGCGGCGCGGAACTCAGACCGCGTGAGCCGAGCGCGCCAAACAGAAACAGATTTTCATACACCGGCGCTTCTGCAACCGGGCGATGACGCTGAATATCCAGATCCAGTTTTTTATAGCTTTCCAGCAATGCGTCGTAATCTGACACCGAGCCGATCATCGGCAGATGATCCCGTGTCGCGCAACGCACGCCGTTTCGCGCTTCGCCTTCACTCACATCCACGTCATGCGGCCATTGCTGATCCGGCAAACAGCTGAGTAAACGCTGGCGGTTTTCCTGCTGATCGTCTTCACGGTAATCCGTGCATTTGTCGGCGCGGTGATAGCTTGCGCCAATACAATGATGCTGATTCTGCGGGCTGACCGGCGTCATATAGCCGTCGTAACACAGCACCTGTTTAAGCTTGCTCAGCGCCGGTGTGGTCGGAATATGCGAAACCTGACCGCTGACCGCGTAAACCGGCAGTTTTTCGGTCTGGCTGAAATCTGTAATGTCCGCACCGTTCGCCAGGACTACCGCCTGATGACGGGCAACATGGCCATCGGCAAAGGTCAGCGCCCACTGCGAATCTGCGTCAAAATTTAATGCGGTCGCGCGCTGGCGATAATGCACCGTTAAGCCCTGCGTTTCGGCCAGCGCAATCAGCGAAGCCGTCAGTTCTGCCGGACACAGCCACGCGCCGAGCGGATACGTCACGCCGCCGCTGCCGCATGGCAATCCGCACAACGCTTCCACATCTTCTTCACTCAGCCCTTTCGCCAGTGCTTCCGGCCAGCCGCCTGTGAGAATGCCGTCAATTTTGCCCTGACTTTTTTCGTCATAACCCAGTTGCGTGACGCCACTCCAGCCGTGATCGAAAGGCACATCCCGCTTTTCAAGCTGCGCATACTGGCGGCGGGCGAAGGTGAAGGCATGCGCAAAGAAGTTTTCCAGTGTGTCGCCGCGGCCATTGAGCAACGGATAAACCGCGCCCTGGCGGTTACCTGAAGCGCCGAGCGCCGGTTTTTCATCGGCGCAATACAGCGTGACCGCAAAGCCACGGCGAAGTAACGCCAGCGACAATACGGCGCTGGCGACGCCGCCGCCGAGAAGGGCGAATTCAGTGGCATTTTTCGCCGCCGGGCGCACATACCACGGTGCGGGATGAGGTACATCAATTTTTGCCGGCAGCACACCGGCTAACATATGCCGCTTTTCGCCGAATCCCGGCACCTTGCTGATGTCAAAACCTGCGTCCTGCAATCCGCGGCGGACAAAACCGGCCACGGTGAAAGTGGCGAATGTACCCTGCGGGCGGGTCATTTTCGCCATAGAACGGAATAACGCCTCCGTCCACATGTCCGGGTTTTTGGAAGGTGCAAATCCGTCGAGAAACCAGGCGTCGACCTGCTGATTCATACTGGTGTCACATGCCGGAAGCAGGGTAGTCACATCGCCGAACCACAGATCAAGCGTGATGCGCCCGTCCGCCAGCAGCAGCCGGTGACAGCCGGAAAAGGGCATCGGCCATTGTTCGCAAAGCTGCGCGGAATACGCGGCGAGTTCGGGCCATTGTGTGTGCGCTGTCGCCAGATCATGGGCAGACAGCGGGAATTTCTCGTAGCTGATGAAATGCAGGCGTTGCAGCACAGCGTCGGCGTGCGCCTCGCGGAACGCATCGAAGGCTTGCCACAGCGACAGAAAGTTCAGTCCGGTGCCAAAACCGGTCTCGGCGATGATGCACAACTGGCGGGGGTGAGCGGCAAAACGCGCCGGAAAATGATTGCCATTGAGAAAAACATGACGCGTTTCCAGCAGGCCGTTCTGATTGGAAAAATAGACGTCATCAAAATGTCGGGAAACAGGTGTACCCTGTTCGTTCCAGCTTAATTCAGCGGGCGTGATCGGGTTATGGCTCACGTGAAACTCTCTCAGTTCAAGGCGATGCCGGAGTTTAACGCTGCGTTTGCACCCGCGCAAATTTACCACGATTTACACAAGGAATTGCTGATCGGACTTGTTCGGCGTACAACTGTACGCTAGAGTGCGTGACGAAATCCCAAATGGTGAATAGTACAAGAGGTATTAAATGAAACGTGCAGTGATTACTGGCCTGGGTATCATCTCGAGCATCGGTAACAACAAGCAGGAAGTTCTTGCATCTCTGCAGGAAGGTCGCTCTGGGATCACCTTCTCGCAAGAGCTGAAAGATGCCGGGATGCGTAGTCACGTCTGGGGTGATGTCAAATTAGACACCGCAGGCCTCATCGATCGTAAGATTGTGCGTTTCATGAGTGATGCCTCGATCTACGCTTACCTTTCCATGCAACAGGCGATTGAAGACTCCGGTCTGACCCCTGAAATGGTTTCCAACGAACGTACCGGCCTGATTGCAGGTTCCGGCGGCGGTTCTCCGCGCAATCAGGTTGCGGGCTCCGACGGTATGCGTGCCAAAGGCCTGCGCGGCGTTGGCCCTTACATGGTGACCAAAGCGATGGCTTCCGGCGTGTCAGCCTGCCTTGCGACCCCATTCAAAATTCGTGGTGTTAACTATTCCATCAGTTCTGCCTGTGCCACCTCTGCACACTGCATCGGTAACGCGGTAGAAATGATTCAGCTGGGCAAACAGGACGTGGTGTTTGCCGGTGGCGGTGAAGAGCTGTGCTGGGAAATGGCGTGCGAATTCGACGCGATGGGCGCACTGTCCACCAGCTACAACGAAACACCAGACAAAGCTTCCCGTACCTACGACAAAGCGCGTGACGGTTTCGTTATCGCAGGCGGCGGCGGTATGGTTGTTGTCGAAGAGCTGGAACACGCTCTGGCACGTGGCGCACACATTTACGCAGAAATCGTTGGCTACGGCGCAACGTCTGACGGCGCAGACATGGTGGCTCCATCTGGTGAAGGCGCAGTGCGTTGCATGAAAATGGCAATGAACGGCGTGGATACCCCAATCGACTACGTGAACGTGCACGGGACTTCTACCCCGGTCGGCGACGTGAAAGAACTGGGCGCTATCCGTGAAGTGTTCGGCGATAAAACCCCGGCACTGTCTTCTACCAAAGCCATGACCGGTCACTCGCTGGGTGCCGCAGGCGTTCAGGAAGCGATCTATACCTTGCTGATGGCTGAATACGGCTTCATCGCGCCAAGCATCAACATCGAGAACCTCGATGAGCAGGCAGAAGGCATGGACATCATCACTAAACCCACTCAGCGCGAGCTGACGACTGTGATGTCCAACAGCTTCGGCTTCGGTGGCACCAATGCCACGCTGGTCATGCGTAAGCTGAAAAACGACAAATAATCTGTCGCTAAGTCAGTCAATAAAAGCCTGCTTCCGAGCGGGCTTTTTTACATCCATCATCCTTCGGGCCGCCTCTGCGTTGGCTTCGTTCATTCACCTCAGTCACTTACTTTTGTAAGCTCCTGAGGATTCATTCTCTCGCCGCCTTGATGCAACTCGAATGATTTTGGATATGTTTATCAACAATTCAGGTACAATTTCGCCGCTTCTTATTTTCACCTTGTTGACATAATGCTCTCACTCAGACACATCCATCATCGACATCTGCATGTTCCGGCCTGGCTCGGGATAGTGGCGATCCTGATGTTGTTTATTGCGCCGGTGATTTCTAAATCGCTGGTGGCTGAGGGTGCGCAGCATATGATGATGTCCGGCATGGTGATGTCCGATATGGACATGGATATGCCGGATGCAGATATGGCTGACATGAATATGTCAGGCCATCACGCCTCATCGATGGAACATTGTCAGAAGCAAGCCTGTAAATCAGCGCCGCAGGATGCGGTGAAAGCGATGCTTTCCGGTGAAATGAGCGATGCTGCCTGCGGTTATTGCGTGCTGCTGGTGCATTTACCGATGCTCGATTTACAGGCCATGCCGATGCTGTGGTCGCTGGATTTTTCCAGCCGTGCCCCTCCGCGCGCTGTTATACAACGTCTTATCCCTTCTCTGTTTTTCACGGATTCCCAACCCCGCGCACCGCCTGTTTTTCTGTAACTGCCTCTGAATCAATTTTTTCAAGTTAACTGCGATTGTTATCGCTGTTGACGGCGTGCTATTTGAAATTCAGGAAATCAGATTTATGAATCAACCTGCAAACCTGCCTGCCAGCGCGGGTAAAAAAATGCCTGCACGAGTGGCCTTTCTGGCGTTGCTGCGCCGCGTGCATTTTTACATTGGCCTGTTCGTCGGACCGTTTATTTTTGTCGCGGCACTCACCGGTACGTTGTATGTGCTGACCCCTCAGTTCGAAAATCATCTCTATTCTGATGCGCTCTTCACCTCCTCACACGGTGAACCGCAGCCGCTTTCCCGACAGATTGATGCGGCGCTAAACGTAACCGGCCAGGATAGACAGATTTATGCGGTCAGACCGGCTCCGTCTGCCGGTGAGACCACCCGGGTCATGTTTTCTGATCCGCAACTGGGCGCCTCCAAAAGCCGGGCGATTTTCATCGATCCGGTGACGCTGGCGGTGAAAGGGGACATGACGGTGTACGGCACCAGCGGCATTTTGCCGTTCCGCACCTGGCTGGATGATTTACATCGCGGCTTACTACTCGGTGATGCGGGGCGTATTTACAGCGAACTTGCCGCCTCCTGGTTGTGGGTAGCGGCATTGGGCGGCGTCGTGCTCTGGTTCACTGGCCGCCGTCAACCCCGCCAGTTGCGTAAGGTCAGCGGGAAAGCGGAAAAACAGCAGCACAGCCGCCGCTGGCACAGCTCGCTCGGCCTGTGTTTACTGGCTGGCTTACTGTTCTTCTCCGCTACCGGCCTGACGTGGTCGCAATGGGCGGGTGACAATATCGGTGTGCTGCGCGCGTATATGGGCTGGATGACGCCTGCCGTGAAAACCAGTCTGGATCCGCAGGCGGTCGCTGCACCTGCGGATGAACATGCGGAACATCATGCGCAGATGGCAGACATGCCTGATATGCCGGGAATGGATATGTCTGCGCATAAAATGCCTGCTGTGCCGCAAGCCGTCGCTGTTTCTGCACAGACTTTTGATGCAGTGGTACAGGCGGCGCGTGAGTCTGGCATTGCGGCGAACAAGATTGAAATCCGTCCAACGTATAGTGCGGAGAAAGCCTGGACGGTGACGGAAGTTGATCGCCGCTGGCCGACGCAGGTGGATGCGGTGTCCGTCGATCCCCGTTCAATGCAGATTGTCGATCACGTGCGTTTTGCTGATTTCCCGTTGCTCGCCAAACTCACCCGCTGGGGCGTGGATGCACATATGGGGATTCTGTTCGGCGTCTGGAATCAGGCCATCCTGGTGATTTTTGGTGTCGGACTTTGCGTGATGATTGCCTGGGGATATCGCCTGTGGTGGCTGCGAAGAACTGTCAGCAATGACGGTAGTCATCCGGTTGTTACTCTGCTGCAAACCTGGAAGTCGGTGCCGTTCAGCCTGCAATGCCCGATTTTGGTGATCACGCTCGGTCTGGCAATTTCATTACCCGTGATGGGCGCGAGTTTACTTATTTTTATGCTGATCGATGTTATCCGCTGGCAGCGGCGAAATTCTTCGGGTAACGTCAGCGCATTCTGATCAGAGAAGAAAAAAACATGTTGATGGCGGCATCTGGCTCTGTATTGAAGCCTTTTTTACGTGACAGATTTTTGCATCTGTTAATCCTGCTTGGCGTCATTCTGACCCTGTTCCAGCCGGAGAAAATCAGCCGGTTCCCGCAGTTTGTGGACTGGGACACGATCGTCACTTTGCTGGGTTTGCTGATGCTGACCAAGGGCGTTGAGGTCAGCGGTTATTTTGATTTTGTTGGCCGTAAGATGATTAACGCCATCGACAATGAGCGGCGGCTGGCGCTGTTTCTGGTCACTGCGGCGGCGCTGCTGTCCACGTTTATGACCAATGACGTCGCACTGTTCATCGTGATTCCGCTGACGATCACGCTGAAGAAACTGACGTCGTTGCCGGTGACGCGGCTGATTATATTTGAAGCGCTGGCGGTGAATGCCGGTTCGCTGCTTACGCCGATCGGTAATCCGCAAAATATCCTGCTATGGAATAAATCCGGTCAGTCGTTCCTGCATTTTATCGGGCAGATGGCACCGCTGGCGCTGATAACCCTGGTTGCATTATTGCTGGTGACCTGGTTTTGTTTTCCGTCGCATAGCCTGAAAAAGATTGAAAACAATCAGGGATACCCTTTCCGCAAGCGTCTGCTGGTAAGCTGCGTCGTCCTTTACGTGGTGTTTATTGCCTGTGTCGATCTGGGGCTGGCGTTGTATGGGTTGCTGGCGGTGATCCTGTGCTTTTTATTGCTGGCGCGGAATGTTCTGCTGCGTATCGACTGGCCGCTGATCCTGGTGTTTATCGTGATGTTTATCGATGTGCGTTTACTGGTCGGGTTGAATGCCCTGCAGCCTGCGTTTACCCACATTCATAGCTTGCCAGATTACGGACATTATCTGCTGAGCATCGGGCTTTCTCAGGTGATCAGCAATGTGCCTGCGACGATCCTGATGATCAACTATTTACCTTCCGGGCCGCTGCTGGCTTATGCCGTCAATGCCGGCGGTTTCGGGCTGGCGATAGGCTCACTGGCCAATCTCATCGCGTTACGCATGGCGAATGATAAAAAGATCTGGCTGCAGTTTCACTATTACTCTTTCCCGTTCCTGCTGTTCAGCGGCATCACGGGCTGGCTATTGCTGACGCTGTTTGTTAAATGACAGGCACCTGCAGCGAAGCCAGACGGTTCACGGCGGCGGTGATTTCAGCGGGGGTTAATGCTGAAAACCCCAGCAGCCAGCCGTCCTGATGTTGTGTCACTACACCGGCGCTGGCGGTAAACAAAGGTGAAAGCCGTGGCGTCTCAACGCCAGCCTGTGCGGCAAGGGCGCTGAAATGCGGTTCCTGCCCGGCAGGCAGGCGGGCAGCGAGCTGTAGCCCTCCGGCTGCCACCTGAGGTGTCAGCCATTCAATCTTTTGCTTAATTTGCGCCAGCAGATGATCACGGCGGCTATGGTAAAGCTGACGTGACAAGCGCAGATGTGAAGCGAAATGCCCGGCCTGCATAAATTCCGCCGTGATGGCCTGCATCAGTTGCGAAGAATGGCCGTCATTCACGGTGCGCATCATCACCATTTGCGCCACCAGCGCAGGCGGTAATACGGCATAGGCCAGCCGCAAAGACGGAAATAAAACTTTCGAGAACGTCCCCACATAAATAACCCGCTGATGTTTATCCAGCCCCTGCATGGCCGGAAGCGGCCGCCCGTCGTAATGCAGTTCGCTGTCATAATCATCTTCGATGATCCAGCTGTTGTGACGTTTCGCGTATTCGAGCAGGTGTAAACGGCGTGACAAACTCAGGCTGACACCGGTCGGGTAATGGTGTGATGGTGTCAGGTACATAAGGCGTGGCACGGGTGAATCAGCTTCCGGTGCCATTCCCTGTTCATCCACCGCAATGGCGCAAATGTCGGCTCCGGCACTGGCAAACGCGTTGCGGGCGCCCGGATATCCCGGCTGCTCAACCCAAACCCTATCCGCCGGATCAATCAGCAGCATCGCCAGCAGTTGTAATGCCTGCTGAGAACTGGTGGTGATCATGATGTGTTCAGCGCTGCAAATGACCCCGCGTGACTGCTGAAGATAGCTGGCCAGCACCTCGCGCAACGGCAAATACCCTTGCGGGTCGCCATATCCCAGCAGACGTTCGCCCTGGGTCCGCAGTTGTCTGGCGGTGATTTGCTTCCAGATTTTCAGCGGGAAGGCGCGCAGATCAGGCGAACCGGCTGCAAAGGCGACGGGCGATTGCGGATCACGACAACCGCCAGTGGCGACAATTTTCTCTCCGCGCGCTGACAATCCCGCCAATCCCGGTGGGATGACTTTACTGTTTCGGGAGGACGGAGCGCGGGGCAGTGACTGGCTGACAAAGGTGCCTTTGCCGGTATGGCGCTGAAGATAACCCTCCGCTTCTGCCTGCGCGTAGGCGGCTTCCACGGTCACCCGTGAGAGTTTCAGATCACAGGCCAGAATGCGGGAAGAGGGCAAGCGTTCTCCGCCAGCCAGCGCGCCGGAATTGATGGCCTGCCGCAACGCAGCACACAGCCGGTCACGCAAACCTGCCGCAGCGCCTGAACCGTTGGTCGCTGTGTTTTCGAAAAGCGTAATCAGTGCAGAGGGCTGAGACAGTGCTGGCATAATGGGTCTTATCATCGGCTTGAAATTGGCATTAATCATAAGACCAAAAACAGCGATGATGGAACTGTTTTCAGCCATATCACTTAATGAGGAAGCGTTTATGCAACAAGAGTCTTATGTTTTGGGATTCGCACCACCGTCACCTGAAATCAGTGCTGCGTATTTGTTGTCGAAACTGAGTTTTTATACTGATGCCGCCGATGTCGCGGCGGATTTACAAAACGGTGTGAGCGCAATTGTGGTTATTGATACCCGTTCTGCTGAACATTATGCACGCGGCCATGTGCCGGGCGCGGTCAGTTTTCCGCATAAACTGATGACAGCAGAAAGCACCCGCGAACTTAGCAAAGACGTGGTGTACGTGACGTATTGCGACGGAATCGGCTGCAACGGTTCAACGCAGGGCGCGTATAAACTGGCGAAACTTGGATTCAGGGTAAAGGAAATGATTGGCGGGCTGGATTTCTGGATCCGCGATCAGCACCCGGTTACGCCAGGTGAAGAACGCGGACAGTACTCACGGGAACAAATGCCGCCAGATTGCGGTTGTTGATAGGGCGTTATTGCAGGATTAAAACAGCAACCACAACAGCAGTACGACCACCACGAACGCGATAAACAACAGCGGCTTGCCGCCCATCGCCTGCATGGACGGCGGCAACATCGCGATAAACGGATTCATGATCGGTTGAGGATCGGTCCGTGTCACGGTGGTGAATGTATCGTCTGTATCATCGGCGCGTGGAGAACGGTCAACCCGCTGGCTGAACAGCACACCAATCAGATCACTGACCTGAACCTGCGTCAGCGGCGTGGAAAGCGTCGCACTGAAACGGTTTTCGGCGTATTCCGTTAGCTGATGAATTTCATGGGTGCTGGCCGGTTGCTTGAGCACGCTCAGCAATGTGGTCAGCGTCGGTGCGGTGGTCTGCTGGCTCAGTGACGCTTTCACCTGCATAAACTGGCTGAGCACCTGAAAATGCTTCGCCGGTATAGGTTCGCCCACTTTCACGCCAACCAGCGTAAACAGTTCCTGCCAGACTTTCACCGGGGCTTCGCCAGTGGCTGCACTGAGGCGGGTGACAAGCTGTTGCAGGCTGTTGTGTTCGGCAGGCAGCAACGGACGATCGGTGACCGGCGTCTGCTGGGGCTGCGGGATATTCATCTGACGGGTCTGGATCAGATCCAGCACCTGTTGCAACTGCGGATGCGTCAGTTGACTCAGTACGGTATGACCGAAATTCTGGCGGATAAAATCGCTCACCGCCTGCCGGTTATTACCCTGCGGCAGCAGCTCAGTTAGTTGCAGCATCAGCTGGCGCGAGGCATGGCTGTCCTGCGCCTGCGAGAGTTTTCCCTGCAACAGCGCTTCGGCCTGCGGGAACTGCTGCGAGGTGATTTCTGCACCGTGAGGCAACGCAAGATCGTGGCGCAAATTGGCCCAGATCTCAGCAGATTTGATTGGCGTCAGTGCCATCAGTTTGACGATCAGTTTTTCCAGCGTGGTGCGCTGTACCGGCGTTAATGGCAGCTCAGTACCTGCTTTAGCCGGAACGGTCTGACCCTGGGGTTGTGTTCTGTTGTCGCCAACCGGCATGCCCGGGCCGCTCAAAGGTTGCATATCACCGTCCTTCGCTGGAAATTTAAAACGTCGCTTAAACTCAATGATAAGTAAAAAGCACGGCGCAGAGCGCGGAAGCGCCTCATCATACCTGCAAAGTGTTTTAATCGACACAGTGAATAGCAGGCTGAGAAAGATTCTTCAGGATATTGTTTCCTAAAACAGCCGCTAAAAACGTCTGGCGGGGCGCGAAAGCAGAAAGTGGAGGGAAGGCGCCACCCTCTTCAGTGAGGATGGCATACGATTGAGAGAATTTATTTTTGTTTCGCGGACGCGCTACGGGTGAACAGCGGCTTGCGCAAACGCTGTGCCAGAATGACCCCGGCAAGCGTGATACCTCCGCCAATCAGATGGTAGCTGTGCAACTGTTCGTGCAGAAACAGTACGGCGATGACCGCAGTGAAAATCGGCGACAGATTCATGAAAATCGACGCTTTATTGGCACCCAAACGGATGACACCCTGGATCCACAAAAACGGCGCAATGATTGACGCCGGGATCCCCGCGAAAAGCACCAGCGGAATATTATGTGCCGTCAGGCTGACATCCTTCGCGAGCAGGAAGTTGGGCAGCAGCAATAAAACGCCGAAAATGATCTGCACATACAACGACTGCCAGTTCGGCAGCGGGATCGCCCAGCGTTTGGTGAGCACGCCATACAGCGCGTAGGAGGCCGAAGCCGCAAACATCATCAGTTCGCCCGTGCCGATGCCGTGTTGCAGCAACTGCGCCGGATCCCCGGCACTGACCAGCCAGACTAAACCGCCGAGGGAAATAATACTGCCCAGCGCCACACCCACTGTCGGGACCACACTGAGCACAAACAGGCCAATCAGCACGGTCAGCAGCGGGATGAGTGAATTCAGGATACCCATAAACAGTGCGCTGACGCTGTGTGCGGCGTAGTAAGCCAGACTCTGATACAGCACCATGCCCAACAGGCCGAGGATCAGCAGTTTCCACCCGTATTGTTTCACCACCTGAAGGTTGCGCAGCATGCCGGGCAGAACGAAAGGCGTCAGCGTCAGCAATGCCAGAAGCCAGCGGTAGAACGAAATGGCGGCAGGATCAATCGCGCTGGCCGAGGCTTTGCTGACAACAGCATTCAGCGACCAGATCAGGACGGCGAGCAGGGGAAAGAGCACATTCATTGAATATTATTCCTGAGTAAATCGTCACGTCAGTGTACGGTTGTCTTATTTGTTATATATAACGATAATCAGACAACTGATCGCGTAATTCAGACAATCCTCGTGTTGCTCACAGACAAAAGGTATTTATGCCCGCGCCGCGTACTTCTTTGCCCCGATATTACCCGCCGTTACCGGAGAAGATGCCGGTGACCCTGCTTTTTCGCGGGGAAATTGTGGAGGGGAATTCTGAGTATGTTGAGCATTCACATCCGTGGAGCCAGATTATCTGCGTGAAATCCGGCGTTCTTGCCATGCGCGTGGCGGGACAGCGTTATCTGGCCCCGCGTGAATTCGCTATCTGGGTGCCCGCAGGGGTTGAGCATTCAAGCTATAACCGTAAAACCACGCGTTTTTGCGTCATTGATATCGCGCCTGAGCTGGATACCCATCTGCCCGCCGGGCCTTGCCTGCTGACGCCGACGGCCATTTTTAACGCCATTGCTGATGACTGTTTCTCACGGAATATGACCGAGCCGCAGAGTGAAACGGATCTGCGTATGTGCCGCGTTTTATTGGATCAAATCAGTCTGGCACCCCGTCAGAACACTTATTTACCCACATCGGAAAATAAATTACTGGCCCCCGTTCTGAGCGCACTGGAGAAAAACCCGGCGGATAATACGTCGCTGGCGCAATGGGCGAAGCAGGTGTATACCACCGAACGAACATTGTCGCGGCGTTGCCAGCAGGAACTGGGGATGAGTTTTGCCCAATGGCGTCAGCGGTTGCGTTTCCTGCATTCGGTCTCATTGCTGGAGCAGGGGAAAACGGTGCAGGAAGTCGCGCTTGATCTGGGCTACAGCTCGTCTTCGGCATTTATCGCCATGTTCCAGCAGGTTTCCGGCACCACGCCGCAGCGTTTTCGTAACGACAGGTAAACCTGTGCCCTGAAAGTTGGGATCTGGCCCGGTATCGTGGCAAAATCAATGCCCTCTTTATTTTCTATTCTTTCTTTAGGCCATGCTGCCGGAGACAAACGTGAAAATCCTGGTTGATGAAAATATGCCGTATGCCGTCGAGCTTTTTAGCCGGTTGGGGAACGTGCAGGCCGTACCTGGCCGTCCTATCCCGCAAGATGCCCTGAATGATGCCGATGCGTTGATGGTGCGGTCTGTGACCAAAGTGAACGAAAGTTTGCTGGCGGGAAAACCGGTGAAATTTGTGGGTACCGCCACGGCGGGCACCGATCACGTTGATGATGCATGGCTTGCCAGCGCAGGGATTGGTTTCTCGGCCGCGCCCGGCTGTAATGCCATTGCCGTGGTGGAATATGTTTTCTCATCCTTGCTGATCCTTGCTCAGCGCGACGGTTTCCATCTGCGCGATAAAACGGTCGGGATCATTGGTGTCGGTAACGTCGGTTCACGTCTGAATACCCGCCTTGAAGCGCTGGGTGTACGCACGTTATTGTGCGATCCGCCGCGAGCCGATCGGGGTGATGCCGGTGAATTCTGGCCGCTTGAGAAGCTGGTCGCTGAAGCCGATATCCTGACGTTCCATACGCCGCTGAATATGTCCGGCCCTTATGCCACACATCATCTGGTGGATGCGGATTTACTGGCGCGTCTGCCCGCTGACCGGATCCTCATTAACGCCTGTCGTGGTGAGGTGGTGGATAACGCCGCGCTGCTCGACGCACTGAATGGCAGCAAAAAACTGACGGCTGTGCTGGATGTCTGGGAACCGGAACCTGATTTGTCGTTAGCGTTGCTGGATAAAGTTGCTATCGGCACGGCACATATCGCCGGTTACAGCCTGGAAGGGAAAGCACGCGGCACCACACAGGTGTTCGAAGCATTCAGTCAGTTTATCGGTCAGCCACAAACGGTGCCGCCGGAATCATTACTCCCTGCGCCTGAATTTGCCGAAGTGACGCTGAGTGGCGCGCTGAGCGAAGCCAAACTGCTGCGTCTTATTCACTTAGTGTATGATGTGCGCCGCGATGACCGGCCTTTGCGCCGTGTCGCCGGAAAACCGGGCGAATTCGACAAGCTGCGTAAGTTCTATGAAGAACGTCGTGAGTGGTCATCTTTACGGGTGATTTGCGACGATGCGGCGACCGCCGGTGTGTTGAAAAAACTGGGCTTTAACAGCCAGTTAGCCACTGCTTAAAACGGCCTTAAGTTTTTTCGCCGCGAGTGGTGCGATAACACGTTTGCAAACAGGGCGGTGATCATCATCGCCCCTTGTATTTTGTACTTTTATTTTCTGGAGAATACCAACATGTCTGATGGCTGGAATATTGCGCTGCTTGGCGCAACGGGCGCAGTCGGTGATGCGTTACTGGAATTATTGGCTGATCGTCAGTTCCCGGTTGGTGAGCTCTTCCCGCTGGCAAGTGAACGCAGCGCCGGTAAGACCGTGCGTTTTAACGGCAAAAGTCTGCGCGTACAACAGGCATCTGAGTTCGACTGGTCGCAGGTCCAACTGGCGTTCTTTGTTGCGGGTTCTGAGGCTTCTGCCTTGTATGCCGAAGAAGCGGCAAATCAGGGCTGTCTGGTCATCGACAGCAGCGGCCTGTTCTCTCTTGAACACGATATTCCTCTGGTGGTGCCGGGCGTGAACCCTGACGCACTGTCTCATTACCGCAACCGCAATATCGTGGCCGTGGCCGACAGCCTGACCAGCCAACTGCTGACCGCTATCAAACCACTGACCGAACAGGCCGGTTTGTCGCGTCTGCATGTCACTTCTTTGCTTTCCGTTTCTGCGCTGGGCAAAGCCGCGGTTGACGATCTGGCCGGGCAAAGCGCCCGTCTGCTGAACGGCATTCCGGCAGAAGAAGGCATTTTCAGCAAACAACTGGCGTTTAACCTGTTACCGCTGGTCAGTGATGAAGAGGGCAGTGTGCGTCAGGAACGCCGTCTGGTGGATCAGGTTCGCAAAGTGTTGCAGGACGATGGGCTGCCGATTTCTGTCAGTTGCGTACAGTCGCCGGTGTTTTACGGTCACGCGCAGGTGGTTCATATGGAAGGTTTGCGTCCGCTGTCAGCGGAAGAAGCGCGCGCCGAACTCGAACGCATTGATGATATTAATCTGAGCGATGAAGATGATTTCCCGACGCAGGTCAGTGATGCGTCCGGTAATGCCAATCTGAGCATCGGTTGTATCCGTAATGACTACGGCATTCCTGAGTTACTGCAATTCTGGTCAGTGGCTGACAACGTCCGTTTTGGCGGCGCACTGATGGCGGTGGAAACTGCCGAGAAGCTGATTAACGAGTACTGGTACTGATTATGTCCGATGAAGTGATCGCTGACGTCAGCACCGCACCGGTTGCCGGACGTGTGGCGTTAGGCATTGAATATGACGGCAGTGCCTATTTTGGCTGGCAGCGTCAGCAGGGCGTCGCCAGCGTGCAGGAGTGTCTGGAAAAAGCACTGAGCCGTGTGGCCAATGCACCGATCGTCGTGTTTTGCGCCGGGCGTACAGACGCAGGCGTCAGCGCAACGGGGCAGGTGGTGCATTTCGACACGCCGGTGCTGCGCAAAGACGCGGCGTGGACGATGGGGGTGAATACCCATTTGCCCAAAGATATCGCTGTGCGCTGGTGTGCGAATGTGGGCGAGGATTTTCATGCCCGTTTCAGCGCCACCGCCCGCCGGTATCGATACGTTATTTATAACAACCGTTACCGTTCAGCGATTTTGCATGCCGGCGTGACCCATGTTCACATGCCGCTCGACGTCGAAAAAATGCAGCTTGCCGGTCAGGCGTTGCTGGGTGAGAACGATTTCACGTCTTTTCGTGCATCACAGTGCCAGTCGCGTACGCCGTGGCGTTATGTGATGCATGTGAATGTGAGCCGTCACGGCAGCTATGTGGTGGTCGATATCAAGGCTAATGCGTTTGTTCATCACATGGTGCGCAACATCGTGGGTAGCCTGGTGGAAATCGGTGCCGGTAATCAGCCTGTTGGCTGGATGGGGGAGCTACTGGCAGCGAAAGATCGCAATCTTGCGGCAGCTACGGGCAAGCCTGAAGGGTTATATCTGGTCTGCGTGGATTACCCTGAGAAATTTGCGCTGCCTCAGGTGAATATGGGACCCCTGTTCCTCGAAGATTAAGGAACGGATCAAGCGATTGTTTAAATGGGCTGTTAAACCGGAAAGAGGTGGAAAATCAAATGGGTTTTATTCACTTTGTCATTGATTTTATTTTGCATATTGATGTGCATTTAGCGGAGCTGGTTGCGCAGTATGGCATCTGGGTTTACGGCATTTTATTCCTGATTTTGTTCTGCGAAACCGGTCTGGTGGTGACACCTTTCCTGCCGGGTGACTCATTATTGTTCGTAGCAGGTGCGCTGGCGGCGTTGCCGGGCAACGACATGAACGTTCATCTGATGGCGTTCCTGATGGCGATTGCGGCGATACTCGGCGATGCGGTGAACTACACTATCGGACGGGTCTTTGGTGAACGTCTGTTCAGTAATCCTGATTCAAAGATTTTCCGTCGCAGTTATTTGGACAAGACGCATAAGTTTTACGAGAAACATGGCGGCAAAACGATTATTCTTGCGCGCTTCGTGCCGATCGTCCGCACGTTTGCACCGTTTGTGGCCGGTATGGGGCATATGTCTTACCGCCATTTCGCTGCGTATAACGTGATTGGTGCACTGGTTTGGGTGCTGTTATTTACCTATGCTGGCTACCTTTTCGGCGATCTGCCGATTGTTCAGGAAAATCTGAAATTACTGATCGTGGCAATCATTGTGGTTTCCATCCTGCCGGGTGTGATTGAAATCTGGCGGCACAAACGCGCAGCGGCCAAAGAAAAGCGTCAACAGGATTAATTCCGTACGTTTTTTACGCAAGCGCTTTAAAATTTAAGGCATTAAACCTGAGGGTAGGACCAGTTTTTTATCCACAGTGTCTGGCCGTTATGGTTTAATGAGCGACAATTTATGGTCTGTTCCTGCGAACAACCCTTCTGTGGCGCGGTGTGTGAGGTTTTTTATCACCCCGTACACAGGCGATTTTGGGTAGGTTTCAGGGGACTTGTTACAGCATGAACAGCGGACTGGCTTCGGCCGGGTTCAAACAGAAAGGTTATCGATGAGCTGGATTGAACGAATTCTTAGTAAGAGCACTGACTCGCAAACCCGTAAGGCAAGTATTCCTGAGGGCGTCTGGACTAAATGTGACAGCTGCGGGCAGGTCCTTTACCGCGCCGAGCTTGAGCGCAATCTCATGGTGTGCCCTAAGTGCGACCACCATACGCGCCTTACCGCGCGTATGCGTCTGTCCACTTTCATGGACGAGGGCAGTGAGATTGAGTTAGGCAGTGAGCTTGAGCCTAAAGATGTTCTGAAGTTTAAAGATTCCAAGAAATACAAAGATCGTCTGGTTGCAGCACAAAAAGAAACCAACGAAAAAGACGCCATGGTCGTCATGAAAGGTACGCTGTTTGGCATGCCAATCGTGGTCGCATCGTTTGAATTTGCTTTCATGGGCGGTTCAATGGCGTCCGTCGTGGGGGCACGTTTTGTGCGTGCCGTTGAGCAGGCACTGGAAGATAACTGCCCGCTGGTCTGTTTCTCTGCCAGTGGCGGCGCCCGTATGCAGGAAGCGCTGATGTCGCTGATGCAGATGGCGAAAACCAGTGCAGCACTGGCGAAGTTACAGGAACGTGGCCTGCCATACATTTCTGTACTGACTGACCCTACGATGGGCGGTGTTTCTGCCAGTCTGGCAATGCTGGGTGACATTAACGTCGCGGAGCCGAAGGCGCTGATCGGTTTTGCCGGTCCACGTGTTATCGAGCAAACCGTTCGTGAAAAACTGCCGCCGGGCTTCCAGCGCAGTGAATTCCTGATCGAAAAAGGTGCGATTGATATGATCGTACGTCGTCCGGAAATGCGCGCCAAACTGGGCAGCGTTCTGGCGAAACTGACCGGGCAACCGGAGCCGAAAGTGGCTGACGTCCATGTTGCTGTCAACGGTTCTGCCGCTGACAACCAGGATGCCTGATCGAACAGGGTAAACGCCGGTCAGTTATTCGGGCGGCCACCGCGTGTTGTGCCGCCCACACTGTTTTTCTGCAAAACAGACAGCCGTGCTTTTACTCTGTTGGTGTGATCTGACAAAGAGGGCATTGCCTGCTGTCACAGTCTGGTGATGTAGTGTCGAAGTGAACCTGACAAGGTTGAACGGGACTCATGCAAAATCAACTTATTCCCCAAGCCACGTCGCCTTTGGCCACGTGGCTTTATTATCTTGAACATCTCCACTCTCAGGCTATTGAGCTTGGCCTTGACCGGGTCAAAGCGGTTGCCGCCAAACTCGACTTACTGACGCCAGCGCCGCTGGTTTTCACCGTGGCCGGAACCAATGGTAAAGGCACCACCTGCGCGACGCTGGAATCCATCCTGATGGCGGCGGGTTACCGTGTGGGCGTTTACAGCTCCCCGCATCTGGTGCGCTACACTGAACGTGTCCGTATTCAGGGGGAAGAATTAGCGGAATCTGCGCATTGCGAATCTTTTGCGGGGCTGGAGGCTGGCCGTGGCGATATCTCGCTGACCTACTTTGAATACGGCACATTGTCGGCGTTGCAGCTGTTTAAACAGGCTAAGCTGGATGTGGTGATACTTGAAGTCGGGCTGGGCGGTCGTCTGGATGCGACTAATATTGTCGATGCCAGCGTGGCTGTCGTCACCAGTATTGCGCTGGATCATACCGACTGGCTGGGATCTGACCGCGAAAGTATTGGCCGCGAAAAAGCCGGTATTTTCCGCGCCGGTAAACCGGCCGTGGTGGGTGAGCCGGATATGCCACAATCCATTGCTGCGGTTGCGCAGGAAAAACATGCGGATTTACACCGCCGCGATGTGAACTGGCATTTTTCTGCGGATGCCGGACAGTGGCGCTGGGCAGCGCGGGAAGAAGGTAATGAGGTTAACGTGCTGGAAGGTTTACCGTTGCCGAATGTACCGCTGGCTAACGCCGCGACCGCGCTGGCTGCACTGCATTATTCAACACTGGATATCCCTGAAGCCGCGTTGCGCAGCGGTTTACAGCGCGCTGCTTTGCCGGGACGTTTCCAGACGGTGAGTGAATCGCCAAGGCTGATCCTGGATGTCGCGCACAATCCGCATGCGGCAGCGTATCTGGCCGGACGTCTGGCGGAACAGCCGCGAAAGGGTGGCAAAGTGCGTGCCGTCGTCGGAATGTTGAAAGACAAAGATATTGCCGGTACGCTGGCTTGCCTGTCGCCGCAGGTGGATGAATGGTATTGCGCGCCGCTGGAAGGCCCGCGCGGGGCCAGTGTCGAAGAACTGACCGTCCATCTGCCGCAGGCGCGCCAGTTTGATGATGTGGAGTCTGCCTGGAAACAGGCTATGCAGGAGGCGGCTCCTCAGGATATTGTGATTGTCTGCGGCTCGTTCCATACCGTAGCTCACGTAATGGATGCTATAGACACGGGGAAAACCAGTGGCAAGTAAGTTTCAAAATCGTCTGGTCGGGACGGTCATTCTGGTGGCACTGGGTGTCATCATTTTGCCTGGTTTACTCGACGGCAAGAAAAAGCATTACGAAGACGAATTTGCGTCTATTCCATTGGTGCCAAAACCGGGTGATGTTGAGGAACAGGACTCGGTGCCACCGGTCACGCAATCTTTGCCTGCTCAGCCGCCGGAAGGTGCCGATCAGATGATGAATGGTGAACAGGACGATACAAGTCCTGCCAATAACACCAACGCCGCCAATCATGGCAATGTGGCGCCGGGTAATACCACGATAGAAGCGCCGCCGGTCACCACACTGCCTGAGCAGAAAAAACCGGTGCAGCCTGCTCCTCAAAAACCCAAAGTGATCGAACCGAAACCGATGGTGGAAGCGAAGCCAACGGTGAAACCGAAGCCGGTCGAACAGCCAAAACCGGTTGAACAACCGAAGGCCGTTGCTGAACAGCCAAAACCGGTTGAACAGCCGAAGGCTGCGCCGGCAGAAAAAGCGCCGACAGGGCAGTCTTATGTGGTGCAGCTTGGCGCATTGAAAAATGCCGCCAAAGCCAATGAGATTGTGGCGAATCTGCGGTTGTCTGGTTTCCGTGCTTACACAGTGCCTGCAACACCGGTACAGGGGCAGATCACGCGCCTGTACGTCGGCCCGGATGCCTCGAAGCAAAAACTCGAAGCGTCACTTCCGCAACTGCAACAGCTGAGCGGATTGGGTGGGCAGGTTCGCGCTTACTCCGCACACTGACTTTGCTCCTCCCCCTGCGAAGGGGGAGGCGGGGAGGGGGTTTAGCGGGCAACGCCAGATTCAACGTTGCCATTAATACCCCACCCCAACCCTCCCCTTCGCAGGGGAGGGAGTCGTTAAAACATAAAAAATACCACGGAGGGCACAAGCGATTTGTGCCCTTTTTCTATAAGATCCTCTGGTTGGATTTTTATAGGTTTATGCTGCGATTGAGGTTTTTTTAATCGCTATTATTAATTTGTCTGACCGGCTGATTTCCCCTACGCAAACGTTTTCTTTTTCTGTTAGAATTCGCCGCGAACTGGATGCCGGGGCAGATGTGACTGGATTAGACACTGGAATAGTTAATGGTCTGGATTGATTACGTCATTATTGCGGTTATCGGATTTTCTGCTTTAGTCAGTTTGATCCGTGGCTTTGTTCGTGAGGCTTTATCGCTGGTAACCTGGGCTTGCGCCTTTTTTGTTGCCAGCCATTATTACCCTTACCTCGCCATCTACTTCACACGTTTCGAAGATGAGTTAGTTCGAAACGGGATCGCAATTGCCATCTTGTTCATCGCGACGTTGATCGTAGGTGCAATTGTCAACTATGTGATTGGTTCACTGGTTGAAAGAACCGGGTTGTCCGGCACTGACAGGGTGTTAGGTGTGTGCTTCGGCGCACTGCGCGGGGTGTTAATTGTCTCCGCGATGCTGTTCTTCCTCGATACTTTTACCGGTTTTTCGCAAAGTGAAGACTGGAAACAATCCCAGTTGATCCCACAGTTCAGTTATATCATCAGGTGGTTCTTTGACTACCTGCAGAGCACGTCGAGTTTCTTGCCAAAACATATTTAGTTTTGGCAGCGCTGAAGAGGAAAAGACAACATGTGCGGTATTGTCGGTATCGCCGGTTTCATGCCGGTAAACCAGTCGATTTATGACGCGTTAACGGTGTTACAACACCGTGGTCAGGATGCCGCAGGCATCACCACCATCGACGCGAATAATAACTTCCGTTTACGTAAAGCGAATGGCCTGGTGAAGGATGTTTTCGAAGCCCGCCATATGCAACGCTTACAGGGCAACATGGGTATCGGCCATGTGCGCTACCCAACGGCTGGCAGTTCCAGCGCTTCAGAAGCTCAACCCTTTTACGTCAACTCTCCGTTCGGCATTACCCTTGCCCATAACGGCAACCTGACCAATGCTCACGAATTGCGCAGCAACCTGTTCGAAGGCCAGCGCCGTCATGTGAACACCACGTCCGATTCTGAGATCCTGCTCAATATCCTGGCGAGTGAACTGGATCGTTTCCAGCATTACCCGCTGGAAGCTGACAACATTTTTGCTGCGGTTGCCGCAGTGAATCTGAAAATCCGTGGTGCCTACGCGTGTGTGGCGATGATTATCGGTCATGGCATGCTGGCGTTCCGTGACCCGCACGGTATCCGTCCGCTGGTTATCGGTAAACGTACGCTGGAAGATGGCCGTAATGAGTACATGGTGGCTTCTGAGAGTGTGGCACTCGATACGCTGGGCTTTGAGTTCCTGCGCGATGTTGCGCCGGGTGAAGCGGTGTATATCACCGAAAAAGGTCAGTTGTTCACCCGTATGTGTGCCGAGAACCCGCAGTACAATCCGTGCCTGTTCGAATACGTGTATTTCGCGCGTCCGGATTCCTTCATCGATAAAATTTCCGTCTACAGCGCCCGTGTTCGTATGGGTGAAAAGCTGGGCGCGAAAATTGCCCGTGAATGGGAAGACCTGGATATTGACGTGGTGATCCCGATCCCGGAAACCTCCTGCGATATCGCGCTGGAAATCGCCCGCATCCTGGATAAACCGTACCGTCAGGGATTTGTGAAAAACCGCTATGTCGGCCGTACCTTTATCATGCCGGGCCAGCAGGAACGCCGTAAATCTGTACGCCGTAAACTGAACGCTAACCGCGCTGAATTCCGTGATAAAAACGTGTTGCTGGTGGATGACTCCATCGTGCGTGGCACCACCTCTCAACAGATTGTTGAGATGGCGCGTGAAGCCGGAGCGCGACGTGTTTATCTGGCGTCTGCGGCACCGGAAATCCGTTTCCCGAACGTGTACGGTATCGATATGCCAAGCGCGAACGAGCTGATTGCCCATGGCCGTGAAGTCAGTGAAATCAACCAGATAATTGGTGCTGATGCCTTGATCTTCCAGGATCTGAGCGACCTGATCGCCGCAGTGAAAGAAGACAATATGGATATCGAGAAATTCGAATGTTCAGTTTTCGACGGTGTTTACGTCACCAAAGACGTTGACCAGAACTATCTGGAATACCTCGAAGCCCTGCGCAATGACGACGCTCAGGCGTTGCGTGGCCAGCAGGAAGCTGAAAACCTTGAGATGCACAACGAAGGCTGAGCGGCCCGTTGCTGACATTCTCTCAGGCGCGCCCCTCCGGTGAACACCGGGCGGGCGCGTTTTTTTATGCCTGAATTTATGTCAGTATTGGCACCATCGGGTCCGGGTTCATTTTTCTAAGGCAGTGTTCATGAAACGACTTATCGTCGGTATTTCCGGCGCCAGCGGCGCAATCTATGGTGTCAGGCTCTTGCAGGTATTGCAGAGCGTACCTGATATCGAAACACATCTGGTGATGAGCAATGCGGCCCGCCAGACGATGACACTGGAAACCGATCTCACACTACGCGACGTTCAGGCGCTGGCCGATGTGGTGCATGATTCCCGCGATATCGCGGCCAGCATTTCTTCCGGTTCTTTTAAAACTGCCGGAATGGTGATTTTGCCCTGCTCGATCAAAACGCTTTCCGGCATCGTAAACAGTTACACCGACGGTCTGCTGACCCGTGCAGCCGACGTGGTGTTGAAAGAGCGCCGCCGTCTGGTGTTGTGTGTGCGTGAAACGCCGCTGCATCTCGGCCATTTACGGCTGATGACCCAGGCCGCTGAACTGGGTGCTGTCATTATGCCGCCGGTTCCGGCGTTTTATCATCGCCCGGCCTCGGTGGAAGATATCATCGATCAGACGGTAAACCGGGTGATTGATCAGTTTGATATCGAACTGCCGGAAGACTTATTTGTTCGATGGCAGGGCAGTCGTTAAACTTTCACGTCCCAATACGCACTCATTTCGCGCACTTCAGTTACATTGCACCAACAATGATCACAATTTGATTCATTGGGGTGCAGTGTTAAACCTCCCTTCAGCTATCCTTCCCTCAGACCTTTGAAAACTTTCATTATCCCGATGCTTTTTTGACCGGTTTTCACTCTCTCGCTGCGGAAAGTCGCGATGCGGAGAAACGGCACGAAAAGTGCATGAGAAAATCTGGCAAAAAGCCATTTGCATCGTTCAGCAAACTATAAAAAGACGTTCATTCACGCACACACAACCACAACAGATGAATAATCACTGAGGCTAATGTATGAAAAAGTTGTTCAAGGTTCTCCCGCTGGTTCTGGTCTTAGCCAGTGCAGGTAGTGCATTTGCTGCCGTGCCTAAAGCAATTAATATCGGTACTGATCCGACTTACGCCCCATTTGAATCAAAAGACTCCAGCGGCAAGCTGGTTGGTTTTGATATCGACCTGGCCAACGAGATGTGCAAACGTGCAGCCATTAAATGCACTTACGTTGAAAGTGATTTTGATGCGCTGATCCCGTCCCTGAAAGCGAAAAAGATTGATGCGATTATTTCCTCATTATCCATCACTGAAAAACGCCAGCAGGAAATTGATTTCACAGAGAAACTTTACGCCGCTAACGCCCGTCTGATCGCGCCTAAAGGTTCTAAAGTTCTGCCTACTCTGGATGCGCTGAAAGGTAAAAATGTCGGTGTTCTGCAGGGTTCCACTCAGGAAGCTTATGCCAACGCGATGTGGCAGCCAAAAGGCATCAACGTAGTCGCTTACCAGAACCAGGATCTGATTTATGCGGATCTGGCTTCCGGTCGTCTTGACGCGGCATTCCAGGATGAAGTGGCAGGCAGCGAAGGCTTCCTGAAACAGGCTGCAGGTAAAGATTACGCGTTTGCTGGCCCGTCAGTTAAAGACGATAAATTCTTCGGCGTGGGCACCGGCATGGGTCTGCGTAAGACGGATACTGACCTGAAAGACGCACTGAATAAGGCATTTGACAGCATGCGTAAAGACGGGACTTACGACAAACTGGCGAAAAAATACTTCGACTTTGATGTTTACGGCGGCTGATACGCGTCGTGAGATGTGCCAAAGGGGGCGGTGTGCCGCTCCCTGCGGTTCTGACGCTGGCCGTCTTTTTGTCTGCGCAGGGATCCACTAAAGACAGGAAAAAACCATGCTGTATGGGTATTCCCAGGTAATTATCCAGGGCACGTTAGTGACACTGGAGCTGGCGATTTCGTCAGTCATTCTGGCGCTGGTGATAGGGTTAATCGGCGCGGGCGGGAAACTGTCAAAGAACCGGATCGTGTCTGGTTTTTTTGGTTGCTACACCACGCTTATTCGCGGCGTACCTGATCTGGTATTAATGTTATTGATTTTCTACGGGTTGCAGATTGCGCTTAACAGCGTCACCGAATCACTGGGATTGACGCAAATTGATATCGATCCGATGAGCGCCGGTATTATCACGCTGGGCTTTATCTACGGGGCTTATTTCACTGAGACGTTCCGTGGTGCGTTTATGGCGGTCCCGCGTGGACAAATCGAAGCTGCGACGGCTTTCGGGTTCAGCGGTTCACAGATTTTCCGACGAATTTTATTTCCGGCCATGATGCGCTTTGCACTGCCGGGTATTGCCAACAACTGGCAGGTTATTCTCAAAGCCACCGCGCTGGTGTCCTTGCTGGGTCTGAATGATGTGGTCAAAGCCACGCAACTGGCCGGGAAAGGCACTTATCAGCCGTTCTATTTTGCGATTGTGGCGGGAGTGGTTTATCTGATTTTCACCACGCTGTCGAACGGCGTGCTGGTATGGCTTGATCGCCGTTATTCGCTGGGTGTGAAGAGGGCTGATCTATGATCGAAATTTTACAACAGTACGGTATGTCTTTGCTCTACAGCGATGGCTACCGTTTTACCGGTCTGGCGATCACCCTGTGGTTACTGATCAGCTCCGTGGTGATAGGCGGATTACTGGCGGTACCGATGGCGGTGGGGCGCGTGTCTTCTAACAAATTCCTGCGTTATCCGATCTGGCTGTACACCTATATTTTCCGCGGAACGCCGCTGTATGTTCAGTTGCTGGTGTTTTATTCGGGGATGTACAGCCTGGAAATCGTGCGTGGTACCGACTTCCTCAATGCCTTCTTCCGCAGCGGGCTTAACTGTACGATTCTGGCGCTGACGCTCAACACCTGTGCCTACACCACCGAGATTTTTGCCGGTGCTATCCGCGCAGTACCGCACGGCGAAATCGAAGCGGCCAATGCCTACGGTTTCTCACGCTTTAAACTGTACACCTGCATTATTTTGCCGTCGGCATTACGTACGGCGCTGCCTGCTTACAGTAATGAAGTCATTCTGATGTTGCACTCCACCGCGCTGGCATTTACCGCCACGGTACCGGACGTGCTGAAAATAGCCCGCGACATCAACTCGGCGACGTATCAGCCGTTTTATGCTTTCGGGATTGCAGCAGTGATTTATCTTTGTGTTTCTTTTGTCCTGATCGGGCTGTTCCGCAAGGCGGAAAAACGCTGGCTGGCTCACGTAAAGCCCCAAGCTCATTAATAAGAATTATTTTTGCGGAATAACTTTATGCCAGAAAACAAATTAGCGGTTCTCGATCTCCACAAGCGCTATGGCGACCACGAAGTGCTGAAAGGTGTTTCGTTGTCGGCCAATGCGGGTGATGTGATCAGTATTATCGGTTCATCAGGTTCCGGGAAAAGTACCTTCCTGCGCTGCATTAACTTTCTCGAGAAACCAAGCGAAGGCTCGATCAGCGTTAATAATCAGGATATCCGCATGGTGCGCGACACCGACGGTCAGCTGAAAGTGTTTGATAAGAAGCAACTGCAACTGCTGCGTACCAAACTGACGATGGTGTTCCAGCATTTCAACCTGTGGAGCCACATGACGGTGCTGGAAAACGTCATGGAAGCGCCGGTGCAGGTGCTGGGGCTGAGCAAAGCCGAAGCGCGTGAACGTGCGGTGAAATACCTCGATAAAGTGGGCATCGACGCCCGTGCACAAGGTAAATATCCGGTGAACTTGTCAGGCGGTCAGCAACAGCGTGTGTCTATTGCCCGCGCGCTGGCGATGGAACCCGAAGTGCTGCTGTTTGATGAGCCGACTTCCGCGCTGGATCCTGAACTGGTCGGCGAGGTGCTGCGTATCATGCAAAAGCTGGCGGAAGAGGGAAAAACCATGGTGGTGGTAACGCATGAGATGGAGTTTGCCCGTCATGTCTCCAGCCATGTCATCTTCCTGCATCAGGGTGTGATTGAAGAACAGGGCGATCCTGCTGAAGTCTTTGGCAATCCGAAAAGCGCCCGTCTGCAACAGTTCCTTTCCGGTGCGCTGAAGTAACATCTGTACGCGCCTTCCCCTCACATGAGGGGAAGGTTTAAAGCAAATCAACCTTTCGCGGCCAGCAGGCACAACTGAAGGGTCAGTTCATAGGATTTCACAAACGAATTCACCGGCAGGAACTCAAACTTCGAGTGGAAATTGTGCGCGCCGGTAAAGTAGTTCGGCGTCAGTAATCCTTTGGCTGATAATGCTGCGCCGTCGGTGCCGCCACGCATCGGGATCACTTTCGGCTCCACGCCAATCTCTTTCAATCCGGCAAAGATCAGGTCAATCGCCCGGCGATCTTCGCCGATGGCGCTGCTGATATTGCTGTAGGTATCGCTGATCTCAACTGAGACTTTTGCGGTCGGATACTGCGCGGCTATCTCTTTCGCCACATCCTGAATTTTCTGCTTACGGGCGGCAAAACTGGCGCTGTCGAAATCGCGAATAGAAGCTTTCAGTTCCGCGCCTTGCTGCGAAGCGCTCATGCCGTTGAACCAGATATAACCTTCCCGGCCTTCAGTGTTTTCAGGGGTTTCAGCGCGGTCAAAATGACTGATGAAATCCTGCGCCATCAGCAGCGGATTCACCAGCACGCCTTTGGCCGACATCGGATGCGCTGTCACGCCGGTGAAGGTAATTTCTGCCGCTGCCGCATTGAAGTTTTCATACACCACTTCGCCGAGTTCGCAGCAGTCGATGGTGTAAGCAAAATCGACATCAAAGCGGGCGAGATCCAACGCCTTGGCACCGCGCAGACCAATTTCTTCGTCAGGCACAAACGCCACCACGATATCGCCGTATTCCTGCTCAGCCGTCAGGTTTTCCAGCAATGTCATCACCACCGTCACTGCCGCTTTATTATCCGCACCCAGCACACTGGTGCCGTCGCTGAAAATAATATCCTCACCTTTGTAAGGCAAGATTTCCGGGCGTTCCGCAGGGCGCAGCCAGATATCCAGCGCCTTGTTCAGACACACATCCTCACCGGTAAAACGCAATGTCTGCGGATGAATATCCGGGCGCAGGCCGACATCCACGGTATCGATATGCGTGATAAAACCGATACGCGGCCCCCCTTTTTTGGTGCCGGATTTGACTGCCGTCACGGTGGCATGTTCATCGATCTGAATATTTTCCAGACCCAGCTGATGCAGTTCTTCAGCCAGCAACCGCGCCATGTCGTGCTGGCCCGGCGTGCTGGGTAAGGTCGTCGCGCTGGCATCACTTTGTGATGTCACGGAGAGATAGCGGTAGAAGCGTTCGGTAAGCTGTGTTGCGATTGTTGTCGACATCTTAACCTCTGAATGTGCGCAAATATTGTTCCCTGTTATAAGATTTTCATATATAACAAAGTATTACTACGTGTTATCCAGATGTTAATCTGTTTTTGCTTTAGGTTCCACGATGAAGAAGATCTAAACACTCTCCGGACAGGGAAAATAGGGAAAAGAATGAAACACAACATCTTAAAAATAAGCACAGGTTTACTGGCGTTAACCATCACCAGCGGCGTTTGTGCTAAAACGCTGGTTTACTGCTCCGAAGGCTCGCCTGAGCAATTCAACCCGCAACTTTATACATCGGGCACTTCCGTGGATGCCAGCGCTGCGCCAATTTATAACCGTCTGGTGGATTTCAAAATCGGTACTACAGAACTGGTGCCGAGTCTGGCGGAAAGCTGGGAGGTCAGCGCAGACGGTAAAACCTATACCTTCCACCTGCGTAAAGGCGTGAAATTCCAGAGCAGCAAGTTGTTCAAACCCACCCGCGACTTCAACGCTGACGACGTGATCTTCTCGTTCATGCGCCAGAAAGACGAGAATAACCCTTATCATAAAATTTCCGGCGGCACTTACCTTAACTTCGACAGCCTGAAAATGGGCGATCTTATCGGCAGCATTGATAAGGTGGATGATTACACGGTGCGCTTTAACCTGACACGTCCCGAAGCACCGTTCGTGGCCGATCTGGCGTGGTATTTTGCTTCCATCCTCTCGGCGGAATATGCCGATCAGATGCTTAAAGCCGGTACGCCGGAAAAATTGGATCAGGATCCGATTGGGACCGGGCCGTTTGAGCTGGTGCAGTACCAGAAAGATACGCGTCTGCTGTACAAAGCGTTCCCGGATTACTGGCAGGGCAAATCCAAAATTGACCGTCTGGTGTATACCATTACGCCTGACGCCTCAATGCGCCTCGCCAAACTCGAGAAAAACGAATGCCAGGTGATGCCGTTCCCGAATCCGGCTGATCTGGATCGTATGCGCGCCAATAAAGACATCAACCTGATGAGCAAGGCTGGCCTGAACACGGGTTTCCTGTCGTTCAATACGCAGAAAGCGCCGCTGGATAATGTGAAAGTGCGTCAGGCGCTGACCATGGCTATTAACAAACCACAGATCATTGAAGCGGTGTTCCACGGTACGGGAACCGTCGCGAAAACGCTGCTGCCGACGGGTGTCTGGAGTTACAACGACAAACTGGTGGATTACGATTACTCACCGGAGAAAGCCAAAGCTCTTCTGGCCGAAGCCGGGATGCCGAACGGTTTTGATATCGATTTATGGGCGATGCCGGTACAGCGTCCGTATAACCCGAACGCCCGGCGTATGGCGGAAATGATCCAGGCGGACTGGGCAAAAATTGGCGTGAAAGCGCATATCGTCAGTTACGAATGGGGTGAATACCAGACCCGTATCCGTAACGGCGAACATATGGCAGCGCTGATGGGCTGGACAACGGCGAACGGTGACCCGGATAACTTCTTTGGTCCGCTGTTTACCTGTAATGCCGCGAAGGGCGGTTCGAACTCAGCGAAATGGTGTTACGCGCCGTTTGACCAGTTGATCACCGAAGCGAAAGAAACCACCGATCATGCGAAACGTGTGGCGCTTTACGAGCAGGCCCAGCAGATGATGCACGATCAGGCACCGGCGGTGATGATCGCCCACTCGACCATTTTCGAACCGGTACGCAAAGAAGTGACCGGTTATGAAGTGGACCCGTTTGGGAAACATGTGTTTTATCAGGTGGATGTGAAGGAGTAGAACCTGAGGGGGGGAAATTGAATTGTGAAAGTTTCGGTTTCTCAATAACAGTTCTCACACGAGATATTTCGCCGAAACCGAGCAGAGGGGAAAGGCTTTTCCCCTCTGCACTCCCCTCGCTTTTTCACTGCGCGCTGTCGCTGGAACGAAGGACATGTTCTGATCGTTCTGAGTGTGGCGCAAAATGTCATCGCTCCGCGATTCCCTCATTTCAGGCTTCGAGCCATAGGTCTCGAACCGTTCATTCGGTGCCATTTTTGAGCACGCCAATCAACATTTCTAAAAGATAAAACCTCTCTGTTTTTGAATTTAAGAACGTGCGGGCGATTCAGAAATCTTGCTGAACGGAGCGGCCTGAAGACCAAGGCTTCAGGACCGAGAGAAGGCACCGCGCAGCGGCAAGATTTCCAGCCTGTCGCAGTGATAGCTGAAACATAGCCAGCGAGCGAAGCGCTTGTTGAAAAAGCGAGGAGGAATCCAAAAGGAGGAAAAGCACTTTCCTCCTTTGGGCGGTTTCGGTGCAGAAAGTTAAGTAATCTCAGTTATTGAGAAACCGAAACATCCCCCCGATCAGTTTTTAAAAAGCGCCAGTACCGCGCCATTGTACCTATGAGACCCCAATCTGGTTGAGCAGGGTGAAGGGCTGCCAAACCCTTCATCCCAGCAAATCCTCCAGCGTTTCCTTTAACTCCTGATGCTTAAAAATAAACCCTGCTGCTTCCAGCCGGCGCGGCACTGCCCGCTGACCACCCAGCACTAATACAGCTGATTCGCCCATCAGCAAGCGCACCACAGGCGCGGGTGCCCGCATAAACGCCGGGCGGTGCAATACTTCGCCGAGCAGGGCACTGAATTGCTCGTTGCGCGCCGGATACGGCGACACCATATTGAACGGGCCGGAAAGTGTTTCGTGTTCCAGCAAGAACAGAATCCCGTCAATCATGTCGTTGATGTGGATCCATGGCATGTATTGCTGACCATCACCGAGCGGGCCACCGAGACCGGCGCGGTAGGGCAGAACTATTTTGGCCAGCGCACCGCCTTTTTCAGCCAGTACGATGCCGGTGCGCAGCAAACAAACACGCGTCGCCGCGCTTTGTGCTGACATCGCCAGTGCTTCCCAGCGGGCACACAATTGCCAGGTAAACTGCTTGTTAGGCGGCTCATCTTCAGGCACCAGAGCCTGGCCCTGATCGCCGTAATAGCCGACCGCCGAACCGGAGATAAACACGGCAGGGGGCTTTTCACTGGCGTTAATCAGCGTTGCCAGCTTTTCTGTCAGCTTCCAGCGGCTCTCGCATAACAACGCTTTGTGTTCTTTGGTCCAGCGTTTGTCGGCAATGGGTTCACCGGCAAGGTTAATTACGGCATCGAAACCGTCGAGCGAGGTTTTTCCTTCCAGCGTTTCCCAGACGGAAACCTGCGACCCGAGTATTTTCGCCGCGCGTTCAGGGGCACGGCTCAGGGCGGTGATCTGATGAGATTGCTCAAGAAGCCGTTCGGTCAATTTTCTTCCGATGAGGCCGGTGGCGCCGGTAATCAAGATCTTCATATCGGGATCCTTAACTGTCTGAATACGCGGATGAACTGTCTTTAATCATAGATGAGTCATCGCAATTAACTCGCGATATGGAGCACAGTTAAGGGTTTTTTATTCTGAGATATTCAGAACGCCTCCGGCAGGCTGAAGGGGCTTACTGAACCTGCGCCAGCGCGTAGGCTTTTTGTGTCGCCGGGCGGCTTTTAACCCGTTCGAACCAGTTGCGTACGGCAGGGTATCCAGCCAGATCAATACGCTGGCGTTCATGAGCCGCGACCCACGGATAAGTGGCCATGTCGGCGATACTGTAATTCTCCCCGGCGATATAGGCATTTTTCTCTAACTGGCGGTTCAGCACGCCATACAGACGCTGAGTTTCCTGTAAATAACGCTCAATGGCGTAAGGCACCGGCTGCGGCGCATAATGCGTAAAATGGTGGTTCTGACCCAGCATCGGGCCAAATCCGGCAACCTGCCAGGTCAGCCATTCCAGTGTCACCGTGCGCTCACGCAACTCTTTGCTGAGAAATTTTCCGGTTTTTTCTGCCAGATATTGCAAAATTGCGCCAGACTCAAAAATACTGACCGGTGTGCCGCCGTCAACGGGCTGACTGTCGACAATGGCCGGGATTTTGTTGTTGGGTGAAATGGCGAGGAATTCAGGTTTGAATTGCTCCCCTGCGCTGATATCAATACGGTGGAGCCGGTATTGCAGGCCACTCTCTTCAAGAAAAAGAGAAACTTTATGGCCATTCGGTGTTGGTGCGTAATAAAGATCGATCATATTGCCTCCTGCGTTGTTTTAATCACTCTCCGCGAATGGCGGGGCGGGATGCGCTAATGTGGAACGGGTAATCACAAGCTTCTTATCCGATTGAGTAGGGTATCATAATGCAGATGTTTAGAAGTCTATGTCGGACTTGTCTGATGGCGAACTTTGCGGGGTAACATAGCTTTTAGGTTGCATCAACGCATCCATAGCTATTGAAGCCACCCAGCAGACCCAGATAGAATCTCCGGACATTATCGACGTGTTGCAAAATCACAGCGCACAGACTTATTGCGCACAGACCAGCGCTTAAAAGAGAAGGTTCCAGCGGATGTCAGAACAAGAGCAAAACATCAGTACGGATGAGTGGGTTGATATCGTCAACGAAGACAACGAGGTCATTGCCCAGGCCAGCCGACAACAAATGCGTGCTCAGGTCCTGCGTCATCGTGCCAGCTATATTGTGGTTCATGATGGAATGGGGAATATTTTGGTTCAGCGTCGGACTGAAACCAAAGATTTCTATCCGGGCTGGCTCGATGCAACGGCCGGTGGTGTGGTGCAAAGCGGTGAAAATATACTTGATTCAGCTCGCCGTGAAGCCGAGGAAGAGCTGGGTATTGCCGGTGTGCCGTTTGCAGAGCACGGTCAGTTCTACTTTGAAGAAGAGAACAAATGTCGCGTATGGGGGGCTTTGTTTAGCTGTGTATCCCATGGCCCGTTTGCCCTGCAGGAAGAAGAAATTGATGCCGTCCGCTGGATGACACCGGAAGAAATCACTGCGCGTTGTGATGAATTTACGCCGGACTCCCTGAAAGCACTTTCTCTGTGGATGACGCGAAACAATGAGAAAGAACACGGTAAGCCGCTGACCCGTGAAGCCGTAGCCCCTGTGGCGGATGCGTCTGTCCCGGGTAATAAAGAAAACGATGAAGAAGAATCGTCAGCGAAAGATGATATCTGAATCACATCACGGGCGAACGCATATCGCCCGTTCTCTTTTTAGCAACTCTCCCGCTTGCACAACGACGAAGCGATCGTCACTTCTTCCCATTCCTCGTCATTAATCCTCGCCAGCAATGCCTGGGCGGCGCGCACCCCGATTTCTTTATGCGGAATAGCAATAGTGGTCAGCGGCGGCTGGCATACTTTACTGACATCGGCATTGCCGAAACCGACCACGGCAAGTTCATCTGGCACTTTGATGCGTCTGCGCTGGCATTCATACAGTGCGCCACAGGCGAGATCGTCGGAAACACACACCAGCGCGTCAATTTCCGGCCAGGCAAGCAGGAACTCCGGCAGTTGCTGAGCGCCGGTGGAAAAGCTGGCGGGCTCGGCGGCGTTTATCACCCGGTGCGGGGACATATGCGCTTTCAACATGGCCTTACGCCAACCCTGAAGGTGCTGCTGGAAAATCCACTGTTCCTGATTGGCACACAGCATGCCAATATTCTGATATCCCTTCGCCACCACCGTCTGGGTCAACTGAAACATCGCCTCGACATAATCAATGCCGATATTCATGTCGATTGGCGAATTGGTCAGCGCACCGATTTCCAGCACCGGGATGGTCAGGTTATCCAGCCATTGACGTACATTGGCGGAGTGTTCAACGGACAGTAAAATCGCCGCCGCCAGATTGTAGGAAAGCAGCGTTTCCAGCAGTTTTTCTTCCCGCTCAATACGATGTTGAGATTCCGCCAGCATGATCTGATAACCGGCCGGTTGCAGCACTTTCTGTAGCCCGGCAAACATCTCGGCGCAGCCCGCTTCGGAAAGGCTCGGCACAATCATCGCAATGGTATTTGAGGAGGCGGAAGCCAGGGAACTGGCGGCCTGGTTGGGCAGATATCCCAGCTGACTGACCGCTTCTTCGATCTTCTCCCGTAGCTTGTCGGAGACCTGTTCGGGTGTGCGCAGCGCACGGGAAACAGTCATGCTGCCCACGCCCGCCAGTTGCGCGACATCAGCCAGCGTCACTCTTCCGGTACTGCGTCTTTTCTTGTTAATGGACATTCACGATCCTGACCTTAACTGCGCATCTTGCGCAAAATGTATACCCACAGGTATAGCGAAAAAAGCGGGCCGCAGCAGGACCGGTAAATCGGGAACCACGGCAGAATTCGGTAAATTATCGGCAATTTCCCGACAAAGTATACCGTTATTTATGCGATCCACGGGACGGCGATACCGCTGTGTGATTATTTTTGATAGCGCTATCACAGATCTCAATGATAGAAGTTTGGTAGCGCTATCTTTGAGATCTGTATCACAGATGTTAACGCTACCGCTGAAGTAGAGTCTGGATCGTTGGTGCGGTCTGGGGGAAATTTGACCGGCCATCTTTAAAAATAAAAACGGAGCATCACTATGCTGAATGATTGGCTGACATCTGAACGAATTCAGATCAGAACGGATATCACGGACTGGCGGCAGGCAGTGGAAGTGAGCGCTGAGCCACTGCTGAAAGAAGGGACAATTACCCCGGATTACCTGACGGCTATTTTTGCTCAACGGGAAAAACTGGGGCCGTATTTTGTTCTGGCGCCGGGCATTGCGATGCCACACGCCAGACCAGAAGAAGGGGCGAACGGGTTGGGACTCTCGTTGCTGACGCTGCCGCACGGCGTGGCGTTTAATTCAGAGGATAACGATCCGGTGTATACCGTGGTGATGTTATCGGCAGCAGATAAGCACAGCCATATTGAACTGATTTCTGAACTGGCAGAATTATTTTCCAGTGAAGAAGATATGCAGAAAATACATCAGGCAAAAACCATCAGAGAAATTCAGGACGTTATATCCCGCTATTAATTTGACTTAATATTGTAAAGGGAGTGCAACTTAAATCTAAGGGTATTCTGACCATTCATATGCATTAATATGTGCAGATGGAGTACGGTTCTACATATTTTAATCGTTTAAAAACAGATAAAGGACAAGTGAATAATATGAAAATCATGGCGATTTGTGGTTCCGGTTTAGGCAGCAGCTTTATGGTTGAAATGAACATCAAGAAAGTCCTGAAGAAACTCAATATTCAGGCAGATGTTCAGCACTCCGATTTGTCCTCAGCCATTCCGGGTGAAGCCGACCTGTTCGTGATGGCAAAGGACATCGCTGCCAGTGCCAGCATTCCTGAAAACCAGTTAGTGGTGATTACCAACATCATTGATATTAATGAACTTGAAACAAAACTGATTGCTCACTTTGAAAAACATCCAGTGTCCTGACCGGCACTGAATAACCCTACAAATAAAACAAATAGACAAACGAGGTGGATATGTTTATCCAGGAAACGCTCAAGTTTGTGGTCGATATATTAAAAGTGCCTTCCATACTGGTGGGGCTCATCGCATTAATCGGTCTGGTGGCACAAAAGAAAAACTTTTCTGATGTGGTGAAAGGCACGGTTAAAACAATACTTGGCTTTTTAGTATTGGGCGGTGGTGCAACAGTATTAGTTGGCTCATTAAATCCTTTAGGCGGTATGTTTGAACACGCCTTTAATATCCAGGGTATTATTCCTAATAACGAAGCGATTGTTTCCATCGCGCTGGAGAAATTCGGTGCACCGACAGCGTTAATTATGGCGTTTGGTATGGTGGCAAACCTGATCGTGGCCCGTTTCACCCGTCTTAAATATGTGTTTCTGACCGGTCATCACACGTTTTATATGGCCTGTATGATCAGCGTTATTCTGACGGTGGCCGGTTTTGAAGGTGTTTCACTGGTGTTCACCGGTTCCCTGACGCTGGGCCTTATCATGGCGTTCTTCCCGGCGCTGGCGCAACGTTACATGCGTAAAATTACCGGCAGCGACGACGTGGCATTTGGTCATTTCGGCACCATTGGTTACGTCTTATCGGGCTGGATCGGCAGTAAAGTTGGCAAAGGTTCACGTTCTACGGAAGAAATGAATCTGCCGAAAAACCTCAGTTTCCTGCGCGACAGTTCCATCTCAATCTCACTCACCATGATTATTATTTATCTGATTATGGCGGTGTTCGCGGGTCAGGTCTTTGTTGAGGCGACCTACAGTGCAGGCCAGAACTACCTGGTGTACGCCATCATCATGGCAATTACCTTTGCGGCGGGTGTGTTCATCATTTTGCAGGGTGTGCGTCTGATCCTGGCGGAAATCGTTCCGGCATTCGTCGGCTTCTCCGAGAAACTGGTGCCTAATGCCCGTCCGGCGCTGGATTGTCCGGTGGTGTATCCGTACGCGCCGAATGCGGTGCTGATCGGTTTCCTGTTCAGCTTCCTTGGCGGTCTGGTGGGACTGTTCCTGTTAGGGCAAATGCATCTGGTGCTGATCCTGCCGGGCGTGGTGCCACACTTCTTCACTGGTGCGACGGCAGGTGTGTTCGGTAATGCGACCGGCGGGCGTCGCGGGGCAATGATCGGTGCGTTTGCCAACGGCGTGCTGATTACCTTCCTGCCGGTTCTGCTGTTGCCAGTACTGGGCGCGCTGGGCTTTGCGAATGCCACCTTCTCTGATGCGGACTTCGGCGTTATCGGCATCCTGCTGGGTAATCTGGCTCGCTTTATGTCGAAGGAAGGCATCATGGCGCTGATTGTCGGTATCTTCGCGGTACTGGTTGCCTGGAACTATCTCGGCAAAAAACCGGCGGCTGAGAAAGAAATCACTGAAAAGTAATTCCCTGCACCACTACGTTTTTTAACTCCATCCGGGAAACACTGTCCTGCCTGTTAGAAATAACAGGCCAGGATAAGTGCTCATTAAAATAAGGACCAATGAAGATGAAAGATGTCCAGGAGGTTCGTGATCTGGCCCGCCATATCCGTATCGAGACGCTAAAAATGCTGACCGGTTTAGGATTCGGGCACTATGGCGGCAGCATGTCCGTGGTGGAAACGCTGGCCGTGTTGTATGGCGATGTGATGCGCATCGACCCGAAAAAACCAGACTGGCAGGAGCGGGATTATTTCGTGCTGTCCAAAGGCCATGCTGGTCCGGCGTTGTATGCCACGCTGGCACTGAAAGGTTATTTCCCGGTCAGCGAATTACACACCCTCAACCAGAATGGCACAAAGCTGCCGAGCCATCCGGACCGGCTGCGGACCACCGGCGTGGATGCCACCACCGGCTCGCTGGGACAAGGCGTTTCCATTGCGGCGGGCATGGCACTTTCGCATAAGCTGGCTGGTCGCAGCAACCGCGTCTTCTGCATTCTTGGCGACGGTGAGTTGAACGAGGGCCAGTGCTGGGAAGCCTTCCAGTTTATTGCGCACCACAATCTGCATAACCTGACACTGTTCATCGATTACAACAAACAGCAACTCGATGGCACGCTGGATGAAGTGATTAAGCCATTCGATCTGGCCGGAAAATTCAGTGCGTTCGGGTTTGATGTAGAGACCATTAAAGGCGATGACATTGTGGCTATCAGCGAGGCGGTCACGCCGGTTCGTCACGCCGAGCAGCGTCCTCTGGTGGTGATCCTCGACAGCATCAAAGGGCAGGGCGTGAAGTATCTCGAGCAACTGGCGAACTCACATCACCTGCGTTTAACGCCGGATGTGAAACTGGAAATCGAAAATGCTATCGCTGAGCTGGAGGCCACTCATGTTTGAAGTTTCTCTTGAATTGCAAAAAGACGCAGTAGAAATGCGTAAAGTTTACGCCAATACCGTGCGTGAAAAGATTGTAGAGAATACGCCGATTATCGCGCTGGAAGCCGATCTGATGAGCTCGATGGCGATGGACGGCGTTCATAAAGATCATCCTGAGCATGTGATTAACTGCGGCATTATGGAAGCCAACGTGATCGGCGTTGCGGCAGGTTTGTCGCTGACCGGTCGCGTGCCGTTTGTGCATACTTTTACCGCCTTTGCCAGCCGGCGCTGTTTCGATCAGCTGTTTATGTCTCTGGATTACCAGAAGAATAACGTCAAGATCATTGCGTCAGATGCTGGCGTCAGCGCCTGTCATAACGGCGGCACGCATATGTCGTTCGAAGATATGGGCATTGTGCGCGGGCTGGCGAGTTCGGTGGTGATGGAAGTCACCGACGCCGTGATGTTCCGCAATATTTTGCTGCAACTGATGGATTTAAAAGGTTTCTACTGGGTGCGTACCATTCGCAAACAGGCTACGCAGGTTTACAAGGAAGGCTCGACGTTTACCATCGGCAAGGCCAATGTGCTGCGTGATGGCACAGACGTGACGCTGATTGCTAACGGGATTATGGTGGCGGAAGCGCTGAGAGCGGCGCAAATGCTGGAACGCGAAGGGGTCAGTGCGGCAGTCATCGACATGTTTACCCTCAAGCCGATTGATAAAGATGTCATCATCAAATACGCCACGAAAACCGGCAAAATTGTGACCTGTGAAAACCACAGTATTCATAACGGACTGGGATCGGCGGTGGCGGAAGTGCTGGTGGAAAACCAGCCGGTGCCGATGCGCCGGGTTGGTGTCAAAGAGCGTTACGGACAGGTGGGCACCCAGGAGTTTTTACAGCAGGAATATGGCCTGACGGCTGAACATATTCTGGAAGCAGCAAAAACACTGCTCTGAATCTTTATCGATCAGCCATGAAGCGCTCCGCAAAAAAGACCAAAAAAACGCCGGACTCAAAAAGCCCGGCGTCTTGCGTTCAGAGGGTTTGGCTTATTTGGCCGCAACCGCTGCTTCTGCCTGAGCAGACTGAATCGCAGTCAGTGCAACGGTGTAGACGATATCGTCAACCAGTGCGCCACGCGACAGGTCATTAACCGGTTTACGCATACCCTGCAGCATCGGCCCGATAGAGACCAGATCCGCAGAACGTTGTACCGCTTTGTACGTGGTGTTACCGGTATTCAGGTCAGGGAAGATGAACACGGTCGCTTTACCCGCAACCGGCGAGTTTGGCGCTTTAGATTGTGCAACATCAGCCATGATCGCAGCATCATATTGCAGCGGGCCATCGATGATGAGATCCGGACGTTTTTCCTGGGCCAGACGGGTCGCTTCACGCACTTTCTCAACGTCGCTACCGGCGCCGGAGTTACCGGTTGAGTAGGAGATCATGGCAACGCGGGGTTCGATACCGAAGGCTGCAGCGGAGTCCGCAGACTGGATCGCGATTTCAGACAGCTGTTCAGCAGTAGGATCCGGATTGATCGCACAGTCGCCATAAACCAGAACCTGATCAGGCAGCAGCATGAAGAACACAGAGGAAACCAGTGAGCTGCCCGGCGCGGTTTTGATCAACTGTAATGGCGGGCGGATGGTGTTTGCGGTGGTGTGAACAGCACCGGAAACCAGACCGTCAACGTTACCTTGTTCCAGCATCAGGGTGCCGAGAACCACGTTGTCTTCCAGTTGTTCGCGCGCAACCACTTCGGTCATACCCTTGCTTTTACGCAGTTCAACCAGACGCGCCACGTATTCTTCACGGACAGCCACCGGATCAACGATTTCGATGCCTTTACCCAGCGTCACGCCCTGAGCTGCTGCAACGCGTTTGATCTCGTCAGGGTTACCCAACAGAACACATTCCGCGATACCACGTTCAGCACAAAGCGCTGCCGCTTTCACAGTGCGTGGCTCGTCGCCTTCCGGCAGAACGATACGTTTACCGGCTTTACGGGCCAGTTCGGTCAGCTGATAGCGGAATGCCGGAGGTGACAGACGGCGTGAGCGTTCAGAATGTGCGCTCAGGGAGTTGATCCAGTCAGCATTGATGTGAGAAGCCACGTACTGTTGCAGTTTCTCTACGCGCTGATGGTCATCTGCAGGCACTTCCAGATTGAAGCTTTGCAGGCTCAGGGAAGTCTGCCAGGTATTGGTTTCTACCATGAAGACTGGCAGGCCTGTCTGGAATGCACGTTCGCACAGGCTGTTGATGCGGGCGTCGATTTCGTAGCCACCGGTCAGCAGGATAGCGCCGATTTCCACGCCATTCATGGCTGCCAGACAGGCTGAAACCAGCACGTCAGGACGGTCAGCGGAAGTCACCAGCAGGGAGCCGGGACGGAAATGCTCCAGCATATGCGGAATGCTGCGTGCGCAGAAAGTGACGGATTTCACGCGGCGGGTTTTGACGTCGCCTTCGTTGATGATACGTGCGTTCAGGTGCTTAGCCATGTCGATTGCGCGGGTGGCAATCAGCTCGAAGCTCCACGGAATGCAGCCCAGAACCGGCAGCGGGCTGTTAGCGAACAGCTGAGTCGGGTCGATATTTGCCACGCTGGCTTTGGTGGAATCATCAAAGATTTCAGACAGGTCAGGACGTGTACGCCCCTGCTCGTCAACCGGTGCATTCAGTTTGTTAATGATTACGCCGGTGATATTTTTGTTTTTGCTGCCACCGAAGCTGGAACGGGCCAGTTCGATACGTTCTTTGAGCTGCGCAGGAGAATCATTACCCAGCGCCAGAACGAAGACGATTTCTGCGTTCAGGGTTTTGGCAATTTCGTAGTTCAGCGCATTGGCGAACTGGTGTTTGCGGGTAGGCACTAAACCTTCAACCAGCACCACTTCGGCATCTTTGGTGTTTTCGTGATAACGCGCGATGATTTCTTCCATCAGCACGTCTTGCTGGTTTGAGCTCAGCAAGGTTTCAACGTGGCTCATTTTCAGCGGTTCGGCTGCAGTCACGGTGGAGTTAGCGCGAATAATGGTCGTGGTTTGGTCAGGAGCATCTCCGCCAGTACGCGGCTGGGCGATAGGTTTGAAGATACTCAGGCTGACGCCTTTTTGTTCCATGGCACGGATCACACCCAGGCTGACACTGGTCAGACCGACACTGGTGCCTGTAGGGATCAACATAATTGTACGGGACACGGCTAAACCTCTTTAACGGTTGCCAGGCAGGGACATTCGCAGGTTTGTGCAGAGGGGATAATGATCAGCATAAGCGCGATGATTATCCTGCGCGGTGCGTCCAAACGGGCGGCGTTTGCCTATAAGTGAAAAATTGCCCGCATTACGCGGGCAGTCTTGAATCGAATTATGCAGTCAGACGCGCGGCGTCTTGTGCAATCACCAGCTCTTCGTTGGTTGGGATAACCAGAGCGGCGCGAGTGCCTTCTTTGTTGATCGCCCCGGATTTACCGAAACGGGCAGCCAGGTTACGTTCGTGATCCACTTCAAAGCCCAGCAGGCCTAATTTAGCCAGAGACAATTCGCGAACCATTGCGGCGTTTTCGCCGATACCGCCGGTGAATACGACGGCGTCCAGGCGGCCTTCCATCAGTGAAGTGTACGCACCGATGTATTTCGCCAGGCGGTGGCAGAAGACGTCCATGGCACGTCTGGCATCAGCTTTAGTGGTGTAGTTGTCTTCAACATAACGGCAGTCGCTGGTGACTTCAGTCAGGCCCAGCAGACCCGATTCTTTAGTCAGCATTTTGTTGATTTGATCAACGCTCATGCCCAGAGAATCGTGCAGGTGGAAGATAATTGCCGGGTCGATGTCACCGCTGCGGGTACCCATCACCAGACCTTCCAGCGGGGTCAGCCCCATGGAAGTATCCACACATTTACCGTTACGGATGGCACTGACAGAACCGCCGTTACCCAGGTGGCAAGTGATCAGATTCACTTCTTCCACGGGTTTGTTCAGCATTTTTGCGGCTTCCTGAGTCACGTAGAAGTGACTGGTGCCGTGTGCGCCATAACGACGGACATGGTGATCTTTATACAGGCTGTACGGCAGGGCGTAGAGGTATGATTCTTCTGGCATTGTCTGATGGAAAGCGGTGTCGAAAACGGCAACGTTTTTATCAGCCAGTTTAGGGAAAGATTTCAGTGCTTCATCAATACCGATCAGGTGAGCCGGGTTATGCAGCGGCGCAAACGGGATAGACTCTTTGATACCCTCGATGACAGCGTCGTTGATCAGCATTGATTTGGTCAGCTTCTCGCCGCCATGAACGATGCGGTGGCCGATTGCAACCAGTTCTGCGGACAGCTCAGGTTTTTTGCTCAGAATGTTATTAACGATGAATTTCAACGCTTCACTGTGTGCGGCGCCCGCACCTAAAGCGGCTTCTTCTTTGCCACCGTCCATTTTCCATTTAATGCGCGCTTCTGGCAGATGGAAACATTCGGCTAAACCTGAAATGTGTTCTTCGCCATTTGCAGCATCAATGATGGCAAACTTTAGGGAAGAACTACCACAGTTAAGAACCAGTACAAGCTTACTCGACATGGAAGTACCTATTTATTGTTGGTGCTGTTTAAAAAAAACAATACACGTGGTTAATAAATCGTCAGTCTGACATCAAGCGTAGCGCATAATGGCGGCGACAATTATGATTAACATCATGCCAGAGAGCCAAAACAGGCATGACGATGAAAAAGCTGAAGAATTGCCGGGCTTTGGTTTTTTTAAGCGTCCGGATGACAGAAATAAAGCGGTTTACTGCACCGCATATTTCGGTTTACGTATCTTCAGGGTGTTACTAATCAGCAAAAACACTAACAAAAAATACAATAATTAATTACAAATCCTCTCAGACCGAGGCACTATGGTTATTATGGGGGCGAAAGATTGCAATTCACCGCGTTTGCCCCAAGTTTATATTGATCTCGTTGCCTGAGAGGGTTGCGAGGCTGCGATAGAATACCGACAGGTGCCAGCAAAAACAAAATATATTTTATCGTGATAAACTCCAGTTTGTGTTTTACAACTATTTTTTAAATTTTACACGTGAAGTTGAGGTGCAAAGATGACGAGTAAGCCAACAGGCTCGGTAGGCTGGTTCCAGGTATTCCAGCGCGGGCAGCACTATATGAAGACATGGCCGTCAGATAAGCGCCTGGCTCCGATGTTTCCGGAGAACCGGATTTCTACTGCTACACGCTTCGCGGTACGCATCATGCCACCGGTTGCGGTCTTTACCCTGACGTGGCAAATCGCGCTCGGCGGACAACTCGGGCTGGCCGTCGCCACGGCAATTTTTGCCTGTAGCTTGCCGATGCAGGGACTGTGGTGGCTGGGTCGCCGTTCTCTGACGCCACTGCCGCCGGGATTACTCGGCTGGTTCCACGATGTACGCAATAAACTCACTGAATCCGGACTGGCGCTGGCGCCAGTTGAAGGCACGCCGACGTATCAGTCACTGGCTGACGTCCTTAAGCGCGCGTTCAAACAGCTGGACAAAACCTTTTTAGACGATCTGTAAGCCTGATTTCCCCGCTTACTGCGTCTGTCATCATCTATAGTCTTTCATAAGTCGCATTTCACCGGGGGAAAGTCTCCCCTGGTGATTATTTCAGATGAGATCCCGACCCAAATCAAAGAATGGTGTGCTTGCGATTTCGCAGAACTTTGCGCTATGCCATGCTTTGCTCATTATGCAGACATGAGGATTTTCACGATGGAAATGACGAACGCTCAACGCCTGATTTTGTCCAATCAATACAAGATGATGACCATGCTGGATCCCGATAACGCAGAACGCTATCGCCGGTTACAAACAGTGATCGAACGGGGTTTTGGTTTGCAAATGCGCGAGCTGGACAGAGATTTCGGCGAATTGCCGGAAGAAACCTGTCGCACAGTCATTAACATTATGGAAATGCATCATGCGATGCAGGTGTCGTGGACCAATTTGAAAGACACGCAAGACTTGGATCGCCGCCGAATTGATTTTCTGGGTTTTGATGCCGCAACGGAATCCCGTTATTTAAGCTATGTCCGCTTTATGGTGAACACCGAAGGACGTTACACTGATTTTGATGCAGGCACTCATGGGTTTAACTCGCAGACCAAAATGTGGGATAAATACCAGCGTATGTTGGCGGTCTGGCAGTCGTGCCCGCGTCAGTATCACCTGAGCGCGGTAGAGATCGCGCAAATTATCAATGCCTGATGTAAACACTTAAAGGAGTCGCCTGTGCTTTGTAAGGGTTTTTTGTTCGACCTTGATGGAACGTTAGTTGATTCATTACCTGCCGTTGAGCGTGCCTGGGTGAGCTGGGCGCTTAGCTGGGGTGTCAGCCCGCAGGATGTACTGGCGTTTATTCACGGTAAGCAGGCGATCACTTCTTTGCGTCATTTTATGGCGGGTGAAAGTGAAGAAACGATTCAAAAAGAGTTTCTCAAGCTGGAACAAATTGAAGCCACGGACACCGAGGGTGTCGCCGCTCTCCCGGGCGCACATTTGTTGTTAAGCGAACTCAATCGCCAGAATATTCCCTGGGCGATTGTGACTTCCGGATCAATGCCTGTTGCCAGTGCGCGCCATAAAGCGGCGCATTTGCCTGAACCCGAAGTGTTTATCACTGCTGAACAGGTCAAACACGGCAAGCCACAACCCGATGCCTACTTGCTGGGGGCAGAACGTTTAGGTCTGGCCCCGGAAGATTGTGTGGTGGTTGAAGATGCTGCAGCCGGCGTGATGGCCGGGCTGGCGGCGGGCTGCAAAGTCATTGCCGTCAATGCGCCAGACGATACACCCGGGATTGAAAATGTCGATTTCGATCTGACTACGCTCGAAATTCTGCTGGTCAGCAGTTCCGACGAAGGTGTGAAAGTCAGCCTGCGTTAAGGACAGAAAAAATACAATTTCCCTGTATAAATTGATATAAACCTCGCCTGTGCGGGGTTTTTTTATGCCATTCTCATACCCAGTCATACATCAAACTGTCTCAGCGTTGGCTGCGTTACCCGGCCCATCCATGGGCCTCGCCCCTGAACGAGTCGCTGCAAGCAGCATACCAGTCTGCTCCCGGCAGATTAGTCCCGAACCCCGGTCACTTACTCATGTAAGCCCCGGAGATTCCCGCAGTTGCCGCCTTGATACAATTTGAATTATTTAGGGTATATAGCTATTTATCCTCCTCTCTCAACGCAAATGGAGTGTGTTTTGACCGGTGAATTGCTTTGGGTAGTCACGTTACTGGTTATTGCTATGGTGCTGTTCGCGCGCAATACGCTGCGAATGGATATTGTGGCATTGCTGGTGATTATTTCTTTCGTCCTGAGCGGCACGCTGACCATCAATGAAGCGCTGGCCGGATTCAGTGACCCGAACGTCATTTTGATCGCGGCGCTATTTGTCGTCGGGCACGGGCTGGTCAGAACCGGTGTGGCGTATCAGGTCGGTGACTGGCTGATGAAGGTGGCGGGCAACAGTGAAACGCGGATGCTGGTTTTGCTGATGCTCACGGTTGCCGGTCTCGGTGCTTTTATGAGTTCCACCGGCGTAGTCGCGATCTTCATTCCTGTCGTGATCAGCGTTTCGGCGCGAATGAAAACCTCTCCCGCACGACTGATGATGCCACTGAGTTTCGCCGGGCTTATTAGTGGCATGATGACGCTGGTCGCCACACCGCCGAACATGGTGGTCAACAGCGAACTGTTGCGTGAAGGATTCGACGGTTTTGGTTTCTTCGGCGTCACCCCTGTCGGGCTCGTGGTGCTGATAATGGGTATCGGATACATGTTGATCGCCCGTCGCTGGCTGTCATCAGAAGATGCGTCACGAGGCCAGCAGCGCTGGAAGCGGCGAACGTTCCGGGATTTGATCCGCGATTATCACCTGACCGGCCGGGCGCGTCGCGTCACTATCCGTCCGGGTTCGCCTCTGGTCGGGCGTACACTTGATGATGTGCATCTGCGTTCCCGCTACGGCGCGAACGTGGTGGGCATTGAACGCTGGCGTAAATTTCGCCGCGTGATGGTCAGCGCAACGGGGAATACCGAACTGTTTGCGCGCGATGTGTTACTGCTTGATATGTCAGATCCAGACATCTCCATCAGGCAATTTTGCACTGACGAAATGCTCGAGCCTATGGTGCTACGCGGCGAGTATTTCTCTGAGCAATCGCGGGATGTCGGGATGGCCGAAGTCTCGCTGATCCCGGATTCGGAGCTCCTGGGTAAAACGTTGCGTGCCGTCGCCTTCCGTTCGACCTACGGGCTGAATGTCGTCGGGATCCGCCGTCAGGGTGAAGCACTGGACGGAAAACTGGTGGATGAAGAATTACAGCTCGGCGATATGCTACTGGTCATTGGCGACTGGAAGCTGATCCGCCAGCTTCAGCAACAAATGCATGATTTCATTGTGCTTAATCTTCCTGCCGAAGTGGACGAGGTCGCGCCAGCCCTGAGTCAGGCACCGCATGCATTGTTTTGTCTGGCGCTGATGGTTGCGCTGATGCTGACCGATGATGTGCCTAATGCTATCGCCGCCATTATCGCCTGCATGCTGATGGGTAAATTCCGCTGTATCACGATGGAAGGGGCCTACAAAGCCATTCACTGGCCCAGTTTGCTGCTGATAGTCGGGATGATGCCTTTTGCGCTGGCGCTGCAAAAAACCGGCGGTGTGGCGCTGATTGTGAAGGGGTTAATGGAGGTAAGCGGCGGCTATGGGCCATATATGATGCTGCTGAGTTTATTCATTCTCTGTGCAGGTATCGGGCTGTTTATTTCCAATACGGCGACTGCGGTTTTGATGGCACCGATTGCTATCGCAGCAGCACACCAGATGGGGGTATCGCCATACCCGTTCACCATGATTATCGCTATTGCGGCTTCTGCCGCCTTTATGACACCGGTGTCTTCACCGGTAAACACGCTGGTTATGGTGCCGGGTAACTATAAATTTGGCGATTTCCTGCGCATCGGTGTGCCGTTCACTCTGCTGGTGATGCTGGTCAGCGTTTTTCTGGTGCCGGTGCTGTTCCCGTTTTGACCTTAAGATCAGAGCGGGGAATCCAGGCTGATTTCATCCAATGACAGACTGAAGCTCGGAATGAACACTTCCATAAAGTAGTCCATTTCCGGGCTTTTTCTGTCTGCCAGCGTTTTCTCCAGACGGGCTTTCGCCAGTGTGAATTCGTTATTGCCTGCCGACAATTCCTCCAGACATTTCAGGTAAGCACACAGCGCATCAGCCTGTTTGACGGTCAGTTTTTCTTCTTCAGTGTAATAATGCTCGTCAATCAGCGGTCGGAAATCTTCCTGTAATTCCTTTGGCAGCATTTCAATCAGTTTCTGCTGAGCAATTTTCTCAATCTTTTTGTACTCATGCGCGATTTGCGGATTGTAATACTTGATTGGCGTTGGCATATCACCGGTAATCACTTCGCTGGCATCGTGATACATGGCGAGCAGGGCAACGCGTTCTGCGCTCAGATTGCCGTTAAATTTGCGGTTCTTGATCACGGCTAAAGCATGGGCGACAAAAGCGACTTGCAGACTGTGTTCCGACACGTTTTCGGTGCGGACATTGCGCATCAGCGGCCAGCGGCTGATCAGTTTGAGGCGGGAAAGATGGGCGAAAAAATGGCTCTGGTTCATAGCACTCTCAATAACTACGGTGAATGAGTGACTATTGTGAGCAGTGCGAAACAGTTATGCAAATGCGGAAACTGGCGGGAGAAAGAAAAGGGCGCCATTATCAGCGCCCTTACTGCATTACTGGCGATAGGTTTCGAGGAAACGTCCCAGTTTGTTAACGGCCATTTCCAACTCATCAACGCGTGGCAGCGTCACGATACGCACATGGTCCGGATACGGCCAGTTGAATGCAGAACCCTGAACCAGCAAGACTTTTTGCTGTAACAGCAAATCGAGCACCATTTTCTGATCGTCATGGATGTTAAAACGTTTGGCGTCAATGCGCGGGAACATATACAGCGCCCCTTTAGGTTTCACGCAGGAAACACCCGGGATTTCATTGATCAGTTCCCATGCACGATCACGCTGTTCGACCAGACGTCCGCCCGGCTGAATAAACTCGCTGATACTTTGATAGCCGCCCAGCGCGGTCTGAATGGCATGTTGCATCGGCACGTTGGCACAAAGGCGCATCGAGGCCAGCATTTCCAGACCTTCGATATAACCTTTCGCATGTTTCTTCGGTCCGTTCAGAACCATCCAGCCTTGACGGAAACCCGCCACGCGATAGGTTTTTGACAGACCGTTAAAAGTGACGGTCAGTAAATCCGGTGCCAGTGAAGCGATGGAAATGTGCTGGGCTTCGTCATACAGGATTTTGTCGTAAATTTCGTCGGCAAAAATAATCAGATTATGTTCCCGGGCGATGTCCACAATCTGCATCAGCAATTCTTTGCTGTATACCGCACCGGTCGGGTTGTTCGGGTTGATGATCACAATGCCGCGGGTGCGTGGTGTGATTTTGTCACGAATATCGGCAATGTCCGGGAACCAGTCAGCCCCTTCATCACACAGGTAATGCACCGCATTACCGCCTGATAACGAAACCGCCGCTGTCCACAAGGGGTAATCAGGTGCCGGGACTAACATTTCATCGCCGGTGTTAAGTAATGCCTGCATTGACTGAACAATCAGTTCGGAAACACCGTTGCCGATATAAATATCTTCGACCGTGATGTCGCGCATGTCGCGTGCCTGATAGTGCTGCATGATCGCTTTACGTGCAGAAAACAGACCTTTCGAATCACAATAACCCTGTGCGGTAGGAAGGTTGCGGATAACGTCGACCAGGATTTCATCAGGTGCATCAAAACCGAATGGCGCAGGGTTGCCGATGTTCAGCTTGAGGACTTTATTACCTTCTTCTTCAAGACGTTTTGCTTCTTTGAGCACCGGGCCGCGAATGTCATAACAGACGTTGTCCAGTTTGCGGGATTTTTCAATCGGGGACATGTAAATGAGAGCCTTTTGCAATAAAGCCTGTTCTTCCCTGGTGCGGAGCGACCGTAGAACAGTGCGAAGGGCTCAATTTACTCTCCCGCAGAGGGCATGAAAAGGGCTGTGCACCGTTTTGGTGAAAAACAGCAGTAAAGCGGGCTATGGTGGGTTATTACCTCAAAGTATGAGAAGCTTAATGGTTTATTATGCTGTGTTATTGTTATTTTGTGATTTTATATTTTGCAAATGAGTGCTTTGTGAACAATAAATTCACTGTTTTTGCTGCGTTACCTCTATTCCCGGCGATGTCAGTTTGTTGTCTTTAATGGGGTGAACATCATGAAATCTTACCAAAGCTCGACAAATTCTGAAAAAAGTTCAGGAGGCTTTGTTTTACCGCTGAAAAATTTTAACAGGAATTAGTTTTATTTATCTAATGATTAATAGCGAATGCTGGATGAATGATCATGTTCTAAGTAAAGTCTTAAACGTATTTTCCAGGATTAGATAAATGCTTTCAAAGGATATATTGCAACAGGCGGGCGTAAACAAAATTTGATGAAACAAGAAAAATCTTAATGTTACTTAAACAAAACACCTTGGGCATAAAATGGTTATTAGGGTGACTCAATGAATTTATTGAATTATATTTTTAATAATCACCTTTATTAGTTAATTTAGCTTATGTTTTTCTGACGATGATATTGCCGAAACTTAGCTTTATGGTTGCGGCAAGCGGTACTGTAAGGGATATGGAATGGTTTGCGGGGAAAGGCTATATTAAATAAGAGGTTCTAATCATTCAGCCTTTGTGAGGAATTATTGCGCACAGGTTTAATGACTGAACGCTCACAATGATGAAAACTTTCATGCACAAATATTTCTCAATTTAGGTTATCAAATGAGTGAGTATCCGACATATCTGGTATTCTGCTTTTTGCGGGTACTTTGACGCACCATCAGGGTAGCTTGTTATTAGATTCTATAAAGTGAAGAAAAACTATGACAATTGCAAATCGTCCAATCCTCAATCTCGATCTTGATCTGTTGAGGACATTTGTAGCTGTTGCTGATCTTAATACGTTCGCTGCGGCTGCTGCTGCGGTGTGTCGTACTCAGTCGGCGGTAAGCCAACAAATGCAACGTCTAGAACAACTCGTTGGAAAAGAACTGTTTGCCAGACATGGACGCAATAAATTATTAACTGAACACGGTATTCAGTTATTGGGATACGCACGCAAAATCCTTCGTTTTAATGATGAAGCCTGTACCTCTTTGATGTACAGCAATGTTCAAGGTGGGATAACAATTGGTGCATCAGATGATACTGCTGACACCATTTTACCTTTCCTGCTCAGCCGCGTGACATCCGTATATCCAAAGTTGTCTATTGATGTCCGCGTCAAGCGCAGTCCTTTCATGTTGTCGATGCTCGAAAGTGAAGAAGTGGATTTGGCCATCACTACGATGACAAACACTGATCACCCGCACATCGTATTGCGCACGTCGCCAACACTCTGGTATTGCTCGGCTGATTTTGCATATCCCTCCGGCGACAGTGTTCCGCTGGTGGTGCTCGATGAGCCAAGCCCTTACCGGATGATGGCGATAGAGCACCTCAGTCAGGCAGGTATTCCGTGGCGTATTGCTTATGTCGCGTCGACATTATCGGCAATTCGTGCGGCAGTGCGTGCGGGGCTGGGTGTGACGGCACGTCCCATCGAAATGATGAGTCCGGAGCTGCGTGTTCTGGGTGAACAGGACGGTTTACCACGTTTGCCGGATACGCAGTATGTGTTGTACAAAAATGCCCGTTGTGAAAATGAACTTGCAATGGCGATCTTCAATGCAGTTGAGCAAGGGAATGATCCCTATTCTCTCAGTGCCTATGGTCCTCGTCCGGTAGTGGATGACGATCATGAGTTACTGGCAGACTCTGAAAGTTAAGGTAATCCCCCGGCTTTACCTTCCGCCTCTGTCTAACGAGGCGGGGGTAAAGGCTTCTACCTATTAAGGGGCGGGAAAGTCATTCTTTTAGTGATTTTGTTTAATATCCTTCCTAAAGCCTCTGTTTTTGTTCGTTAGCCTTTCTTCTTCCCAGTAATGACTGCCATCCTTATCACCAATGACTACAGTAAATGGCGTAAAATGCTGACTTTTTTCAGGTTAAAAAAAAGCATCAAATTTTTCCGCAAATCGCTTGTCGTTTTTTGAAAATCAATAAAACTTGTTAAATGTGTGCCTTTTTTTCTATCAAAATTGACAGAACTCTGACATAGATCAAAAAAATAACCCCATTAAGAGAGTGGAAGCGCTGTCTATTCCTGCGACAATAGTAAAGTTTGAAAGATGTCATAACTCCCGTCACAGGCCCATGCTTTATCACAGTATTTAACTGACACGATTTAGCTTAAGTCCCGGCGCATGATATGTTAATTAAATGCTAAGCATGTAAACTAATGTGGAGATACTTTTGTCAAAGTTGACAAAAGGTTATAGAAAAGGGTAAAAAGCCCACAACAAATCACTGGCTTAATCCCTTGTTGAGCCGTGAACTGTGTGGTTTTTAATCCTTCCCTTGAATCGATGTGGTGCGCAAACTGCCGACCTTACAGAGCAGATGCCAAAGTACCACTTTTGATGAGTAAGCAATGAGTATGTCAACAGCCACTGAAGTCATCGCTCAACACTGGGCGTTCGCCGTTTTTCTTGTCGTTGCAGTAGGCCTCTGCTGCCTGATGTTACTGGGCGCCGCGTTCCTTGGCGGGAGAGCCAGAGCACGCTACAAAAACACGCCTTTTGAGTCAGGTATCGCCTCTGTCGGCACTGCCCGGCTACGTCTTTCCGCCAAGTTCTATCTGGTCGCCATGTTCTTCGTCATCTTCGACGTTGAAGCCCTGTATCTCTATGCATGGTCAACGTCTATTCGCGAAAGCGGCTGGACCGGATTCGTGGAAGCTACCATTTTCATTTTGGTACTGCTGGCAGGTTTGTTCTATCTGGTGCGAATTGGCGCACTCGACTGGACACCAACACGTTCGAAAGGACCTGTTAAACCAAGCCCGGCGATTAATACCAACAGTCACCCTCAGTAAGCAGTCAAAGCGAGGCATTAAGATGGACTATACGCTCACCCGCATAGACCCGGACGGTGAGAACGACCGTTACCCCCTGCAGTCTCAGGAGGTCGTCGGCGATCCTCTTCAGGAACAGGTTAAACGCAGCGTCTTCATGGGAAATCTCCAGGAGTCGCTTCACGGAATGGTGAACTGGGGTCGTAAAAACTCCCTTTGGCCCTACAACTTCGGCCTTTCCTGCTGTTATGTCGAAATGGTGACGTCATTCACTGCGGTGCATGACGTTGCGCGTTTTGGTGCAGAAGTTCTGCGTGCTTCACCACGCCAGGCTGACTTTATGGTGGTGGCGGGAACCTGCTTCACCAAAATGGCTCCGGTTATCCAGCGTTTATACGATCAGATGCTGGAACCGAAATGGGTGATTTCGATGGGCGCCTGTGCGAACTCCGGCGGCATGTACGATATTTATTCTGTGGTGCAGGGCGTGGATAAATTCCTGCCTGTCGACGTGTACATCCCGGGATGTCCGCCGCGTCCGGAAGCCTATATGCAGGCTCTGCTGCTGTTGCAGGAGTCCATTGGTAAAGAACGTCGCCCATTGTCATGGGTTGTTGGCGACCAGGGTGTTTACCGCGCGAATATGCAGTCTGAAAAAGAGCGTAAACGTGCTGAGCGTATTGCCGTGACAAATCTGCGTTCGCCGGACGAGATTTAACACTGCGGTCTGAGAGTCAACCCTGAGGGGCGGTGTGTATGAATATCCCCCTTACGGCATAAATGACCATTTAGTGTGGTGAAAAAAATATGACAGATTTGACGACGCAAGATTCCGCCCTGCCAGCATGGCATACCCGTGATCATCTCGATGATCCGGTTATTGGCGAATTGCGTAACCGTTTTGGGCCAGAGGCCTTTACTGTTCAGGCAACCCGCACCGGAATTCCCGTGGTGTGGTTCAAGCGTGAACAGTTACTGGAAGCGATTACCTTTTTACGAAAACAGCCAAAACCTTATGTCATGCTTTTCGATTTGCATGGCTTTGATGAGCGTTTACGTACACACCGCGACGGTTTACCGGCCGCGGATTTTTCCGTTTTCTACCACCTGATCTCCGTCGAGCGTAACCGCGACATCATGATCAAAGTGGCATTGGCAGAAAACGATCTTCATGTTCCGACGATCACCAAAGTGTTCCCGAATGCTAACTGGTACGAGCGCGAAACATGGGAAATGTTCGGTATTACCTTCGACGGTCACCCGCACCTGACGCGCATTATGATGCCGCAGACCTGGGAAGGGCATCCGCTGCGTAAAGACTATCCGGCGCGCGCCACCGAGTTCGATCCTTACGAGCTGACTAAGCAGAAAGAAGAACTCGAGATGGAATCGCTGACCTTCAAGCCTGAAGACTGGGGCATGAAGCGTGGCACCGAAAATGAGGACTTTATGTTCCTCAACCTCGGTCCTAACCATCCGTCTGCGCACGGTGCATTCCGTATCATTTTGCAGCTTGATGGCGAAGAGATTGTCGACTGCGTGCCTGACGTCGGTTACCACCACCGTGGTGCTGAGAAAATGGGCGAGCGCCAGTCCTGGCACAGCTACATTCCTTACACCGACCGTATCGAATACCTCGGCGGTTGTGTAAACGAAATGCCATACGTGCTGGCTGTTGAAAAACTCGCCGGTATCGTAACGCCGGATCGCGTTAACACCATTCGCGTCATGCTGTCCGAATTGTTCCGTATCAACAGCCATCTGCTGTACATCTCTACGTTTATTCAGGACGTGGGCGCGATGACTCCGGTGTTCTTCGCCTTTACCGATCGTCAGAAAATCTACGATCTGGTGGAAGCGATTACCGGTTTCCGTATGCACCCGGCCTGGTTCCGTATTGGTGGCGTAGCGCATGATCTGCCGAAAGGCTGGGATCGTCTCCTGCGTGAGTTCCTTGACTGGATGCCAGCTCGTCTGGATTCCTATGTCAAAGCAGCGCTGAAAAACACCATTCTGATTGGCCGTTCCAAAGGCGTGGCTGCTTACAACGCAGACGACGCACTGGCCTGGGGCACCACCGGTGCTGGCCTGCGCGCAACGGGGATCCCGTTCGATGTGCGTAAATGGCGTCCATACTCTGGCTACGAAAACTTTGACTTTGAAGTGCCGACCGGTGATGGCGTCAGTGACTGTTATTCCCGCGTCATGCTCAAAGTAGAAGAACTGCGTCAGAGCCTGCGTATTCTGGAACAGTGTTACAAAAATATGCCGGAAGGCCCGTTCAAGGCGGATCACCCACTGACCACGCCGCCACCGAAAGAGCGCACACTGCAACACATCGAGACCCTGATCACGCACTTCCTGCAAGTGTCGTGGGGGCCGGTCATGCCTGCGCAAGAATCTTTCCAGATGGTTGAAGCAACGAAAGGGATCAACAGCTACTACCTGACCAGTGACGGCAGCACCATGAGCTACCGTACCCGTGTCCGTACACCAAGCTTCCCGCATTTGCAGCAGATCCCGTCCGTAATCCGTGGCAGCCTGGTATCCGACCTGATCGTGTATCTGGGCAGTATCGACTTTGTAATGTCAGATGTGGACCGCTAACGATGACAGATATCAATAAAGACTCTGAAGTTCAGTACATCAATATCAGCGAGCCTGTTGTGCCGCCGGTGTTTGTGCTGAGTGACGCTGAACGTGAAGCGATTGAGCACGAAAAACATCACTACGAGGATGCCCGTGCGGCCTCTATCGAAGCGTTGAAAATCGTGCAGAAAGCGCGTGGTTGGGTGCCGGACGGTGCTATCTACGCGATCTCCGATGTTCTGGGCATTCCTGCCAGCGACGTCGAAGGTGTGGCGACATTCTACAGCCAGATCTTCCGTCAGCCGGTCGGCCGCCATGTGATCCGTTACTGTGACAGCGTGGTGTGCCACATCACCGGTTATCAGGGGATCCAGGCCGCGCTGGAACAACAGTTGCACATCAAGCCGGGTGAGACGACCGAAGACGGGCGCTTCACCCTGCTGCCGACCTGCTGCCTCGGTAACTGTGACAAAGGCCCGTCAATGATGATTGATGAGGACACGCACAGCCATCTGACGCCGGAAGCGATCGGCTCGCTACTGGAGCGCTACGCATGACATATACCCCAAGACACATTGAACGCACACCGGAGATGCATCCGCTGACCTGGCGTATGCGTGACGACAAACAACCTGTCTGGATCGATGAATACCGTAGCAAAAACGGTTACGTCGGTGCGGAAAAAGCCCTTAAAGGCATGGCCCAGGAAGAAATCGTCAATCTGGTAAAAGACGCTGGCCTGAAAGGGCGCGGTGGCGCAGGTTTCTCCACGGGTCTGAAGTGGAGCCTGATGCCGAAAGACGAAAGCATGAATATCCGCTATCTGCTGTGTAACGCCGATGAGATGGAACCAGGTACGTATAAAGACCGATTGCTGATGGAACAAATGCCGCACCTGCTGGTGGAAGGCATGCTGATCTCCGCATTCGCGCTGAAATCTTACCGTGGTTACATTTTCCTGCGTGGCGAATATATCGAGGCTGCGGTGAACCTGCGCCGTGCGATTGCTGAAGCGACTGAAGCAGGTCTGTTGGGTAAAAATATTCTCGGCACCGGGTTTGATTTCGAACTGATTGTTCACACCGGGGCAGGGCGTTACATCTGTGGTGAAGAAACCGCGCTGATCAACTCCCTTGAAGGCCGCCGTGCTAACCCGCGTTCCAAGCCACCGTTCCCGGCATCTGCCGGTGCATGGGGTAAACCGACGTGTGTCAACAACGTCGAAACCCTGTGCAACGTGCCAGCGATTCTTGAGCATGGTGTGGACTGGTACAAAGGTATTTCTGCGGGAAAAAGCGAAGATGCCGGCACCAAACTGATGGGTTTCTCCGGCCGGGTAAAAAATCCGGGCGTCTGGGAACTGCCGTTTGGGACTACCGCACGTGAAATTCTTGAAGAGTATGCCGGTGGCATGCGCGATGGCCTGAAATTCAACGCCTGGCAGCCGGGCGGGGCGGGGACAGACTTCCTGACCGCCGATCATCTGGATTTGCCGATGGACTTTGCCAGTATTGGTAAAGCTGGTAGTCGTCTTGGGACTGCACTGGCGATGGCCGTTGACAATGAAATTGGCATGGTTCCGCTGGTGCGTAACCTGGAAGAATTCTTCGCCCGTGAGTCTTGTGGCTGGTGTACACCGTGCCGCGATGGTTTGCCGTGGAGTGTGAAGATCCTGCGTGCGCTGGAACGTGGTGAAGGCCAGCCAGGGGATATCGAAACTCTCGAACAGCTTTGCCGCCAGCTTGGCCCGGGCAAAACCTTCTGCGCACATGCGCCGGGTGCTGTGGAGCCATTGCAGAGTGCGATTAAATATTTCCGGGAAGAGTTTGAGGCGGGTATCGCCAAACAGCATTACAACAACGCGCGTGCGATTGCAGGCATTCAGCCAAACAATCTGCTGAAAGAGCGTTGGTAGTGAGGGCAACAGGCAGCGGACGTGAGCCCGCTGTGCGCGAATTCCCGGAACAAGGGACGCGCTGTCGAGTGATATACGCCAACCCGGCAAGAATTTTTGATTAACGCCCGCCGTCAGGCGGGCCACGTGGAAGCATGCTGACTATGGCTACGATTCATGTAGACGGCAAAGAATACGATGTAGACGGAGCGGACAACCTGTTACAGGCTTGCCTCTCTCTCGGCCTCGATATTCCTTATTTTTGCTGGCATCCGGCGCTGGGAAGCGTCGGCGCTTGCCGCCAATGTGCGGTTAAGCAATACCAAAATGCGGAAGACACGCGCGGTCGTCTGGTGATGTCATGTATGACACCAGCGTCTGATGGCACCTTCATTTCCATCGACGACGGAGAAGCGAAAGAATTCCGTGAAAGCGTCGTGGAATGGCTGATGACCAACCACCCGCACGATTGTCCGGTATGTGAGGAAGGCGGTAACTGTCACCTGCAGGATATGACAGTCATGACCGGCCACAGTATGCGCCGTTACCGCTTCACCAAACGTACCCACAACAACCAGGACCTCGGCCCGTTCATTTCACACGAAATGAACCGCTGTATCGCCTGTTATCGCTGTGTCCGTTACTACAAGGATTACGCGGACGGCACCGATCTGGGTGTTTATGGCGCACACGACAACGTCTATTTCGGCCGTCCGGAAGATGGTCCGCTGGAAAGTGAGTTCTCCGGTAACCTGGTCGAAGTGTGTCCGACCGGCGTATTCACCGATAAAACGCACTCTGAACGTTATAACCGTAAATGGGACATGCAGTTTGCGCCAAGCATCTGTCAGCAATGTTCTGTTGGTTGTAACACCAGCCCGGGTGAGCGTTACGGCGAATTGCGTCGTATCGAAAACCGTTATAACGGTACCGTAAACCATTACTTCCTGTGCGACCGCGGTCGTTTCGGTTATGGCTACGTGAACCTGAAAGATCGTCCGAAGAAACTATTGCAGCTGCGTGGTAACGACTGGATCGAACTTAACGCTGAACAGGCGATGCAGGGCGCGGCAGATATTATTCGTCAGGCGAAGAAAACCATCGGTATCGGTTCTCCGCGCGCCAGCCTTGAAAGCAACTTTGCTTTGCGTGAACTGGTCGGCGCCGAAAACTTCTACACCGGTATCAACGCGGCAGAGCAGGGCCGTCTGCAACTGATGCTGAACATTCTGCGCAACAGCGGTGTTCACACACCGGCGCTGCGTGAAATCGAAGAGTACGATGCGGTTCTGGTGCTGGGTGAAGACTTAACCCAGACCGGCGCGCGTATCGCACTGTCTGTGCGTCAGGCCGTTAAAGGCAAAGCCCGCGCGATGGCGGCGGCACAGCGTGTTGCCGACTGGCAGATCGCGGCAGTCCAGAATATCGGTCAGCATGCCAAACATCCGTTGTTTATCACCAACGTGGATAACACCAAACTCGACGACATCGCGGCTTACAATTACCGTGCACCGGTCGATGAGCAGGCTCGTTTCGGCTTTGCTATCGCCCATGCGCTGGATAATTCTGCGCCCGCGGTCAGCGATCTGGCTGATGGCCTGAACAAGAAAATCGACGTGATCGTGCAGGCACTGACCGGTGCGCGCAAGCCGCTGATCATTACCGGCACCAGCGCCGGTTCTGATGCCATTATCGAAGCGGCCGCCAATATCGCCAAAGCGCTGAAAGTAGCAGGCAGCGATGTCGGCATTACGTTCGTGGCCTCTGCGGCCAACAGCATCGGTCTTTCGATGATTGGCGGCGGTTCGCTGGATGAAGCGCTTGAGTTGCTAATCCGTGGTGATGCTGACAGCGCCATCGTGATGGAAAATGACCTTTACCGTCAGGCGCCGGAAGCCAAAGTGGATGCCGCATTAGCCAAGGTGCAGAATCTGCTGGTTGTTGACCATCAGCGTACGCGCATTATGGATAGAGCCAGCCTGATCCTGCCTGCAGCAAGTTTTGCCGAAAGCGACGGTACGCTGGTGAATCAGGAAGGTCGCGCACAGCGCTTCTTCCAGGTTTACGACCCGGCTTACTACGACACAACGGTTGCCATGCTGGAAAGCTGGCGCTGGATGCACTCGCTGCATTCCACCATCAACAGCCGTCATGTTGACTGGACTCAGTTGGATCACGTGATCGAAGCCTGTGTTGAAGCACTGCCACAGCTGAAAGGCATGGTAGAAGCTGCGCCAAACGCCAGCTTCCGTATTCGTGGTCAGAAACTGGCCCGTTCTCCGGCACGTTCAAGTGGTCGTACTGCCATGCGCGCGAACATCAGCGTGCATGAACCGCGTCAGCCACAAGATAAAGACACCATGTTTGCCTTCTCAATGGAAGGGAACAACAGCCCGACAGCTAACCGCAATCAGGTGCCATTCGCCTGGGCGCCGGGCTGGAACTCACCGCAAGCCTGGAACAAATTCCAGAGCGAAGTTGGCGGCAGTTTGCGCCACGGTGATCCGGGTGTGCGTCTGATTGAAGCCGGTGAGGGGACACTCGATTACTTCACCACTATTCCGGCTGCCTTTACTGCACAGCGCGATAACTGGCGTGTCGCGCCTTACTATCACCTGTTCGGCAGCGAAGAAATGACACAGCGCTCGAAGGTTATCCAGCAACGTATGCCGCAGGCATATGTGATGGTTAACCCGGCAGATGCCGCGCAGTTAGGGGTGAACGCAGGTTCTCAGGTGGAATTCACCTGTGCCGGTCAGACACTGAAACTGCCGGTTCGTCTGAGCGAAACATTGAGTCAGGGCCAGGTTGGCCTGCCGCTGGGCTTACCGGGTATTCCTCCGGTGCTGGTTGGCGCAACGGTTGAAAATCTGCGGGAGGCAGCACAATGAGCTGGTTTACACCTGTAGTCATCGATTCGTTGATCGCCATTCTGAAAGCGGTGGTGATCCTGCTGGTTGTGGTGACCTGTGGGGCCTTCATGAGCTTCGGCGAGCGCCGTTTGCTGGGCCTGTTCCAGAACCGTTACGGGCCAAACCGTGTCGGCTGGGGCGGTTCCCTGCAACTGGTCGCTGACATGATCAAGATGTTCTTCAAGGAAGACTGGGTACCTAAATTCACCGACAAAGCCATCTTTACGCTGGCGCCGATGATTGCGTTTACGTCCCTGCTGATTTCCTTTGCGATTGTTCCGGTCAGCCCGACCTGGTTCGCCGCCGATCTGAACATCGGTATTTTGTTCTTCCTGATGATGGCCGGTCTGACCGTCTATGCGGTGTTGTTCGCTGGCTGGTCCAGTAACAACAAATACTCGCTGTTGGGGGCGATGCGTGCATCCGCTCAGACGCTGAGCTACGAAGTATTCCTGGGTTTATCGCTGATGGGGGTCGTGGCGCAGGCGGGTTCTTTCAATCTGCAAGACATCGTCAATTCTCAGGCGCATGTGTGGAACATCATTCCGCAGTTCTTTGGCTTCGTGACCTTTGCGATTGCCGGCGTTGCTGTTTGCCACCGTCACCCGTTTGACCAGCCGGAAGCCGAGCAGGAACTGGCCGATGGTTACCACATTGAATATTCCGGTATGAAATTCGGTCTGTTCTTCGTGGGGGAATACATCGGTATCGTGACGGTCTCTGCGCTGATCGTCACCTTGTTCTTCGGTGGCTGGCAGGGGCCGTTCCTGCCGCCGTTTATCTGGTTTGCGTTGAAAACTGCTTTCTTCATGGTGATGTTCATTTTGATCCGTGCTGCTTTGCCGCGTCCCCGCTACGACCAGGTGATGTCATTTGGCTGGAAAGTTTGCCTGCCACTGACATTACTTAATCTGCTGGCGACCGCTGCGGTCATTTTGTACAACGCGCAATAAGGGGTGATGTAACCATGACATTGAAAGACATAGTGGTCGGGTTCGGTACCCAGGTTCGCAGCTTGTGGATGATAGGCATGCACGCCTTCGCCAAGCGCGAAACCCAGATGTACCCTGAAGTTCCGGTCAATCCACCTCCGCGTTACCGTGGCCGTATCGTGCTGACGCGCGATCCGGATGGTGAAGAGCGCTGCGTTGCTTGTAACCTATGTGCAGTAGCTTGTCCGGTAGGCTGTATTTCTCTGCAAAAAGCAGAAATGAAAGATGGCCGCTGGTATCCGGAATTCTTCCGCATCAACTTCTCACGCTGCATTTTCTGCGGTCTGTGTGAAGAAGCTTGCCCGACAACAGCCATTCAGCTGACGCCGGACTTTGAGCTGGGCGAATTTAAACGCCAGGATCTGGTGTATGAAAAAGAAGATCTGTTGATGTCGGGTCCGGGTAAATATCCGGAATACAATTTCTACCGGATGGCCGGTATGGCGATTGACGGCAAGTCGAAAGGCGAAGCTGAAAACGAAGCCAAACCGATCAACGTCAAAGGTCTGATGCCTTAAGGAGCCGCAAGCATGGAATTTGCATTTTATATTGCAGCCCTGGTGGCCGTGTTGGCGACATTGCGTGTGATCACGCATACCAACCCGGTACACGCACTGCTGTATTTGATCGTCTCTTTACTGGCGATCGCTGCGGTCTTCTTCTCGCTCGGTGCGTATTTCGCCGGTGCCCTGGAGATCATCGTATACGCCGGTGCCATTATGGTGCTGTTCGTGTTCGTGGTGATGATGCTCAACCTTGGCAACGTCCAGGAGCAGGAACGCGCATGGCTCAAACCTGCCACCTGGATCGGGCCTTCGGTTCTGTCTGTCATCCTGCTGGTGGTGATGATCATGTCAATCCTCGGGTTACACGATCACGGCATCAAAGGTGACATGGTTGATGCGAAAGCCGTCGGTATCGCACTGTTCGGACCTTACGTTCTGGCGGTTGAACTGGCATCAATGTTGCTGCTGGCCGGTCTGGTCGTGGCATTCCATATTGGTCGTGAGCACAAACCCGGTGAAGTCTTTGGTGACGCACCGGTGACGACCGAAATGGCAACAAAAAGAAAAACGGAGGAGAGAGCATGATCCCTCTACAACATGGTCTTATTCTGGCCGCGATCCTCTTTGTGTTGGGGCTTACCGGGCTGCTGGTTCGTCGTAACCTGTTGTTTATGCTGATCAGCCTCGAAGTGATGATCAACGCGGCAGCGCTGGCGTTCATCGTGGCGGGAAGCTACTGGGGTCAGGCGGACGGTCAGGTGATGTATATTCTGGCTATCAGCCTGGCTGCGGCGGAGGCCAGTATTGGTCTGGCGTTGTTGCTGCAACTGTATCGCCGTCGCCACACTCTCAATATTGATACTGTCAGTGAGATGCGCGGATGAACTTACTCTATTTAACAATTCTGTTCCCACTGATTGGCTTCCTGTTACTGGCCTTTTCACGCGGTCGCTGGTCTGAAAATACCTCCGCTACCATTGGTGTCGGGTCGATTGGTCTGGCAGCGCTGACCACTATTTATGTGGGTATCAATTTCCTCAGCCAGAAAGCGGCGGGTGTTGAAGTCTTTAACCAGCATTTGTGGAACTGGATGCAGGTCGGGGATTTCAATATTCCCGTCACACTCACGCTCGACGGTTTGTCGATGACCATGTTGTCTGTGGTCACCGGTGTCGGTTTCTTCATCCACATGTTCGCTTCCTGGTACATGCGCGGTGAAGAAGGCTATTCACGCTTCTTCGCGTACACCAACCTGTTTATCGCCAGCATGGTGATTCTGGTACTGGCAGACAACCTGTTGCTGATGTACCTCGGTTGGGAAGGTGTGGGCCTGTGCAGTTACCTGTTGATCGGTTTCTACTACACCCATCCGGCGAACGGTGCGGCTGCGATGAAAGCGTTCATCGTGACCCGTGTTGGTGATGTGTTCCTGGCTTTCGCGCTGTTCATCTTGTACCGCGAGCTGGGTACGCTGAACTTCCGTGAACTGATGATCCTGGCACCGCAGAAACTGGCAGTAGGCGATACGGCGATCACCTGGGCGACCCTGATGTTACTGGGTGGCGCAGTGGGTAAATCCGCACAGCTTCCGCTTCAGACCTGGCTGGCAGACGCCATGGCCGGTCCGACGCCGGTTTCTGCGCTAATCCACGCCGCGACCATGGTTACCGCCGGTGTTTATCTGATTGCCCGCACGCACGGCCTGTTCCTGATGGCGCCGGAAATTCTGCATCTGGTGGGTATTATTGGTGCGGTCACGCTGGTGCTGGCGGGCTTTGCCGCGCTGGTGCAAACTGATATCAAACGTGTTCTCGCGTACTCGACCATGAGCCAGATTGGTTACATGTTCCTGGCGCTGGGTGTTCAGGCGTGGGATGCCGCTATCTTCCACCTGATGACGCATGCGTTCTTCAAAGCACTGTTGTTCCTTTCTTCCGGTTCGGTCATTTTGGCCTGCCACCACGAGCAGAACATCTTCAAAATGGGTGGATTACGTAAATCCATTCCTCTTGTCTATCTCTGCTTCCTGGTCGGTGGCGCGGCGCTGTCCGCCTTGCCAATCATCACTGCGGGCTTCTTCAGTAAAGACGAAATCCTCGCGGGTGCGCTGGCTAACGGCCACCTGAATCTGATGGTTGCCGGTCTGGTCGGTGCGTTTATGACCTCGCTGTACACCTTCCGCATGATCTTCATCGTCTTCCACGGCGAAGAAAAAATTAAAGCCCATGCGGGTAAAGGCATCACTCACCACCTGCCGCTGCTGGTGTTACTGGTTCTGTCCACCTTCATTGGCGCAATGATTGTTCCGCCACTGAAAGGCGTACTGCCGGATACCACTGAGCTGGCGCACGGCAGCGTGCTGACGCTGGAAATCACATCAGGCGTGATTGCAATTGCTGGCATTCTGCTGGCGGCAGCCCTGTATCTGGGTAAACGCTCGCTGGTCAACAGCATTGCGAAAAGCGCACCGGGACGTTTCTTCACGACCTGGTGGTTCCATGCCTGGGGCTTCGACTGGCTGTACGACATGATTTTCGTCAAACCTTATCTGCTGGTTGCGAAACTCCTGCAACGTGATCCGCTGAACTCAATGATGAATCTGCCTGCGCTGTTTGCCCGTCTGGGTAACCGTGGTCTGACTCTCAGCGAAAACGGTCAGGTACGTTGGTACGTCGCGTCAATGGGGCTCGGTGCAGTCGTTGTTCTGACGCTGCTGCTGGTGATTTAAGCCTGCATTACAGGTGTAGTTATCAATGCTGGCCTGTTCCCGTAACGGGCCGGCAAGTGAAATAGCCTTCGGGCATAAAAGAAGGGAACGACACGCCATGCTATTACCTTGGCTAATATTTATCCCCTTTATCGGCGGGCTGCTGTGCTGGCAGACTGAGCGCTTTGGGAGCAAAGTACCGCGCTGGATCGCGTTGATTGCGATGGGGCTGACGCTGGCTCTTTCCGTGCAATTGTGGTTGCAGGGAGGATATTCATTAACGACGCCTGCGGGTATTCCACAGTGGCAATCCGAGTTTTCATTGCCATGGATCCCACGTTTTGGCATCAGCTTCCATCTGGCACTGGACGGTTTGTCCCTGCTGATGGTGGTGCTGACCGGTCTGCTGGGTGTTCTGGCGATCCTCTGTTCCTGGCGTGAAATCCAGAAGTATCAGGGATTCTTCCATCTGAACTTGCTGTGGATCCTCGGCGGTGTCATCGGTGTGTTCCTTGCCATCGACATGTTCCTGTTCTTCTTCTTCTGGGAAATGATGCTGGTGCCGATGTACTTCCTGATTGCCTTGTGGGGTCACAAAGCGTCAGACGGTAAAACGCGTATCAGCGCAGCAACCAAATTCTTCATCTATACACAGTCCAGCGGACTGGTGATGTTGATTGCTATCCTCGGCCTGGTGTTTGTGCACTACAATGCCACCGGCGTATGGACATTCAACTATGCCGACCTGCTGAAAACGCCAATGTCGCACGGTGTTGAATATCTGCTGATGCTTGGCTTCTTCATCGCCTTTGCGGTGAAAATGCCGGTTGTGCCATTGCATGGCTGGTTGCCGGATGCACACAGTCAGGCACCGACCGCAGGTTCCGTTGACTTAGCCGGTATCTTGCTGAAAACCGCGGCCTACGGGATGTTGCGTTTCTGTCTGCCTCTGTTCCCGGAAGCGTCTCACCAGTTCGCACCGATTGCCATGTGGCTGGGTGTCATTGGTATCTTCTACGGTGCGTGGATGGCGTTCTGCCAGACCGATATTAAACGTCTGATTGCGTACACCTCCGTTTCGCACATGGGCTTCGTACTGATTGCCATCTACACCGGCAGCCAGCTGGCGTACCAGGGCGCGGTTATCCAGATGATTGCACACGGTCTTTCCGCAGCCGGTATGTTCATCATCTGTGGTCAGCTATACGAACGTCTGCATACCCGTGATATGCGCCAGATGGGCGGATTGTGGGGCCGGATTAAATACCTGCCAGCGTTGTCGCTGTTCTTCGCCGTCGCTACTTTGGGGATGCCGGGTACAGGTAATTTCGTCGGTGAATTCCAGATCCTGTTCGGCAGCTACCCGGTTGTGCCGGTGATCACTGTCATCTCAACCTTTGGTCTGGTGTTCGCTTCGGTTTACTCACTGGTGATGATGCAGCGCGCTTACTATGGCAAAGCAAAATCTGACGAACCGCTGCCGGGCATGACCTCACGCGAACTGTCGATCATCTTGTTACTTGTTGTATTGCTGGTGGCGCTGGGCTTCTACCCGCAGCCAATTCTGGATACTTCAAGTGCTGCGATGAGCAACATTCAGCACTGGTTCGGGTCTTCAGTTTCCACTATTTCAACGACAAGGCCGTAACTCGCCATGACATTTACACTTCAAAATCTGATCGCACTATTACCGCTGATGATCGTCGGATTGACGGTGGTGGTGGTGATGCTGTCCATTGCGTGGCGACGCGACCATTTTCTTAATGCCACACTGACAGTCATCGGGCTGAACGTTGCCTTACTTTCCCTTTACTACGTCGGGCAGGTCGGCCCGCAGGACGTCACACCGCTGCTGCGCGTTGACGGCTACTCGATGTTCTACATCGGGCTGGTGCTGCTGGCGAGCCTGGCTACCAGCACGTTTGCTTACCCTTGGCTGGCCGGTTATCCGGACAACCGCGAAGAGTTCTACCTGTTAGTTCTCATTGCGGCGATGGGCGGTATTCTGCTGGCATGCTCTAACCATCTGGCGTCAATGTTCCTCGGAATCGAACTGATTTCCCTGCCATTGTTCGGCCTGATTGGTTACGCCTACCGCCAGAAACGCTCGCTGGAAGCTGCCATCAAATACATGCTGCTGTCGGCTGCCGCATCATCCTTCCTGCTGTTTGGTATGGCGCTGCTGTACGCACAGTCCGGTGATTTGTCCTTTGCGTCACTGGGCAAAAACCTGGGCGACGGCGTGATGCTGCACCAGCCGCTGCTGATGGCCGGTCTGGGCATGATGATTGTGGGGCTGGGCTTCAAGCTGTCGCTGGTTCCGTTCCACCTGTGGACGCCAGATGTGTATCAGGGCGCACCTGCACCGGTCTCGACTTTCCTGGCAACCGCCAGCAAGATCGCGATCTTTGCTGTGGTCATGCGTTTGTTCCTGTATGCGCCGGTAGCTGACAGCGAATCCATCCGCATCGTGCTGGGCATTATTGCCTTCTGCTCGATTCTGGTGGGTAACCTGATGGCCATCAGTCAGAGCAACATCAAACGTCTGCTCGGTTATTCCTCCATCGCGCACCTGGGGTATCTGCTGGTGGCACTGATTGCGGTACAAACGCACCAGTTGTCGATGGAAACTGTGGGCGTATATCTGGCGGGTTATCTGTTCAGTAGCCTCGGCGCTTTCGGTGTGGTCAGTCTGATGTCCAGCCCGTACAAAGGGCCGGATGCTGAATCACTGTTCTCTTATCGTGGTCTGTTCTGGCATAAGCCAATTCTGTCTGCGGTGATGACCGTGATGATGCTGTCACTGGCCGGTATTCCGATGACGCTCGGCTTTATCGGTAAGTTCTACGTGATTGCGACCGGTGTGACCGCGCATCTGTGGTGGCTGACCGGTGCTGTGGTTGTCGGTTCTGCGATTGGTCTTTACTACTACCTGCGCGTAACGGTGAGCTTGTATCTGAGCGCGCCTGAAACGCTGGTTCGTGATACGCCAAACAACTGGGCGCTCACGGCGGGTGGGGTAGTCGTACTGATTTCCGCGATTCTGGTGCTGCTGCTGGGTATCTTCCCGCAACCGTTGATTTCGCTGGTACAGATGGCGCAACCGCTGCTCTGATAAAGTCTGCAAACGCAGTCTGAAAGCTGACGAAGCCGCTCGCATGAGCGGCTTTTTTAATCGTATTGGTTAGATATTGTGATGCAAATCACATTTATATGTACGTTCAATAAATTATTACATTGGTTTTGTGATCTCTCCCATTTCATTATTCCTGCCAATGCGTACACTGCGCGCTTGTTCAGATTCGTACAGGTTCACACCATGAATGTTTTAGTGATGATCGCCATTACCACCGGTATCCTCTCCGGTATCTGGGGCTGGGTTGCGATTAGCTTTGGCCTGATAAGCTGGGCGGGTTTTCTTGGATGCACGGCATATTTTGCGTGTCCGCAGGGCGGATTACGCGGATTGCTGATCAGCACGCTGACCTGTCTCAGCGGTGTATTCTGGGCTGTCGTGATCATCGCGGGAAGCGCAATGCGTCCGGAATGGAGCATTCTTGGTTATCTGCTGACTGGCGTAGTGGCGTTTCTGATGTGTATTCAGGCACGGCAGCAGTGGCTGGCCTTTGTACCGGGTACCTTTATTGGTGCCTGCGCGACCTTCGCCGCACAAGGTGACTGGCGTCAGGTGGTGGTATCTTTGCTGGTCGGGCTGGTATTCGGTTATGCAATGAAAAACAGCGGATTATGGCTGGCAAAACAGCGTGAAAAGCAGCAAAGCGACGCCAGGAAAGGGGCGGTTTTCACTGAAACGAAAGGGTCAGAAGGTTCTTAATTCCTCGGTTTTTCTGCAGTTTAGGGCGGATCCTTCAGGCAATTACTCCTGATATACGCTAGGGTTAAAAGCAGTCTATGCTTTTACACGAACACATCATAAGGAGATAACCATGGCTGACCAATTTGAGACACAGCAAAATTCGCTGGACGACGATTTACGCATGCTGACTGAAACGCTGGAAGAAGTACTGAAGTCCTCTGGTGACAAAGCGGATGAGAAGTACATTCAGGTCAAAGCACGCGCAGAAAATGCGCTGAAAGACATCAAATCACGTATTGACCCGGCTGCACGCTCTTACTGCAAGAAAGCCCGTCTGGTAGCGGAAAGAACTGACGACTATGTGCATGAAAACCCATGGCATGGTGTGGGTGTCGGTGCTGCCGTAGGTCTGGTTGTCGGCCTGCTGCTGCGTCGTTAATCTGACTGAACAGGGGCAGCGCGTGCTGCTCCTGTTTTGTTTCTCCCGGTTTGCTTACTCCTTTCTCCCTGCCTATACTCCTTCTTAGCTAATGGCACTCACTTCAGCTTGATCTGTCGCATATTTTCATTTTTCGTATCGCCGCATAATTCATCCGTAATTGATCCAACCCGTTTTTTGATCCAGAAGGGTATTTCTGCCCGTCACTAAACATCCGGTATGGCCTGAGGTAGCGGTGAAACAAATATCAGCAATCATTGAGCAGCTTGATACGACGCTGGCAGGCGAATGGCCTGATGCAGCGGGGATCCGGCAGTTCAGTTATTCCCTGCAAAAACAGCCTGACACCGGCCTGCTGGAATGGTTGTCTGCGCAACCCTGCTACCCGAAATTCTACTGGCAACATCGTGATGGCAATGAAGAAGCCGCTGTTTGTGGTGATGCCTACTCATTTTGCGATACCGCCCGGGCACAGGCGTTCATCCGCGAGCACCAGGATGAACCCGATTTGCATATCTGGGGGTTGAATGCGTTTAACGGGGCTGACGGGGCTGCAATAGCTGCCAACGCACTGTTTCTTCCGCGCATCGAACTTTGCCGTCAGGGAAACAGTTACTGGCTGCGGTGTACCGTTTTCAGCCCACATTCTTTACGCGATGAGGCACGTCGCACCCGCTTATTTTTACGTTCACTGGTCGTCAGTCGCGCCTTACCGTCGATCGCTTCCCGTGTATTGCAACATCATCATTTACCGGACGAGCCTCAGTGGAAACAGTTGATAGACCGCGCGCTGTCGGGTATTGAGCAGCATCAGTTCGACAAAGTGGTGCTGGCGCGAAAAACCACCTTAACGCTCAGCCAGCCGCTGAATGCCTGCGCATTTCTTGCCGCCAGCCGCGACGTTAATCATCACTGTTACCATTTCATGCTGGCTTTTACCCCGCAACAGGCGTTTCTGGGCTCCAGCCCGGAACGTTTATTCTTGCGTGATCACACCGAACTCTATACCGAAGCGCTGGCGGGAACCGTGGCCAATCATCCCGATGACCGGGAAGCACGGGCGCTGGGGGACTGGCTGCTCAGCGATGGCAAAAACCAACGCGAAAATTTACTGGTCGTCGACGATATCTGCCAGCGCTTACAGGGCGGGGCGCATTCGCTGGATGTGACGCCAGCGGAGATTTTACGTCTGCGCAAGGTGCAGCATTTACGCCGCAATATTCACGGTGAGCTGACCGACCCCGATGACGCTGCTTGTCTGCAACGTCTGCAACCGACCGCAGCAGTGGCCGGATTACCCCGTCAGGCCGCGCGTGAATTTATCGCCGAATTTGAGCCTTTTGACCGCGAGTGGTATGCCGGTTCCGCCGGGTATCTCAGTGCTGAACAAAGTGAATTTACCGTCGCGTTACGTTCGGCGACGGTGAAAGGACATCATCTTGAACTCTACGCAGGCGCGGGGATTGTCGCCGGTTCTGACGCTGCACAGGAATGGCAGGAAATCGAAAACAAAGCCGCTGGTTTACGCACTTTGTTGGAAGAGCATTATACGCCTGCCGTTCAGGCCGGATAACCCCTTGCCGGAGTGAATTGAACATGTCTGTTGCCGTCTTTAACCGCCGCTGGGCGACGCTTATCCTCGAAGCGTTAACCCGACATCAGGTGCAGCATGTGTGCATCGCGCCCGGTTCCCGCTCTACACCGCTAACCCTTGCCGCCGCCGCGCATCCGCACCTTATCTGCCACACCCATTTTGATGAACGCGGCCTTGGCCATCTGGCTCTCGGGCTGGCAAAAGCCAGCGGGCAGCGGGTGGCGATCATCGTCACCTCCGGCACGGCGGTGGCAAATTTATATCCGGCGCTGATCGAAGCCGGGCTGACCGGCGAAAAGCTGGTGTTGCTCACGGCTGATCGTCCGCCGGAACTCATCGATTGCGGTGCGAATCAGGCTATCCGCCAGACCGGCATGTTTGCCAGTCACCCCGTCGGGACGCTGGATTTACCGCGTCCGACGCTTGAAATCAGTGCGCGCTGGCTGGTTTCTGCGCTGGATAATACGCTGGCGCAGCAGACGCACGGCGCCGTGCACATTAACTGTCCGTTCGCCGAACCGTTGTATGGCGAGGACAACGGCGAGCATCAGGACTGGTTGCTGGCGCTGGGCGACTGGTGGCAGGGCCATGAACCGTGGCTGAATTATTCTCAGGTTTTGCCTGCAATCGCGCAGCCGGACTGGTTTTCCTGGCGGCAAAAGCGCGGCGTCATTATCGCTGGCCGTCTTTCTGCCTGCGAAAGTGAACAGGTGGCGCAGTGGGCGGCGCAACTGGGCTGGCCGTTGATCAGTGATGTGCAGGCATCAACCGGCAATCCGCTTCCCTGCGCAGATTTGTGGCTGGCATCGCCGCAGGCGCAGGCGATACTGGCGCACGTCCAGTTGGTTATCCAGTTCGGTGGCGGTCTGACCGGTAAGCGCCTGCTGCAATGGCAGGCGACCTGTCAACCCGATGAATACTGGCTGGTTGACCCGCTGTCAGGCCGTCAGGATCCGGCGCAGCATCGCGGTCGTCGTCTACAGGCCCGCGTCAGTGAATGGTTACAGTCTCACCCGGCACAGCCTCAGCCTGACTGGGCAGAAGCCCTTGAGCATTGCTCGCAGCGGGCGTTACATGCGGTTGAAACCCGTCTCGACGGTGTATTTGGCGAGGCCGCCGCAGCGTGGCAGCTTCCGGCTTTATTACCTGAGCACGGCCAGTTATTTCTTGGCAACAGTCTGATTGTTCGTCTGGTGGATGCCTTTGCCCAACTCCCCGCCGGTTATCCTGTTTTCGCCAATCGCGGGGCAAGCGGTATTGACGGGCTGCTGTCCACCGCCGCAGGTGTGCAGCGCGCGACCTGCAAACCGACGCTGGTGCTGCTGGGTGATATCTCTGCACTTTATGATTTAAACGCGCTGGCGCTGATGCGTCAGTGTTCCGCGCCGACGGTGATTATTGTGGTGAATAACAATGGTGGACAAATTTTCTCGTTGTTGCCAACGCCCGAAGCCGAGCGGCAGCGTTTTTACTGCATGCCGCAGAACGTCAGCTTCAGCCATGCGGCAGCGATGTTTGGTCTGGATTATGCCTGTCCGGCATCGATGTCTGAGCTTCATCATGCCGTCAGACAATGCTGGCAGCATGGTGGCGTGAAACTGATCGAGTTGAAAGTCAGTGAGACAGAAGGGGCAGAATGCCTGCGTTCGCTGGTGAAGGAGATGAGCGCATCATGACGCTGGCCTGTCACACACTCAACCCAGAGGTTAAAGATCGTCCGTGGCTGGTGTTTCTCCACGGCCTGCTGGGCAGTGCAGATGACTGGCAACCCTTACTTCCTGCGCTTGAAGGCTGGCCTTGTCTGTTTGTGGATTTACCGGGACATGGTCGTTCCGCGTCGCTGACAGCTGCCGGATTTGCGGATGTCAGCCAGCTGTTAACCGATACCCTGCACGAAAATAACGTCACTGCGTACTGGCTGATCGGCTACTCGCTGGGGGGGCGCATCAGTCTGTATCACGCCTGTCAGGGTGATCGCAGCGGATTGCAGGGGCTGCTGGTGGAAGGCGCACATCCGGGGCTGACCTGTCAGGCTGAACGCGCACAACGCCGCCATCATGATCAGCAATGGGCGGCTCGCTTTTTGCAAGTACCGTGGAAACAGGCGCTGGAAAGCTGGTATCGCCAGCCGGTGTTTTCCAGCCTGACCGATGCGCAACGCCAGCAAATGATCGTGCTGCGTGAGAACAACAACCCGCACACTGTCTCTGCCATGCTGGCGGCCACGTCGCTTTCGGTACAGCCTGATTTACGCGCACAATTGCTGCGGCTTTCCCTGCCGGTTGTGTGGTTGTGTGGCAGTCAGGACGCCAAGTTTATTCATCTTGCGCAGCAATCCGGTTTCGGGCTACGCACTGTCGCTAATGCCGGGCATAACGCCCACAGTGATAACCCGGCGGAGTTTGCCCGTCAGGCGCTGGCATTTATTACTTCACCTGTCTTAAAGGAAGTTGAACATGATTTATCCTGATGAAAAAGAACTGTACGCGCCAGTCGAATGGCGTGATTGTACCGGCGAGTTTGAAGATATTCGTTACCACAAATCTACCGACGGCATCGCTAAAATCACCATCAACCGTCCGCAGGTTCGCAATGCATTTCGTCCGCTGACCGTCAAAGAAATGATCCGCGCACTCGACGATGCCCGTAACGACGAAGGCATCGGCGTGATCGTGCTGACCGGTGAAGGCGAAAAAGCCTTCTGTGCGGGCGGCGATCAGAAAGTGCGTGGCGATTACGGTGGTTATCAGGATGCCAGCGGTGTGCATCATCTCAACGTGCTGGATTTCCAGCGCCAGATCCGCACCTGTCCGAAACCAGTCGTGGCGATGGTTGCTGGTTATTCCATTGGCGGCGGCCATGTTCTGCATATGATGTGTGACCTGACCATTGCGGCAGATAACGCCATCTTCGGGCAGACCGGCCCGAAAGTTGGTTCTTTCGACGGCGGCTGGGGCGCATCCTATATGGCGCGTATCGTCGGTCAGAAAAAGGCCCGTGAAATCTGGTTCCTGTGCCGTCAGTACGATGCTAAAGCGGCGCTGGATATGGGGCTGGTCAACACCGTAGTTCCTCTGGCCGATCTGGAAAAAGAAACGGTGCGCTGGTGTCGTGAAATGCTGGAAAACAGTCCGATGGCACTGCGTTGCCTGAAAGCCGCACTGAACGCCGATTGCGACGGTCAGGCAGGGCTTCAGGAACTGGCAGGGAACGCCACAATGTTGTTCTACATGACCGATGAAGGTCAGGAAGGTCGCAACGCGTTTAATGAAAAACGCCAGCCGGACTTCAGCAAATTTAAGCGTAATCCATAATGCGTCGCGCCACGGTGTATCGGTACAGCGTGCCGATGGAGGCTGGGGTGGTGCTGCGCAATCAGCGCCTGAAAACCCGCGACGGTTTTTTGGTGTCACTGTGGCAGGACGAAGCAACGGGTTGGGGCGAAGTTGCGCCGCTGCCCGGTTTTAGTGTGGAAGATGTGTCTCAGGCGCAGGATGCCGTTCAGCATGGCCTGAGCCAGTGGGTGCAGGGGGCCTCGCTGGCTGCCGTTGCCTCTGCGTTCAGTGCTTTACCTTCGGTGGCTTTCGGGCTGAGTTGTGCGGACGCCGAATTACGCGGCGAATTGCCCGAAGTGCTGAGCACGCGCTGTGCGCCGTTGTGTCATGGCGATCCGAATGAGCTTTATGCGCGTCTGGGTGCGCTGCCGGGCGATTTTCGCGGCAGGAAAGTGGCTAAGGTGAAAGTGGGATTGTACGAATCCGTCGGCGATGGTCTGAATGTCAGTATGTTGCTGGAAGCCTTGCCGGAACTGCATTTGCGCCTTGATGCCAACCGCAGCTGGACGCCGGTCAAAGCCGAAGGGTTTGCCCGTCATGTGGCGCCCGAACTGCGTTCACGCATCGCGTTTATCGAAGAACCGTGCCTGACCCGCGAGCAGTCCCGCGATTTCGCCCGTCTGACCGGTATTGCGATCGCCTGGGATGAAAGCGTGCGCGAAACCGGTTTTACCGTGAAGGCCGAACCCGGGCTGGCGGCGATCATCATCAAACCCACGCTGACCGGCAGTCTGATGCGTTGCCGTCAGCTGATCGCGCAGGCGCATGCCGCAGGGCTGGAAGCTGTGATCAGTTCCTCCATCGAGTCGAGTCTCGGGCTGACACAACTGGCGCGCATTGCCCAATGGCTGACGCCGGACGCCATTCCGGGGCTGGATACGCTGGATCTCATGCGGACGCAGTTGATCCGTCGCTGGCCGGGCTCTGAATTACCGCTAACGGATGTATCTGATCTGGAGATTGTGTGGCAGAGCAAATGATCAACGACTGGCCATGGCGTGAAAGGGCAAACCTTTCACCTTTTGCCGTAGCGCTGAAAGCGGGAGATATCACCTGGTGCTGGCGTGATTTACAGCACCGCATCGACACGCTGGCAGCCGGTTTTATTGCGCAGGGTGTGGGCGAAGGCGCGGGTGTGGTTTTGCGCAGTAAAAACACCCTTGATGCCGTACTCAGCTATCTGGCGTTATTACAAACCGGCGCGCGCCTGTTACCGCTTAATCCGCAACTGCCTTGGGCATTATGTGATGAACTGCTTTCGCAACTCGATATCGCTTTTGTACTGGATCTGGCGGAGCCGGAACTGCCGCTGAATATTCCCGCGCTGACCATGCAGAATGCCTGTTGGCTCAGTTCTGCCGGATGGCAACCGCAGCGTATTGCCACACTGACGCTGACATCGGGTTCCAGCGGTTTACCGAAAGCCGCAGCACATACGGTTGCCGCCCATCTCGCCAGTGCGGCGGGTGTGCTGAACCTGATCCCTTTCACCCGTAACGATAGCTGGTTACTTTCTCTGCCACTGTTTCATGTTTCCGGGCAAGGCATCGTCTGGCGCTGGCTGCTGGCCGGCGCTACGCTGATGCTGTCCGAAGACCAACCGCTCGATGCAGCGCTGGCAGAATGCAGCCACGCTTCGCTGGTACCGACGCAACTCTGGCGTCTGCTGCAAGGCACGCCGGTGCCTGAAAAGCTGACAGACGTTTTGCTTGGTGGGGCGCAAATTCCTCTGGCGCTGACTGAACAGGCAGAAAAAGCAGGAATACGCTGCTGGTGCGGATATGGGCTGACGGAAACTGCGTCCACAGTGACGGCGAAACGAGCCGATGGCAGCGCCGGTATCGGTCAGGTATTGGCGGGGAAGGAAGTCAAAATCGTTGACCAGGAGATCCTGATCCGTACCGCCAGTATGGCTAGTGGTTACTGGAAAAACGGTCAGCTATCACCGGTGACTGATGCGCAAGGGTGGTTGCATACCCGCGACCGTGGCACGTGGATTGACGATGAACTGCAGGTGGCCGGGCGGATGGATAATTTGTTTTTCAGCGGCGGAGAAGGGATCCAACCTGAAGATATCGAGAAAGTGCTGGTCAGCCACCCGCAGGTTTCGCAGGCATTTGTGGTTCCGGTGGAAGATGAGCAATTTGGTCAGCGACCGGTCGCCGTGCTCGAAGCACAAGCCGGGCTGGTGTATGAGGAACTCAATCGCTGGCTGAGCGATAAGATCCCGCGTTTCCAGTTGCCGGTGGCCTATCATCCGCTGCCCGGGGCTTTGTCGCAGGGGGGGATTAAAATCTCGCGGGCGAGCGTCCGGCAATGGGTAGAAATGCTTTCGTAAAACAATAGCCCGGAATAAACAATAAAGGCCGCATAATGCGGCCTTTATGATTTCTGATGGTAAAAAGTCAGTCTTTCAGTGCTTTCTCAACCCCTGCGCCATAAGCCGGATCGACTTTATAGAACAGTGCCAGTTGGCGTGCCTGCGTTTCCGGCGAAGCATGTTTCAGCTCACCGGCAATGCGTGCAAACATACGCTGATGTTCAGCCTCAGACAGCAGGTTGAATAGCAAACGTGGCTGAGTGAAGTAATCATCATCTTCCCGGTGATTCCAGTGGTCTGCCGCGCCTTCAATGCTCAGTGGCGGTTCGCTGAAATCGGGCTGTTGCTGGAACAAGCCCGCGCTGTTGGGTTCGTAAGTCACGCCGTTGCCGCTGTTACCGTCCACACGCATTGCGCCGTCACGGTGATAATTATGGAACGGGCATTTTGGCGCGTTGACCGGGATCTGATGATGATTTACGCCCAGACGGTAACGGTGCGCATCGCCGTAAGAGAACAGACGCCCCTGCAGCATACGGTCAGGTGAGAAACCGATGCCAGGTACTACATTGGCCGGGCTCATGGCGACTTGTTCTACTTCGGCAAAGTAGTTTTCCGGATTGCGGTTCAGTTCGAATTCACCCACTTCAATCAGCGGATAATCGCTGTGCAGCCAGACTTTGGTCAGGTCAAACGGGTTGTACGGCAGTTTTGCAGCGTCCGCTTCCGGCATGATTTGCACAAACAGTTTCCAGCGCGGGAAATCGCCGCGTTCAATCGCTTCATACAAATCACGCTGCGAACTCTCGCGGTCGGTGCCCACCAGTTTTTCGGCTTCATCGTCCATCAGGTTTTCAATACCCTGCTGGCAGCGGAAGTGGAATTTCACCCAGAAGCGTTCATTTTCAGTATTGATAAAGCTGAAGGTATGGCTGCCGAAACCGTGGATATGACGGTAAGACGTTGGCAGGCCACGGTCGCTGACATCAATGGTCAGCTGATGCAGGGCTTCCGGAAGATGAGAGAAGAAGTCCCATTTGTATGCCGGATTACGCAGGTTAGTGCGCGGGTCACGTTTGACGACGTGGTTCAGATCCGGGAATTTCAGCGGGTCACGCAGATAAAACACCGGCGTATTATTGCCGACTAAATCCCAGTTTCCTTCTTCGGTGTAGAACTTCATCGAGAAACCGCGAATATCACGTTCGGCATCCGCTGCACCGCGTTCACCGGCAACCGTCGAGAAACGGATAAACATGTCAGTTTGTTTGCCGATTGCGGAGAAGATCTTCGCGCGGGTGAAAGCGGTAATATCGTGCGTCACGGTGAAAGTACCATAAGCGCCGGAGCCTTTAGCGTGCATACGACGCTCCGGGATCACTTCGCGGTCGAAATGCGCTAATTTCTCAAGAAACCAGACATCCTGCAAAAGCAACGGGCCACGGCGGCCAGCGGTAATCACGTTGTTATTATCGACGACTGGCGCGCCAGCGGCGGTGGTTAAACCTTTCTTGGTCATAAAAATTCCTTCCGGTAATTGCGTGTGTATGTAAGTAAAAACGTTGGGGGGGTCCTTTAACCTCACTTAAGTCAAATTAACTCTACCGATTAGAAATAAACCCTATATTGATCAGAGGCAAATAGGTGGGAGTTATCATTTCGATGGGAAACGTTCATTTCATCAATGAAAACGATGTTTCTTACAATTTTCACAACCCCGGTGAATGCATTCACGTTCCAAAAAGTTGTTACGACTGAGTGAATTGCTTTAGACTTCCCTTGGAAGATTTATTGTCGTTTGACTGTTATTTAGGATAAATAATGAAAAAGTTACTTGTCGCTGGTGCCGCTGCCAGTCTGATGTTTGTCGCGGCATCTGCCAGCGCAATCAGTGTCAATGGTGAAGTCGGTGAGCATTACACGCATCTGGGTGTGGGCTTCGGCACCACATCTCCGGGTCTGGCATTGAGCGGTGATTACACCCATAACGATGACGACGGTGATGTGGCAGGCTTGGGTTTGGGATACAACATTCCTTTGGGTCCGTTCATCGCGACCGTCGGCGGTAAGGGCCTGTACACCAATCCTAAAGACGGTGACGAAGGGTACGCTGCGGCCGTCGGCGGTGGTCTGCAACTGCCAATCGCGAAAATGTTCACCCTGTACGGCGACTATTATTATTCCCCGGATTCCCTGTCCAGCGGCATTGCTAACTATGAAGAAGCGAACGCAGGTATTCGTCTGACGGCCATCCCGTTGGTTACCGTGAGCGTGGGTTACCGCTACATGGCGATGGATGGCAAAGATGGCAACCGCGATAACGTGGTGGCAGACGGTGCTTATTTAGGTGGCGCTGTTAATTTCTGATTTTGTCTGAAGCAAAATCTGAAGGCTCGCATTCGTGCGGGCCTTTTTGTTTTCTGGCGAACGGAGATTGTTTTTCTGTCCCAGCCTTTCTACAGTGGAGTAACAAAAAAGACAGAAGGAGAACGGGATGCTTAGGGTTGAGATGCTGAGTACGGGTGATGAAGTGCTGCACGGCCAGATTGTGGATACCAATTCGGCATGGCTGGCGAATTATCTGTTTGAGCAAGGTTTACCGATGACCAGTCGTGAAACCGTGGGCGACAGTCTGGACGCGCTGGTGGCTGTTCTCAAAGAACGCAGCCACATCGCTGATGTGCTTATCGTGAACGGCGGCCTGGGGCCAACGACCGATGATTTAAGCGCGCTGGCGGCGGCTAAAGCCTGTGATGTGGAACTGGTGGAAGATGCTGGCTGGATTGAAACCATGCAGGCGTTCTTCAATGAACGTGGCCGTCCGATGGCCGAATCCAACCGCAAACAGGCACAAATCCCGGCCAATGCCGAGCTGCTGGATAATCCGGTGGGCACCGCCTGCGGCTTCAGCGTGAAGCTCAACCGCTGTCAGATTTTCTTCACGCCCGGCGTACCGTCCGAATTTAAAGTGATGGTGGAACAACAAATCGTTCCACGTCTGCACAAACAATTTCCGGCGCTGGAAGCGCCGTTATGTTTGCGTCTGACCACGTTCGGACGTGGCGAAAGTGACCTTGCCACCGAGTTGGATCAACTTGAGCTGCCGGAAGGCGTGGTGATGGGTTACCGTTCGTCATCGCCGATTATTGAGCTGAAAGTCACCGGCCCGCGCTCTCAGGAGGCTGCAATGCACAAAGCGTTTGAACGCGTGCGTGAAGTCGCAGGGGAGAGCACGATTTTTGAAGGGCTGGGTAGCCTGCCGGATCGTCTGGCAGAACGCCTGCTGGCGCAGGATTTACGTCTGGCGGTCAGTGAAAGTTTCACCGGCGGCCTGCTGAACTGGCGTCTGCAAAGCGCCGGCGTTCCGCTGGTCAACGGCGAGTTATTGCCCCAGGGTGACGAAGCCTCACCAGAGAAATCCCTCGAATGCTTACTGGCGCGTGCGCAGACGTTGGCCGAAACCACCGGCGCACAACTGGCGCTGGCTGTGGGCGCGCTGTCAGGTGCAGAATTAAGTCTGGCACTGCATACCCCAACCGGCACCAGCGGCCTGACAATCCGCTATACCGCCACGCGTCACGGACTGGCATTACGTCAGGAGACCATGGCGATGGTGGCGATGGATATGCTGCGGCGTTACCTGAACGGGTGGGAGCCGGTGGCGGATTACCCGTGGTTGGATCGGGTTGCTAAGGTTTAGCTTTAGCTCCCTCCCCTGCGAAGGGGAGGGCTGGGGTGGGGTATTAAAGCGAAATCAAAGAGTTGAGGTTGGCTTTGATGAGATGTTAGCCCTTAAAACCCCCTCCCGTCCTCCCCCTTCGCAGGGGGAGGAGTAAAGTCTAAAACGCGATCTCAATATCCCCAACCGGCATGCAACAACACGGCAAAATCTCGCCGTCTGAGATAAAGGCCAGGGGTTTCTCGCTGTAGGCGACCTCACCGTTAATCAACCGCATCCGGCACGATCCGCAATAACCTTCGCGACACTGGTATTCCACTTCAACCTGATGATGTTCAAACACCTCCAGCAAATTCCGGTGCTCTGACTTACACGCCAGTTGCTGTCCGTTTGCTGAAAGTGTGATGGTTCTGTCGGCCATTTAAAGCTCGAAATCACTCAGGTCATCGGCGTGAACTTCAGAATCAATCTGACCTACCAGATAGGAGCTGACTTCCACTTCCTGTGGCGCAACCTGCACGTTATCAGACACCAGCCAGGCGTTGATCCACGGGATCGGGTTCGAGCGGGTTTTGAACGGAGCATCCAGCCCGACAGCCTGCATACGGATATTGGTGATGTATTCGACGTACTGACACAGAATGTCTTTGTTCAGGCCGATCATCGAACCGTCTTTGAACAGGTATTCTGCCCAGTCCTTTTCCTGCTGTGCCGCCAGCACGAACAGGTCATGGCACTCCTGCTGACATTCCAGCGCGATTTCTGCCATTTCAGGGTCGTCCTGACCTGAGCGCAGCAGGTTCAGCGCGTGCTGAGTGCCGGTCAGATGCAGCGCTTCATCACGGGCGATCATCTTGATGATTTTCGCGTTGCCTTCCATCAGTTCACGTTCAGCGAAGGCAAATGAACAGGCAAAGCTGACGTAGAAACGTACGGCTTCCAGCGCGTTGACGCTCATCAGACAGATGTAGAGTTTCTTCTTAAGTTCACGCAGGTTAACTACAACGGTTTTGCCGTTGACCTGATGCGTGCCCTCGCCCAGCAGATGGTAGTAGCTGGTCATCTCGATCAGCGTGTCGTAGTAACCGGAGATGTCTTTCGCGCGCTTGAGGATTTCTTCATTGGTCACGATATCGTCAAACACAATCGCCGGATCATTCACGATGTTGCGGATAATATGTGTGTAAGAGCGCGAGTGAATAGTTTCCGAAAACGCCCAGGTTTCGACCCAGGTTTCCAGCTCAGGAATAGAAATCAGCGGTAACAGCGCGACGTTCGGGCTGCGGCCCTGAATGGAATCCAGCAGCGTCTGGTATTTCAGGTTGCTCAGGAAAATGTGTTTCTCGTGATCCGGCAACGCCTGAAAATCGATACGGTCACGGGATACATCAATCTCTTCCGGACGCCAGAAGAAGGACAGTTGCTTTTCGATCAGTTTTTCAAAGATTTCATGCTTCTGCTGGTCGAAACGGGCAACGTTAACCGACTGACCAAAGAACATTGGCTCAAGAAGCTGATCGTTTTTATTCTGGGAAAAAGTACTGTAGGCCATAACTTCCTCGAAATTCTCGGCAAAAACCCCCTGACGGGGGTTTTGAATAATATTCTTAGTTAAAACAAAAGATTAGATTTTGCAGGCGCCGCTTTCACAGTCATCAGCCACATCGGCTTTCATGTCTTCCTGTACATCATCAGCACCGTCACGGGTGTTCTGATAGTACAGCGTTTTCACGCCAAATTTGTAGGCGGTCAGCAAGTCTTTCAACAACTGTTTCATTGGCACTTTGCTGTTCGGGAAGCGCGACGGGTCGTAGTTGGTGTTTGACGAAATCGCCTGGTCGATGAATTTCTGCATTACGCCAACCAGTTGCAGGTAGCCGTCGTTGTTCGGCATATCCCACAGCAGTTCGTACTGATCTTTCAGACGCTCGTACTCCGGCACAACCTGACGCAGAATCCCGTCTTTCGACGCTTTGATACTGATGTGGCCGCGAGGTGGCTCGATACCGTTGGTGGCGTTGGAGATCTGCGAAGAGGTCTCGGACGGCATCAGCGCGGACAGCGTGGAGTTACGCAGGCCGTATGTTTTGATGTTTTCACGCAGCGTATCCCAGTCCAGATGCAGCGGTTCATCGCAGATGGCATCCAGATCTTTCTTATAGGTATCCACCGGCATGATGCCTTGTGAATAGGTGGTTTCGTTGAACCACTGGCACGCGCCTTGTTCTTTCGCCAGTTCGTTGGAGGCTTTCAGCAGGTAATACTGAATGGCTTCGAACGTTTTGTGGGTCAGGTTGTTAGCGCTGCCATCGGAATAACGCACACCGTTTTTCGCCAGATAATACGCGTAGTTAATAACGCCGATACCCAGCGTACGTCGGCCCATCGCACCGCGTTTTGCGGCTTTGATCGGGTAATCCTGATAATCGAGCAGGGCGTCCAGAGCGCGAACTGCCAGAACAGCCAGTTCTTCCAGATCGTCGAGGCTTTCGATCGCACCGAGGTTGAAAGCAGACAGCGTACACAGCGCGATTTCGCCGTTTTCGTCATTAACGTCATCCAGCGGTTTGGTTGGCAGCGCAATTTCCAGACACAGGTTGGACTGGCGAACAGGCGCGATAGCCGGATCAAACGGGCTGTGGGTGTTGCAGTGGTCAACATGCTGAATGTAGATACGGCCTGTAGAGGCGCGTTCCTGCATCATCAGGGAGAACAGTTCCACCGCTTTCACTTTCTGCTTACGGATGCTGGCATCCTGCTCGTACTTCTCGTACAGACGCTCGAACTCGTCCTGATCGGCAAAGAATGCATCGTACAGGCCAGGTACGTCAGACGGGCTGAACAGGGTAATGTCGCCGCCTTTCACCAGACGCTGATACATCAGTTTGTTGATCTGCACGCCGTAGTCCATATGACGGACGCGGTTGCCTTCAACACCACGGTTGTTTTTCAGTACCAGCAGGCTTTCGACTTCCAGATGCCACATCGGGTAGAAGAGTGTCGCTGCGCCGCCACGAACACCGCCCTGAGAACAGGATTTCACCGCAGTCTGGAAATGTTTGTAGAACGGGATACAACCGGTGTGGAATGCTTCACCGCCACGGATCGGGCTGCCCAGCGCACGAATGCGACCGGCGTTGATGCCGATACCGGCGCGTTGTGAAACGTATTTCACGATGGCGCTGGAGGTCGCGTTAATGGAATCCAGACTGTCGCCACATTCGATCAGCACGCATGAGCTGAACTGACGGGTCGGAGTGCGCACGCCGGACATAATTGGCGTAGGCAGGGAAATTTTGAAGGTTGAAATCGCGTCGTAGAAACGTTTGATGTAATCCAGACGGGTTTCGCGCGGGTAGCCGGAGAACAGGCAGGCCGCGACCAGAATGTAGAGGAACTGAGCACTTTCGTAGATATCGCCGGTCACACGGTTCTGTGCCAGATATTTCCCTTCCAGTTGCTTAACCGCAGCGTAAGAGAAATTCATGTCGCGCCAGTGGTCAATAAAACTGTCCATCTGCTCGAACTCTTCAGCCGTGTAGTCTTCCAGCAGATGTTTGTCGTATTTACCCATTTCAACCATGCGGGTCACCTGGTCGATCAGTTTTGGTGGTTCAAACTGGCCGTAGGCTTTTTTACGCAGGTGGAAGATCGCCAGACGCGCGGCCAGATATTGGTAATCCGGTGCATCTTTAGAGATCAGATCAGCCGCCGCTTTGATGATGGTTTCGTGAATATCAGCGGTTTTGATGCCGTCATAGAACTGGATGTGTGAACGGAGTTCTACTTGAGAAACTGATACGTTTTGAAGACCTTCCGCTGCCCAGTCAATGACACGGTGGATTTTATCAAGGTTGATGCGTTCTGTGCGGCCATCACGTTTAGTAACAAGCAGACTTTGGTTCATTGGGTGCGATACCTTAAAGGTTTATAAAGGGTCTGACCTGACCGCGTAAAACATGCGCGGCAGCACAAGAGGTTCCTAGTGTGCTGGTCAGGATATAAACACAATATATTGTGGGTTTGTTATTTTCTGATGACAAGATAGTGATTGAATGTCCCTTTTGCAAGTGAACAAAACGGGCAGATTTGTGGATAAGTTGGGGAGAAATTTTGACGTCAAGCCTGAGAAGTCCGTCATTGCTGGCGCGACAAACCTGTCAATATCTCAGATACGATTTTCTTATATTTTTATGAAAGGTGATCAACTGCCGGTTTATTAAACGTTAGAAAAAAACGCTATATTGATCTGGATAACTATTCTAAAAAATCATGTTGCGGTGTTCACGCCAACCAACGTCCTAAAAACTAAGGTTTTAACCCCGGCATACCCCGTCTCTTAACGTAAATTCTACTGGATTAGCGGAAAAAATGACTTGCAACCGATGACGATTTGGCGTCGCCGTACAGCCGTTAAGCCGCTTCGGAGCAACCTTGCTACCAGGTTTTTGTTCACTTTCTGAAAAGTGCGTTTTTGAGAAAAATGAGCCTTATTATAAATACATATGATGAATGAATGATGTTGTTTATATATTCTAAATTTATCATTAAGTGGTCTCCCGGCACTGTGCATATTACTTTCGCTCCTCTTTCATCAGGTGCGGGATTAGAACTTCAATGGTCTTCAATAAAATCACGGCGTGTTTATTTTTAGTCTTTAATTTATTGCCTTTTTCAGAGGCGGCTTTTGCAGAAACTCTCCCGACCTGTTCAGGGTTGCAAATTACTGAAAGTTGCAACGCCACGGCCACCACGCTTGAAAATAAAACCCTCAATACCTATACCGTGGCTGATGGCGCTGAGATGCAGTTCTCCGGCCTGAACGGTTCAGGTTCCTCGGGCGGTGCCTTCCACCTGGGAAACAGCACCACACTGGAGATTATTCCTGAGAGCACCACCGGTTACAGCGTATTTACCGGAAACAGCAGTTCGGGAAACGGTGGCGCGATCTTTGCGAAAGAAAACTCGACGGTATATTTAGAAAATACCCTGTTCATTGATAACGTCGCCCATGATTACGGCGGTGCAATATATATGAATGGCACCAATGATGAAGGTGATACTGATCTTGCCATTACTAATGCCGTGTTTTCAGGGAATATTTCCAGTGAGGGGAAAGGCGGCGCTATTTATTCTCTTAATAATAAAGTCCAGCTGACAAATGTTTTATTTGAGGATAATCAGGCAAAAACCAACAAAAGTGCCAGTTCAGGTAATGGTAGCGGTGGTGCGATTGATGCCACGGACAATACGTCTGACTCCCACGGCAGCATGTTTATCACTAACAGCGAATTCACCGGCAATCAGGCCGAAGGACAGGGAGGCGCAATCTACACCAGCAGCGCGTCTACGCCATTCCTGATCAACATCAACATTGATGAAAACTATCAAGAAAATGATGGTGTTGCCTATTACCACGATAACGTCGCTGGCAATTATGGCGATGCTCCCGATGCCGCTGGCGGCGGGTTCATGTATCTCGGCCACAGCGAAGCCGATTTTGATATTGCTGCAGATAAAACGCTGATCATCGGTAATACCGCCAACGACGGCGCTTATGACTCGATCGCCGGTTATGGCGCGATTTTCAAACGCGGTGCTGGTGAACTGGTACTTAATGCTGATAACAGCGGTTTTACCGGCGTATTCGACATTTTAGAGGGCACGGTCACTCTGGGACGTGATGACACGCTGATCAATGTCGGCGACACCAACTGTCAGGCTGCGGCAGATACCTGTCACGGTATTGTGTTAGGTAACGATAATTATGTGAATGACACGGCAATACTGAATGTTGGCAGCACGCAGCAAACCTTTAAAAATGCCTTTATGGGGCATGAGAACAGCACATTGAATATTGATGCTGGCGGTAATGTCATTGTTAACAGCGGCTATATGGCGGGCACCACAACAGGTGCGGGCGATCTGACCGTGGCAGAAAACGGCAGTTTCACCCTGACCGGCGCGCAGTCTATGGGGCTGGATGGCGACATTGTGGTGGAACAAAACGCTGTACTCAGCGTTCAGGGCGATGCTGAAGATTTAGCGATATTGCAGGCCGATCCGCAGTCTGTTGTGCTCGACGGCGGTGTGCTGGATTTGTCGGACATGACCACCTTCAACGGTGAAGCGAATCAGACTAACGACGGCCTGACGATTACAGGGTCCGGCGGTACGGTAATCGGTAATGCTGATCTGGTGACGCTGGGGACGGGCAGCGACTATCACGTTGATGGCGGCGTGTATGCGGTGATTGATGCCGGTGCCGGACGCGTCACGCTGGCGGATAACAATACTTATCTGGGCACGACGCAGATCGCTTCCGGGACATTGCAGGTCACCGGTAACTCTCAGTTGGGCGATGAAGCCTATAATCGTCAGGTCATTTTTACTGATCCGGCACAGGCCAGTACGCTGGAGATTTCTGCGCCGGGCGATACCAGCGGGCAGGTCGATACCACATCAGCACAAACCGGTAAGGCACGAGATATTGAAATGCGGGCCTCAGGGACGATGCAGGTGGACGACGGCGTGACCACGCAATGGGGCGGCTTAACCGCTGACAGTACCGGCGGGCAGGCAGACGTTGACAGCACGTTCACCAAAACCGGTAACGGTACGTTGATTCTGAAAGATTCGGGCAACAGCCATTCCGCTGTCCGGGTCGAACAGGGTACTTTGCAGGGAGGCGCGGAAAACATCATCGCAGACGCCTCTTCATTGTACGTCGGCGAAAATGCCACGTTTGCCACCGGCATGGATCAGCAGGTGCGCAGCATCGATGCGGATTCCACCGGTACACTGTTGATTTCCGACAACACTCAGCTGGTCCTGACAAATCAGGACACTTCCTCGGCGCTGGATGCCAGCCTGTTTACCGGCACGGGGGGCACGCTGGTGAATGCTACGTCCGGTATGGCGCTTAAAGGCACGCTGAACACGAATCTTTCCCTGGATGCATTGACCTATTTAGCCGGTGTGACGGTCAACGGCAGCCTTGATAACAGCGCAGGAACCGCCAGTCTGGAGAATGGCAAGGCCGGGGATACGCTGACGGTCAACGGTGATTACACCGGCGGCGGCACGCTGGTGCTGGAAACTGAAATGAATGGTGATACCTCGGCGACCGACCAGCTGATTCTTAACGGCAATACTTCCGGTGATACCGCGCTGGCGGTTGTGCCGGTCAGCGGCATCGGGCAGGCGACACAAACCGGCATCAAAGTTGTCGATTTTGTTGCCGACCCGCAAAGCTTCCAGAACGCGGCAGATTTCCATCTGGCCGGTGGTCAGCAATATATCAATATGGGCGCCTACGACTATTCTCTGGTGCAGGATAATCAGGACTGGTATCTGCGCTCGCAGGTGGTGACGCCGGAGCCTCAACCGGAACCTCAGCCCGATCCTGACGTCCAGCCGCAACCTGATCCCGATGTTCAACCGCAGCCGCAACCTGTGCCAGCCTCTGGCGGGGAAGATTTTACACCGGTGCTGAACCCTAAAATGGGCGGCTATATGAGCAACCTGCGCATCGCCAATAATGCCTTCAGTATGACGGCGCAGGATCATGCCGGTGCCGGTCATGACAATATTAAGCTGCGGGTGGATTCATCGCGCGACAGCTCAACCTTTGCCAGCCAGATTGACAGTCACAATGACACGTCAGTGGTTCAGATCAGCGGCAATTTCCTGCGCAATAATGCAGGTGACGGGGAAATCCTGGCGGGTGTGGTGGGCGGTTACAGTAACAGCCACGGCGATAGCACCAGTGTACTGACCGGGCGCAAATCAGATAATGACAGCCAGGGATACGCCGTCGGACTGACCGCTTCCTGGTATCAGAACGCACAGGATCATCAGGGCGCGTATCTCGACAGCTGGATGCAATATGCCTGGTTTGATAACAGCGTCAGCGAAGACGGTACAGGTGATGATAATTATCACTCTTCCGGCCTTTCCGCCTCACTGGAAGGTGGTTACCGTTTTACCCTGATGCAGGGAAACCAGTGGAACTGGACCGTGCAACCCCAGGCGCAGGTGATTTATCAGGGCGTGAAGCAGAAAGATTTTACCGCGTCGAATCAGTCGAAAGTGGCACAACAGGGGGATAATAACGTTCAGACGCGCTTAGGCTTGCGCAGTGAATGGGATATTCATCCGTCGCCGACGCTGCATCTCAGACCTTTTGTAGAGGCGAATTACCGCCATAACAGTGCGGAAACTTCCCTGAATGTGGATGGCGTGAATTTCACCGATAACACCGCCAAAGACAGTGCGGAACTGAGTACCGGGATCAGTGGCAATTTGGGCGAAAATACCACGCTCTGGGGCAAGGTTGGACAGCAAGAAGGGTCAGATGATTTTTCGCAAACCGAAGCGTCAGTTGGGGTGGGTATTCGCTGGTAAGTCAGTCAGTTAGCCGTGAAATTAAAAGGGTGCAGCGCAGGCTGTACCCTTTTTTGCGGTCAGAATATTACAGCGCCTGGGTGTGGATCATGTAGTTCACATCAACATTTGGCCCGAGTTTGAAATGGTCGGTCAGCGGGTTGTAGTGCAGTCCCATAATGTGACGCTCAAACAGCGATGTGCGGTCAATCATGCCCAGCAATTCAGACGGCTTGATGAATTTTTTGATGTCGTGCGTGCCTTTCGGCACCATTTTCAGCACATATTCAGCGCCGAAAATGGCCATCAGCCAGGCTTTATTGTTGCGGTTGATGGTGGAAAAGAACACATGGCCGCCAGGTTTCACCAGACGCGCGCAGGCGGCAACGACAGAAGCCGGATCCGGTACGTGTTCCAGCATTTCCATGCAAGTCACCACGTCATATTGCTGCGGATGCGCGTCGGCGTGCGCTTCCACGGTTTCCTGCACGTACTCCACCTTCACGCCGCTTTCCAGTGCATGCAAACGTGCTACCTGCAAGGGTTCGCCGCCCATGTCCAGTCCGGTGACTGTCGCCCCCGCCACTGCCATGCTTTCACTCAAAATGCCGCCACCGCAGCCGACATCGAGAACATTTTTTCCAAACAGGCCATCAGCGCGTTCGAGAATGTAGTTCAGACGCAGCGGATTGATGCGATGCAGCGGTTTGAATTCGCCTTCCAGATCCCACCAGCGCGAGGCGACGGCTTCAAATTTGGCGATTTCTTCATGGTCGATGTTTTGCGGTGTTGCGGAGGGTGTGGTTGTCATGAGCGTGATGAACTCCTTATAACTTGATTAGCGGATTATACATATTCCATCTGCTTTGGCTCAGTTTTGTGGTTTTGGTTAATGTTTATACGAAATGAAGCCCTGCGTGCAAAGGTTTGAAACGCGTTGGATAATAGTCGGCAAAAGGGGGCGGTTGTTTTCCACGTTTGGCTGGTTTGTGGTATAGTTTTACACCTTTGCGCTATATATGCCTACGTGGGCAGCGGCCATGAATAATCAGTAGAGGGATAGCAGCTCCATGAGCGACCTTGCCAGAGAAATCACACCGATTAACATCGAAGAAGAGCTTAAAAACTCTTATTTGGATTATGCGATGTCCGTTATTGTCGGACGTGCGTTACCAGATGTGCGCGATGGTTTGAAACCGGTGCACCGCCGCGTACTTTTCGCAATGAATGTCCTCGGTAACGACTGGAATAAAGCCTATAAAAAATCGGCCCGTGTGGTCGGTGACGTTATCGGTAAATATCACCCACACGGTGATACCGCGGTTTATGACACCATCGTTCGTATGGCTCAGCCTTTCTCACTTCGCTATATGCTGGTGGACGGGCAGGGTAACTTCGGGTCAGTGGATGGCGACTCCGCAGCAGCCATGCGTTATACCGAAATCCGCATGTCAAAAATTGCACACGAATTGCTGGCAGATTTAGAAAAAGAAACTGTCGATTTCGTGCCAAACTATGACGGCACAGAACAAATTCCTTCTGTTATGCCAACGCGCATTCCCAACCTGCTGGTTAACGGCTCGTCGGGTATCGCTGTCGGTATGGCAACCAACATTCCGCCGCATAACCTCACCGAGGTGATCAACGGCTGTCTGGCGTATATTGAAGATGAAAACATCAGCATTGAAGGGCTGATGGAACACATCCCGGGGCCAGACTTCCCGACGGCTGCGATCATCAACGGTCGCCGTGGTATCGAAGAAGCTTACCGTACCGGCCGTGGCAAAATTTATATCCGTGCCCGTGCTGAAGTAGAAGCCGATGCGAAAACTGGTCGCGAAACCATCATTGTTCACGAGATCCCGTATCAGGTGAACAAAGCCCGTCTGATCGAAAAGATCGCCGAGCTGGTGAAAGAAAAACGCGTCGAAGGTATCAGTGCGCTGCGCGATGAGTCTGATAAAGACGGCATGCGTATCGTGATTGAAATTAAACGCGATGCTGTCGGTGAAGTGGTTCTGAACAACCTGTATTCCCTGACGCAACTGCAGACGTCTTTCGGCATCAACATGGTGGCACTGCACCAGGGTCAGCCGAAGATTCTCGGTCTGAAAGAAATTTTGTCAGCGTTCGTCCGCCACCGCCGTGAAGTGGTGACGCGTCGTACCATTTTCGAACTGCGTAAAGCCCGCGACCGTGCTCATATCCTCGAAGCACTGGCTATCGCGCTGGCGAACATCGACCCGATCATTGAACTGATCCGTGCGGCACCGACGCCGGCTGAAGCGAAAGCTGGCCTGGTCGCGCGTTCATGGGATCTGGGCAACGTGTCAGCAATGCTGGCAAGTGCGGGTGACGATGCAGCCCGTCCTGAATGGCTGGAGCCGCAGTTTGGTATTCATGATGGAAAATACTTCCTGACTGAGCAACAGGCACAGGCCATTCTGGATCTGCGTCTGCAGAAACTGACCGGTCTTGAGCACGAAAAACTGCTGGATGAATACAAAGAGCTGCTGGTGCAAATCGCTGAGCTGCTGTTCATCCTGTCCAACCCTGACCGTCTGATGGAAGTCATTCGTGAAGAACTGGAAGCGATCCGTGATCAATACAACGATCCGCGTCGTACCGAAATTACGGCAAATACCTCTGACATCAACATCGAAGACCTGATCAATCAGGAAGACGTTGTGGTGACCTTGTCGCATCAGGGCTACGTGAAATATCAGCCTCTGACTGATTACGAAGCGCAGCGTCGCGGCGGTAAAGGGAAGTCAGCAGCACGCATTAAAGAAGAAGACTTTATCGATCGTCTGCTGGTGGCCAACACCCACGACACTATTCTGATGTTCTCAAGTCGCGGGCGTCTGTACTGGATGAAAGTCTATCAGTTGCCGGAAGCCAGCCGCGGTGCCCGTGGCCGTCCTATCGTCAACCTGTTGCCGCTTGAGCCGAACGAACGTATTACCGCCATTCTGCCAGTACGCGAGTACGAAGAAGGTCGTCATGTGTTCATGGCAACCGCCAGCGGTACCGTGAAGAAAACCGCGCTGACCGATTTCAGCCGTCCACGCAGCGCCGGCATTATCGCCATCAACCTCAACGAGGGTGATGAGCTGATTGGTGTTGACCTGACTGACGGTAAAGACGAAGTCATGCTGTTCTCTGCAGCAGGTAAAGTCGTGCGCTTCTCTGAAGAAGCCGTCCGCTCAATGGGCCGTACGGCGACGGGGGTTCGCGGTATCCGTCTGGGCGAAGGCGACAGCGTTGTATCGCTTATCATCCCACGCGGTGACGGTTGTATCCTGACTGTGACGCAGAACGGTTTCGGTAAACGTACTGAATCGACCGAGTACCCAACTAAATCCCGTGCAACGCAGGGCGTTATCTCAATCAAAGTGAGTGAGCGTAACGGACCGGTTATTGGTGCGATTCAGGTTGATGAAGCGGATCAAATCATGATGATCACCGATGCCGGTACGCTGGTGCGTACCCGTGTTTCCGAAGTGAGTACTGTTGGTCGTAACACTCAGGGTGTGACGCTTATCCGTACCGCAGACGATGAGAATGTGGTTGGCTTGCAACGTGTTGCAGAACCGGTTGAAGACGAAGAACTGGATGGCGTAGCCACCGAAGCGGGCGAACTGGAAGCGGCACAAGCAGCCGATCTGCCAGACGACGCGGAAAGTGAAGACGATCAGCCAGCTGATGACGAAGAAGAATAAGTTTTCTTAGTCAGCAGACAAAAGGGCATAACAATAGTTATGCCCTTTTTTATTGGATTCGTCTTAAAACAAATCTTTCACCTACACTGCATTATGCGGCGCTTTTTAGAAAGTCTGGCAATAGTGTATCCTGATCCCCATTCCGCTCGCTGAGCCGTTTTGCTAATGGTTAATCCTTGAAATATCTTGCTTCGTTTCGCACAACGCTAAAAATCTCCCGTTATCTTTTCCGGGTGCTGGCGCTTATGTTGTGGACACTGGGTGTGCTGCTGACCACCTTTTATGTGCTGAATATTTTCCATAACAAAGAATCCGAGATCCGCGATGAGGACAATCTCAATTACGATCTGGCGCAGAGTTACATCAAAAATTCCAATGATGTGATGCACAGCATTAAGTTTATGGCTGAGAATCGCCTGAGCGCTTCAGTGAACGGGCTGGATATCATCAACGGCATAATCAGCACTAAAAACACGGCGCCGTCTTATCTCTCATTGTTCCCTGAGTCCGACTGCTCGCAGATTAATGATAGCTACCGTAATTCGCTGGCTTCGCTGGGTAACATGATCCATTACTGGAAAGACAACTTTTCCGATGCCTACGATCTCAATCGCGTGTTCCTCATCAGTGGCGAGAGTTTGTGTCTGGTTGATTTTGGTATCAGCAGCGAACCGTTCGAGCGCGAAAGCCAGGAACAGTTGAAATCATTGCATGAAAAAATTATGCAATATCGCAACAGTAAGAGCACAGATAAAGAAAACAGCCTGTACTGGGTGTCGCAGTCCGGCAGTAAAGACTCCGGAAATTTGTATGTGCTGACCCCGATTTATGTCGGCAATAAACTCGAAGCGCTGATGGGTATTCAGCAAAATCTGCGCGCCGAAGATTTGTTGAATCCGAATTCACAGCACACCGCCGTGACGTTGCTGGATGAAGACGATCAGCCGCTGCTGGGGATTTCCGAGGACGGGCACTACAGCGCCGCGCCGGGCGATTATCCGCAGGCCAGTTCATTCTTCGGGTATGTAAATGGTTATAAAGATTTGGTCTACAAAAAGCCGCTGACACCGTCCTCGCTGAGTGTGGTGTATTCCATGCCGTTTAATACGGTGATCGAGCGATTTAAGATCCTGATTTTTAATGCGGTTTTACTGAATATATTCTCCGGCCTGTTATTGTTTATTCTGGCCTGGGTTTTTGAGCGCAAAATGTTTTTACCGGCCGAGGAAAACGCATTCCGGCTTGAAGAACATGAACAGTTCAACCATAAAATCGTGGCCTCAGCGCCGGTCGGCATTTCCATTTTGCGTATCAGCGATGGCGTTAACATCCTGAGTAATGAACTGGCGCATAATTATATCAGCATGCTGACGCAGGAAGACCGGCAGCGTATTACGCGGATCATCTGCGATCAGCAGACCAATTTCGTCGATGTCATCACCAAGAACAATAACAACATCCAGCTAAGTTTCGTGCATTCACGCTACCGTAATGAAGACGTGGCGATTTGTGTGCTGATCGACGTCAGTGCGCGCGTGAAAATGGAAGAGTCTTTGCAGGAAATGGCTAATGCGGCCGAGCAGGCCAGCCAGTCGAAATCAATGTTCCTGGCAACCGTCAGCCATGAATTGCGCACGCCGCTTTACGGTATCATCGGCAACCTGGATTTACTGCAAACGCAAGGGTTGCCTCAGGGCGTTGACCGTCTGGTGACGGCAATGAATAACTCGTCGGCACTGCTGTTGAAAATCATCAGCGACATTCTCGACTTCTCCAAAATTGAATCCGAGCAGCTGAAAATCGAGCCGCAGGAATTCTCCTGTCGCGAAGTGATCACTCACATTGCCGGTAACTATTTGCCGCTGGTGGTGAAAAAGCGTCTGGGACTTTACTGCTTTATCGAACACAACGTGCCGTTGTCATTCAATGGCGATCCGGTGCGTCTGCAACAGGTCATCTCCAACATCCTGAACAATGCGATTAAATTTACCGACACCGGCTGCATTGTTCTGAATGTCAGAACCTGCGGAAACTATCTTGAGTTTCAGGTGCGCGATACCGGCGTCGGGATCCCTGAGCGCGAAATCACCCGCCTGTTTGATCCGTTCTTCCAGGGCGGAACCGGCGTGCAGCGCCATTTCCAGGGCACCGGTCTGGGGCTGGCTATCTGTGAAAAGCTGATTAACCTGATGGATGGCGATATTGAGGTGGAATCCGAACCGGGGTTGGGCAGTTCGTTTACGGTGCGTATTCCGCTCTACAACGCCACTTTCCCGTCGGGTGAGCCGCTGGACAACTGGCAGGACAAAACGGTCTGGCTGGATGTGCGCAATGCTTATCTGGAAAGTTACCTGATGCAACTGATGCGTTATCACGGCGCGAATGTTCAGCGCTGCGAGCCGGAACTGCAAAGCCAGCGGGAAGATGTGCTGATTACTGACACGCCGCTGATCCATAAGGGCGAACTGGCCGCACAGATTGAATTCTCAATCGGCCATATCGGGCCGCCAGTCGAAACGCGTCCGGGTTACTGGATTCATAGTACGTCCACACCACTGGAAATCACTGCGCTGCTCAACCGGATTTACCGTCTCGAGACGACAGCGGAAGAGGGCGGCTCAGCGACGCCGGAATCCGCTGTGGCGCAGGATTACAGCGATATTACCTTGCTGGTGGTGGATGATCATCCGATTAACCGCCGTCTCCTGGCGGATCAACTGGGCACGATGGGCTATATCGTGGTGACGGCGAACGACGGGATTGACGCACTGGATGCCATGCGCGCGCATGAAATTGATATTGTGCTCAGCGACGTCAACATGCCGCGCCTCGACGGGTACGGGCTGACGGCAAAACTGCGCGAACTCGGCCATACCTTACCGGTGATCGGCGTCACCGCTAACGCGCTGGCGGAACAACGGCAGCGTTGTCTCGAAGCGGGAATGGATAACTGTTTATCCAAGCCAGTCACACTGGAAACCCTGCGCGATACGCTGCGTTATTACAGTGCGCTGGTTCGCAGAAAGCGACAATCCTGACGGACGACGTCGGAAAATACAAAAGGCACCGTTAGGTGCCTTTTTCACGTCTGAACCTACATAACGCCCTGAAGCGTTAGTCTTTATCTACCGGCTGGGAGCTGACGGAAGACAGATAGTTCAGCAGGGCGATATCGTTTTCCACGCCCAGTTTCAGCATCGCAGATTTCTTCTGGCTGCTGATGGTTTTAATGCTGCGGTTCAGCTTTTTGGCAATCTCAGTCACCAGGAAACCTTCTGCGAACAGGCGCAGAACTTCGCTTTCTTTCGGAGACAGGCGTTTGTCGCCGTAACCGTTGGCGCTGATTTTTTCCAGCAGTTTTGCCACGCTGTCCGGCGTGAACTTTTTGCCTTTCTGCAATGCGGCCAGCGCTTTTGGCAGGTCAGTTGGCGCGCCTTGCTTAAGCACAATCCCCTCGATATCCAGATCCAGTACAGAACTCAGGATCGCCGGATTATTGTTCATGGTCAGAACAATGATGGATAACTGCGGGTAGTGGCGCTTGATGTATTTGATCAGGGTGATGCCATCGCCGAATTTATCGCCCGGCATGGACAGGTCAGTGATCAGCACATGAGCATCAAGTTTGCTTAAGCTGTTAACCAGTGCAGTTGAGTCTTCGAACTCGCCTACAACATTCACCCATTCAATTTGTTCAAGGGACTTACGAATACCAAACAGGACGATAGGATGGTCATCAGCAATAATTACGTTCATATTATTCATGTGATTAGCTACCTTGCTGGAGCAGTCTGGAGACAAAAGAATCAATGTGGTTGATGGTTTCAGTAATCTGTAACGCATCGCCATCTGCGATGTATTGTTCTAACGATTCACACATTTGCTTGCCTGGGGTCAGGTTCAGCATAGCGAACACTCCCTTGAGACGATGTGCTGTTTGGGAAAGTGATGTGAAATCACGACGTTGGTTTTCATTATACAGTTTCTCAAGATCTTCCGGTACTGTCTCGACGAAAAGCTGATAGTAATCGCTTGATTTTAGCTGCTTTTCATAAAGGTCGAGAGAGTCTTCGCCGGGCTCTTCGGGTGAAACACTGTCATCGGATACAGAAAATTGCTGTTCGATTAACAGTAAGGTTGCGTCTATCAGCGCATTGCTGATGTTGTAATTGACGCGAATATAATGCTTTTCAAGCTGCTGGAATCCCGACTCATCGTCAGTCAGCAGCAGGGTAAATTTGTCACTGTTTTGCGGGTTATCTGTCAGTAAAACATCATATTCCCGCGCGACCTGACGATCGTCAGCCACGATGCACACCGCGCCGTAAGCGTTCATGGTCCGGGTCACAATACCGCGAACTTCCTCTGATGTGATATCGAGTAATACCGTCACATCATTGAGTAATTTCTCGTCTTCCGCTTCGATTTCCTGCGCTTCCTGACGTTGTTTAACACGTACAGTATAGCGTGTGCCGATGTTGAGCTTGCTGCGGATTTCCAGCTGACCGCCCAGTTTTTTGCACAGCTGATTACACAGGAAGAATGTCAGCCCGGAACCGTGGTTAAAGCGATCGACTAACGTCTGGCTAAGGAAAGGATAATTCAGATTACTCAATTCTTCTTTGGAAATTCCGCTACCCGTATCGTTTATGTGGAAAATCAGCTGATCCGGGCGATCTTCGTCCTGTTCGCTGGTCAGGGTCACCTTGCCCAGCGATGTGGTAACAATGGCATAATCGAGCAGCAGGGACAGAATTTTCTTCACTGCCTGCATATCGCCGACAAAGGCCGCTTCAGGGGCAATCTGGAAATGATTCAGCAACCCGAGGCCTTTCTGATTCAGGCGGGGCAGGGCCTCAAGCAACAGCTCATCTACCAGGGTTGAAAGCACGTACTTATCGTTCGCCGGTTGCCAGTCCTGAGTTTCCAGACGGGTCAGCAGCGTAATGTTATCAACCAGCGTCAGCGCGTTACGCGACTCACTCAGGAGTTTGCTTTCCAGCGCCTGACGTTCTTCCGGTTTCTGTTCTTCCACTAACGCCACGGCCAGCCCGTTCAGTTCCTGCAATGGCTGATTCAGCTCAATGCCCAGATTATGCAGCATCAGTTTGCGTGCCTGCAGGTTCTTCTCAAACTCACGTTTGGCCTGTTGCAGCGTGCGGTTCACCATCACTTCTTTATCCTGATCGTGGAGCATAAACAGGTAAGTTTCCGGCGAAATCTGGCTGCGGATCATGCGGATTTCATAAACTTCGTTATTGACGGTCGCCTGTATCGTGCCGTGATGCTGCTCGGCCATATTGGCAATTTTGTTCAGACTCAGATGCGGTAATAACTGGTCAGCAATTTTATTACTGAGGATCACGCTGTGGTTGCTGAAGTTATACACCAGTAAACCGAGCGGCAGACCCGAAATGATTTCCTGATTCAGCGCCTGCTGCATCTGTAATTGTGCCGCCATATTCTCGCTCGGGCGGATGTACTGATGGCGAATGAAATAGATACTGGTCATCGCCAGCCCGATCAGGAACAGGTTAATCAGGATCAGCCAGAAGTTATTACGTGAAAGATCAACCACAAGGCTGAACAGCGGAACGTGGTAGGTGAGTGACAGCGGTGAATTTCTCAGCGGCACATCAAACACCAGCGACCATCCCTGCATCACGATGCTGCTGGCCGCCGGATTATCATCGGCCGGATCACCTTCATTGACCGCCGTGGTGTTGCCATTAAGCTGGAAATTATCTCTCGACATACTGTAAGGGATGAGATCACTCATCGGTAAATCGAAGGCAATCACGGTCGCCAGATGTCCCGGATTATTAAAGGTGGTGCGCAGGGAGAAGGAATAGTCGTTACTCTGGCGCGATTTGCGCAGAGGAGAATAACTTTCGCGTTCGTCCAGCGTGTTCGCCTGCTGCAACATTTCGGCACGGCGTGATTGCAGCGTGCTGGTGAAATAGTTTTCCTTCAGGCGGGAGTCTTGCAACTGCAGCGGCACCGTGGTGATCAACAACATGCTGTTATCCTGACCGTTCAGGTAATACAGCGAATAAGGGTGAGTTGTTGAGCCCCACTGGTCATCCAGGAAGGATGAAATTTTCAGGGTTAAATCCAGCGTGGAACTGTCGTGTGCACCGAAAATCAGCGCATCAGTTTTCTTGTGAGGTTTGGAGACAAAATACATATCCTGACGCAGGCGGATTTCCTGCGCACTGACGGCATCCGCCGCCATAGGCTGGCCGGTGAAATTGTCGTAAATCTGGTAGGTCATGTAGCGATACTTATCGATGCGCTTTTGCAGCAAGTCAGCGGTATTTTGCACCGTGCGCAGTTTGTCGTTCAGATAAGCATTGGTGTAGTTATACCCGTAAAGGCCGAGCCCCATAGCCAGTAACAAAATGAACAACCAAAAGAATCGCGTGATATTGGTTGATGTCAGCGATAAATATTTACCAGCCATGATGATGAGTTTTTTCCTTCATTCTTGTAATGACGCTTTTAGCGGACGACGGTTTTTGCACAAACAGTGGTACACAACATCGTTGCCGCAACGCAACCTGATGCAACAGATAAACTGCTGACCTGCGCGATAAACCGGTCAGCGCAGAACCCGCTAAAGCCAGGTTGCGAAATGTGTTCAGCGAACATTTCCTGCGAGGGCGGTGCAGTTATCGGGCCGTGAGGCATGTTGTGAAAATCCCTTTGCGTTTAAAAAATTAAGCCTTTATCCGCCCACAGACGCACTGGGCGGACACTTTATCAGAAAGCATAAGTGCTGTGATTGCGCATAGTCCTAATTATGTGTTTGCCAAATACCCTTTTGCCATAAAATCTACAAGGCGATCACACAATTGATAAGTTAATTTGATTGATTATCTGACTGTCTGTTGCTTAATTTTGTTAACAATAACACCATGTATATTATGTGGGTAATTTATTAATTTGTTGTTTTTTATAATAATAAAATTATCCGCATAGTGTTAAACCAAAATTTAACATCTGTCAAACTGATGGTTTGACTTTTTTTAATGAATTATTTCAATCTTAATGATTATGTCTTTTTATGGCGATTAACTCAAATCATGCATATAACTTATGGAGTTTCGGGAAAAAATACCGAAATGATGGTTAACCAAAGCCCCTAAAAAATATATAAATTTAATAACAGCCGTTTTTGTTTGTTTTGTAGCCTGTGGCAATACCTCACACCAGTTGGAAGTTTATCCATTTTTCTTAATGGTCTTCATTACCCGCTGAACCGCTTTTTACCTGAAAAGGAAGAGCGGTGTTTAGCGTGTATGGACAACAACTGGCGTAACAGGGGTACAACATGGCTCAGAACGGTAGCGTTGTTATTGATATTCTTTCTCGTACTAATGGTGCAGTAATCTCCCAGGTTTCAAACGCCAGTCAGGACGTAACTCTTAATCAAATCAGCATAGTACGCGTACACGCGACCCGTGACGTGGTCACCCGCTATGAGCGTGTGGGGAATGATCTTGTTATTCACATGAAAGACGGACGCACCGTCCGCTATCACAGTTTCTTCGATACAGATGGCAAGGGGAATCACAGCGAACTGATTTTTGATGATGGCACCCACCCGATCGAACATGCCGCGTTTGTCGATACCGGCGCAACAGCGGGGGCAACCCCGATCGTTCCCGCTTATGAAACCATTCCTGATGCCGGGGCGCTGGTCATCGACTCCTCTAATTTTGACCCGGCTGTTTTAGGTGCCGTTCTGGGCGTTGTCGCACTGGGTGCCGGGATCGCAATTGCCGCAGGTGGCGGCGGTGGTGGTGGCGGTGTCCGCCGCCGTGAGACCGGCTGTCTCTGCTCGACAGCTCGGAGCGGCCGTGCCGGAGTCGGAGG